>DAOULS010000109.1:0-8393 GCA_034418415.1 Dehalococcoidales bacterium | reverse complement strand
CCCCAGCACCATGTCGTTAAGCTCGTCCTTCAGTATCTCGGGGTCAACCACCGCTGAATACAGCACCCTCTGCACACCGGTATCGTGGTCTTTCCGCACGTAGAACCACCCCAGATTGGCGTCGAGGTAGTAGTCCACCGCCTTTTTCTCGGCGGAGCCGCGGTCTTTCTTCTTTGTATAAGACGTCCCGCCCCGCTTGTCCAGCCGGTTTAAAAGCTCTGTGGTCAGTCCGTAGATATGCTGTTTGCCGCTGATGTCGCTCAAATTGGGAATGATATTGACCAGACCCCCCGTCGCCATTCCCCCCAGGTGACCGTATCTCTCGATGAGTATTGTTTTAGCGCCATTTCTGGCAGCGCTAATCGCCGAGGCGATTCCCCCCGGTCCCCCTCCCACCACCACTACATCCGCTTCCCGCCATACCTTGATATCCCGGGCTGGCTCTCTTACCGTTTTTAGCGCTGGCATATCCCACCTCCAAAACCAAGGGGGCAGTCTCTAGCTACCCCCCGTCTGGTTATTATCCTTTGTATCCTGGCTGGTCCCGTCTAGTGCGGTGGTGTAAAAGAAGGGCCGACCAGTGATGGGCCCTCGTATTTGTAGTCGACTTTTTTATTGACGTCGGGCAGCGGCACGCCCTGTTTGGCCAGCTGTTTTTGTAGCGCCTTGATATCTACATCCTTCACGCCCACGCCGGCCCTTAACGCCAGAGCGGCGGCGGCGCCGGCGGCCTCCCCGAAGGCGATGCAGTGCGGGATAAGGTTGAAATAGTCCTGCACATGCACGTCCGAGGAAAAGGCGCGGCAGGCTACCATGAAATTGTCCACGTTCTTGGGCAGCAGGCAGCGGTAGGGGATGTACATATTAGGGTGGTCCAGCGAGTCCTGCCCCCGGTCTAAATCGGGGAAGATGGCGATGGTGTCCTTGAACGGCTGGTTATTAGAAAGGTCTTTTTCAGTAAGCCAGTATTCGCCCACCATGCGGCGACTGCTGCGCGTGCCGAGCTGCGGGTCGGTGAGTACGAGGAAAGCCTTTTCAAAACCGGGCACGTTCTTGCGGTAAAACTCGATGGTCTTGCCGGCGATTTTATGTCCCAGAATTTCGACGCGGGTAAGCTCTTCCACGTCTATCTGGCTCTTGTTTGGGTAGCGACTGTGAAACCACATTACCGATTCCTGGTCGGGCAGGTTGCTGGGCATAAAGCCGCCCTGTCCCCCGTATTCATTGGCTTTACGCATCAGTCCCATGAATTCCTGCATATTGTTCCTGCGGAAGTCCATTGCCTTTTTATAATCGACCCCGGCAACCCAGAAGCAGACGGCGAGGTTGGCGATGCGGAAGTGCTTTGGTATATCGGTCTCGCACTCGATATTAGCATAAGGGAAGAGGTCGCCGTCCCCGGTGGAATCGATAACGACCTTGCCGAGGATAGCCTGGCGGCCGGACTTGCTTTCGATGATGACGCCTTTGCAGTGATTGCCTTCCATGATGGGCTCGGTGCCCCAGGCGTGTAAGAAGACCTTGATGCCGGCTTCTTCGGCCATCTCATTCAAGATGATTTTTGAAATCTCGGCGTCAATAAGGGCGGCGTAGACCACCCGGTCGAGGCGCGTATAGAAAAAACTGCGTTCGAAGTAGTACCTGACCATCTCCTTGTCCAGCGAGCCCCAGTGCTCTTTCTTGGGCATATCTACCGCATTGCGGGCAACCAGGCGGTCGATCCACTCCTGGGTAATGCCGGCAATCTGCTGTTTTCCGGTGTAGTCGCAGAGCTGGGGGATAATCGTCACCAGGCCGCCGGTGCCCATGCCGCCGAGATGGCCGTAGCGCTCGATAAGGACAGTGTCCGCCCCGTTACGGGCCGCCGAGACCGCGGCGCCGATGCCCCCCGGTCCCCCTCCGACCACTATTACGTCGGCCTGGCGGATGACTTTCGTGTCCCTGGCTTTTTCCCTGATATAATTACCGTCTTTGGTCATATTTCTGCCTCCGATTAGACTTGCGTGATTTACTGAAAAGTATTGGTTATGCTTTTAAAAAGGATATAAGATAGGCTGGTTTGATGTCAAATTCGCCGGTGCGATTTTGGTCACATCCTGCGATAGTGTAATTTATGATAAAATATATATACAGGCGAACCGGAGATATTTTGCGATGCCCATATATGTTTACCGCTGCCGCGAGTGCGGCGAGAAATTCGAGTTGTTACGCAGCATGAATGATAATGATGCCGAAGTGCTCTGTCCCAAGTGCGGCAGGAAAAATCCCCAGAGACTTCTGGCGTCGGTGTTCGGTCAAATCTCACGGGGAGAGTCCGGCAGTCAACGTTCTCCCACTTGAGCATCCGGCTGCTGAAACCGTCGGTTTCTATCTACTAAAGAGGTATAGCCCATGCATATGGCCAGAAAAGTGGCCCTGCTCGACTTTCAGAAATGCCGTCCGGATAAATGCGAGGATGGTATCTGTGCTGCTTCCCTGGTCTGCCCGTCGAAGTTATTGCATCAGGAGTCCCCTTATACTGTACCCCTCCCCGAGCCTTCCGCCTGCCGTGCCTGCGGCGACTGTACCAGGGCATGTCCTCAAAAGGCTATTCAGCTGGTTGCTTTATAATAGTTAATCAAGCGGCGTCGGTTATCTTTGTAGCCGTCTTTAGAATATTCACCAGTAGCTTGATTACCCTCACCAGCAGGGCGATGCCGAAACACACGGCAACGAGCGCCAGGAATATTCTCACACCCATGGTTGCCCCGCTGACCGCCGTACTGTTGGGCAGCATGTCGAAGGTGAAGGGGAATACCACGAGCAGGGTTATCACCGAAGCCAGCCCGAACCCGTTGATGATGACGTGAATCGACTCCCTGATAATGTTGTTGTTGATGACGATAAGAAAGATATGCCCGACGATGGAAACCGCCAGCGCCGTATTCAGTATCGGCAGCCACAGGCTGATATCAGTAGTGAAAAACGAGTCCCAGCTCCATGTTTTAGTGGCTGAATCGTAGGTGTAGTAAGCAATATACTGGTACAGGAAATTAAAGACCACCAGCAGTATGATGCTCCAGGCAATCGCCAGCGACGACAGGGTGATTCTCCCGCCACGTTTTACTTTATAGAAGGGCTCTACCTTTTTGTCTATATCTGCGGGTGGTGGTGGGGGAGGAGGCGGAGGAGGGGGCGGAGGTGGGACCGCGGATGGTTCCCCGGGTGGGGGAGGTGGTGGCGACCATCGCGGATGCTCCGGTATCCTGAACGTTATTTCCAGCATCATCTCGGCGATATCCCCGGCAAACGGCAGCTTGAAGCGCTCGCCGTTATAGGCTTTGCTCATCAGCAGTATCCAGAGAATAATCCCTATAATCCAGATAATCACGGTAAAGAATATGCCCAGGAACGGTATCCAGTGCAGTATGGCTAAAGCTATGCCTAGTCCTCCGAAGACCACAATCGACTGCGCGGCATGGAAGCGTACCCATCTATTCCTTTGTTCTAGGATAAAGAACACGATGCCGGTAACCCATATTCCCAGGTAGCAGAGCACTCCGGTGATATTCGGCGAAAGGTTGATGGTAGGCTCCGGTGATGCCCGGTGTTTTTCCTTGTCCGGTTCTTCCTCGGCCTCTATCCGGGCTTTCTCTTCTTCGTATATTTTCTTTCTTTCTTCCGGTGTGAGTTCCATGCTCTTTACCTCCGCCAGACTAAAATGTGATTTAGATAATTATACATCAAGGGATATTTCTCGTAAATGCATGGATTGTATCAATCGAATAGATAGACTAGGGTAATCCATAAGCGCCAGTATTGCTATCCATAAAAAAAGGCAAATGGGGCGGGAAAAAGGTGAGTAGCCCATATATCAAAGCAAGTATCACGATAAAAACCAAGGATAACCGGTTCAGCCATCGCGATACAGGTTTCATTTTAAGTATTTTGTAACTTGCATATTGCCCGACGGCAACCGCTATGAAGAATGTAAGTATGTCCACCACTACAATGCTTTCCCCTGTAAAAGCTGTATAACAGTAAAAAATAATGATGATGATTATAGGCATGATATAGACAGAGGCTGCTTTAGCTGCCAGAAAGTTGTTAGTAGTATGTTTTAGCCATTTATAGATGATAATCGCGTAAAGAACCGTCGGCCAGAAGGTAAGTTTTAGGTGCTCGAAGACGCTTTCATTCACAGGGGTAAAAAACCCAACTGGAGCAAGTTCTCCCGTCCACTCAAAGACGAAGTGTAGCGCTGCCCCCAATACGGAAATAAACACAAAACCGATGAATTCCCACTTAAAAATCTTGTTTTTCATCTTAAATTGGTGCATATCATATTATCAATGAGGACTTTTGTCAAGCTATTAACACCCGCTGTGATATTTGTTTCAATTTGACACTTAAAATAAAGCACAGTTAAAATAATTAGACAGGCTAGATACGTTTAACGAAAGGAGATTATTATGATAAGCGGCTATATGGGTAAGATATTATGGGTAAATCTTTCCACTGGCAAGACTAAAATTGAAACACCGGATGAAAGCCTTTATAAAGAATATATCGGCGGGTATGGTTTAGGTGCTAAGCTGCTTTACGACCACATGAAACCGGGGGCGGACCCTCTGGGGCCGGATAATATACTGGGGCTTGTAACAGGACCTTTTACCGGTACCCCCATTCCTGCAGGAGCGCGTTATGCTGCTGTGGCAAAATCGCCTATTACAGGAGGGTGGGGTGATGCTAATTCCGGTGGGTATTTCGGGCCCTACCTCAAATTTTCTGGTTTTGACGGAGTGTTTTTTACTGGAGTGTCCAAAAAGCCGGTCTATCTCCTCATCGACGAAGGTAAAGCGGTGTTGAAGGACGCCAGCCATCTCTGGGGAAAAGATGCTTACGTGACAGAAAAGACCCTGGAAGCCGAATACGGCAAGAACAGTCGGGTTGCCTGTATCGGTCCGGCTGGCGAAAAAATGTCGCTTATCGCCGCTATCATCACGGATAAAGGCTCGGCGGCGGGACGCTCGGGACTGGGCGCGGTAATGGGCTCCAAGAAACTTAAGGCAGTAGTTGCACGGGGTACCATGCCGGTCAGTGTTGCGGACAAGGCCGCTGTCGATAGATTGAGAAAGGAACATGTACAATCGCTTAAGAAAACACCTGGTTTCGGAGGCATTGATAGCCTGCATAGATTCGGCACTTCTGCCATGACTCATCTGTCAGCTCACAGCGGTGACACTCCGGTGAGGAACTGGGGTGGTGTTGGGGTAAAAGACCTGCCTGATGTAGAAGGACTTAAACCGGATGTACTTGAACAATACGTACAGAAGCTCGGCGGTTGCTGGCACTGTCCGGTAGCCTGTAAAGCTGTTCTCAAGGAGGGTACGGGGGAATATAAATACGCGGCGGGTATCCGCAGACCTGAATATGAGACCCAGGGTAGTTTCGGGGCGCTCTGCGGCAACAGTAATACCGAGTCTATCAACAAAATCAACGAAATTTGTAATGGCTATGGACTGGATACGATATCCGCCGGCACTGTCATGGCCTTCGCCATAGAATGCTACGAAAACGGCATTATTACTAAAAAGGATACCGGAGGCCTGGACCTGAAATGGGGCAATCACCGCGCTCTGGTAGCCATGACCGAGAAGATGGCAAAAAGAGAAGGCCTCGGCGATAAACTCGCCGACGGTGTAAAGGTAGCGGCGCAGAAAATAGGCAAAGGCGCGAAAAAATACGCCGTGCAAGTAGGTGGCCAGGAGGTCGGCATGCACGACCCCAAGCTGGCAATGATGGGCGAATTCGCCGCCGCCCGTTATCAGATGGATGCCACCCCGGGTCGTCACACGCAGGGCTTCGGACCTGGCTCGTTTAGCGGCCATATCGTCAACGCAACGGGATTATGCATGATTGGATTCGGCTTCGGTGGGGGACCGCAAAAGCTGACGGACTTCTTTAATGCGGTAACTGGTCTTGACTATTCTGTTGCCGACGTACTCAAGGCGGGCGAGAGAATCGCCGTAATGCGGCACCTCTTTAACCTGCGTGAGGGAATATCCGAGCTGGACTGGACGCCGCATCCGAGGATTATTGGCGACCCACCGCAAAAGGAAGGCCCGCTGGCTGGCGTTACCGCCGACCTTGAGCACCAGATTTACTGGTGCCTCGGCGCTCTGGACTGGCACAAGAATACCGCCAAGCCGAGTAAACAAAAGTTAATCGACCTTGGCATGAAAGATATTACGGAAGAGTTGTGGCCGCCGCAGAAGTCGCCCTTCGGGCCTCCACAATAATAGAGTAATCTCAAGTTAATATTAGTTGAAAACAGACTTAACTGGTGAGCCGCGGAGGACTCGAACCTCCAACCGGATGATTAAGAGTCATCTGCTCTGCCAGTTGAGCTAGCGGCCCGGTTTGAACAACCGTTCATAATTCTATCATCATAAAACGTGTTGAGGCAAGCGTAACCAGGCTTAACCAAAGAAAAGAGCCCCCCGCGATTTTAACATGGGGAGCTCTTTCCACCCGCCTGTGTATTATTATTTTTAAGGTAGCAACTAGTTTTGTATGTTTTCCTCGAGTTTTACCTGTTGAATCGGTGCCAGCAGGTTCTCATCGCTGGCCAGGATATCTTTCGGCTCGAGGATATTGATGTCATGGTGCTCGAGTCGGAATCTTTTCATGATGTCGTCGTGTTCCTCGAATGAATGGGTATCCTTTTTATCGGTCGGGTTTTGCTTATCGGTCCTTCTTTTTCTAATCCATAAGATAATCATATTTGCCTCCATAAGCTCAAGATTGCGTATATTCAGACTCCTTCTCGACCTTGCTTATATTAACTCGCCGTGAGGTAAAAACTCGGGATGGCGATGCTTTGCCCGGAAGTGATGGGATAGCTGCGGTAACATCCGTTTTCAACCGTGACCCTGTATTTAGCGCCGCCCGGCAGTGTGAAGTTCACCAGGCCGTTTTGCATCGTCAGATACATGTCCGGGCAAGACGTTGCGCTCAATTTCTCCCAGCTGTCCGTACCTGTTTGAACGTAGATTCCCACGTTAAGGTTCATGTACCGGTAGCCGTGGACCAGCTCGTCGATATTGGTCATGTAGAGAGTGAACGGTGTATCGACCGTGGTGCCGGAAACATCGATGTAAAACAGGTCGCCGGCCTCAACTCCCCCGATGGCGTTGCCGAATACCTCGACGTTGGGTGACAGGGACGGGTCGGCCGGCTCGATTGTCACCGGGCTCTCGTCCGCCCCGGCGCCATCATAGGCATAGGCGGCACCACAGGGGATCAGCAGCAGAACGAGGGTTGCTATGATAAATAGTGTTCTTTTCATTTCCAACGACCTTTTTCAGGTTCCAGCTTATCCTGAAAACGGGTAATAAATGATAAATTGCACAGGTAAAGCCATAAACAAAAAATAAATTTTCATCGTGAAATAACTCTTGAGACAAAAAATTAAGGGCTTAGCGTATTACCGGCTAAGCCCTCGTTATTTATTAACTTAAAGGAGCTTTAATTGTTGCTTATCTGTATATTGCCCACGGCGTCGTAAGCGGAACGCTGTAAGGTATCCTCGATCCGTTTTCTTAATGTATCGATATTGAAGGGGTCGGTCAGGTAGCTTTCCGCTCCGAGGTTAAGTCCTCTTACCATACCGTTGCTGGTGTCCCACTTGCTTAACATCAGGATGGGAGTCTGTGTCCACTGCCGGAGCTGCAGGCAGGTGCCGATACCGTCGAGCGACGGCATGACGATATCCAGAATTATGAATTCCGGGGTCTCGGCATCGACCACGTCCTTGAGGTGGTAGTCGCAGTGTTCGGTATTGATAATTTCATAATTACCATCATTCAGTTCCCGCTGGAGTAGCGTTACCAGCGTCTGGTCCTGGCTGATGGTAAGGATTTTCGTTTTCGCCCTCATGTTAGTCTCCTTTAGATGATTGTTTGGTTTTCTGCTATAAGACTAACATCGCTGCGGTAAACGGGGCATAAACGGCGATAATCATAAGATAAACATCTTATTAATGATAGGGCGGGTTTTAGGAGACATCTAAAACAATCGTAAAAAACGTGAATATTGTTTACATAAAGATAAAATTATGCGTGAAATTAGTATATGTATTATATCTCCTCGTTGCCGGACGTCCTGGTATAATCGGTGCCGTTGCCGGCCGTCCAGAAGAAAATGGGGTAATCAATTCTCTTGAGCGTGAGGGGCAAGTGTTTCATCCCGCGGGGGACGTATATCAGGCAGCTTTTGGTGATGGTAAATTTCTCATCTTCCAGCCACAGGTCCATCTCTCCGCCCAGCGCATGGGGGTCGCCCGGGACGGTGCCGGCGAATCCCAGCGTCTCGTCGAAGTCGTGCGTATGGGCTATCTCGATATCGAGCGG
>DAOULS010000108.1:0-6423 GCA_034418415.1 Dehalococcoidales bacterium | reverse complement strand
TCAAGCAGCTTTTGATGGTGGGCGGACTGGAAAAATACTACCAGATGGCGCGCTGCTACCGCGACGAAGACCTGCGCGCCGACCGCCAGCCGGAGCATACCCAGCTGGACATGGAAATGAGCTTCGTCACGCAAGAGGACGTTCTGCAGTTGCTTGAGGAGCTTTATACATCGCTGGCAAGGACGGTCAAGCCGGACAAAAAGATTATCAGTCCTTTCCCGCGCCTGACCTATGCCGACGTCATGCTGCGCTACGCCTCGGAAAAGCCCGATTTGCGCTACGGGCTGGAGATTGCCGATATAACCGCCATTGCTGCCAAGACAGATTTCGAGGTGTTTAAGACCGCCGTCAGCGCTGGAGGAGTGGTCAGAGTCCTAGCCGCACCGGGCTGCGGCGAATACACGCGCCACCAGCTCGAAGAGCTTAATCAGCTGGCGCAGAGCGCCGGGGCGAAGGGCTTATTGACGATTGCGCTGGGCGCACCGGGAAGCAAGCTTACTGAACTCACCGAAGATATGATAAAGTCCGTCGCCGCCAAATACTTGAGTCTGAAGCAGGTAAAGTCGATTGCCGAAGCGTGCGGCGCCAGCACGGGCGACCTCCTGCTTATCGTTGCCGGCGAGCCTGATAAAATATACCCCGCTCTGGACGCCCTCCGCCGCGAGATAGCCCGTCGTTTTAACCTCGCCGACCCGAATGTTCTATATTTTGCCTTTATCGTCGATTTCCCCCTTATCGTGCGCAATCAGGAAACGGGAGGCTGGGAGGCCGCCAACAACCCCTTTACCCACCCCCGCGACGAGGATATGCCGCTGCTGGACACCGCTCCGGAGAAAGTACACGGCAAGAATTACGACCTTGTTTGCAACGGCTGGGAGCTTGGCTCCGGCAGTATCCGGATTCACCGCTCCGATTTGCAGAAGAAAATATTGAAAATATTAGGCTATGATGATGAGCGCATCAGCCGACTCTTCGGGCATTTGCTGGAAGCCTTTGATTTCGGCGCGCCGCCGCACGGAGGCTTCGGCGCCGGTATCGACCGCACGATGGCGGTCCTGATCGGGGAACAGAATATCCGCGACGTGGTGGCTTTCCCCAAGAACCAGTCGGCCATGGACATGATGCTGGGAGCACCGTCACCCGCCGCCGAGGAACAGCTTACCGAACTACACCTGCGCCTGCTGGATGAAGATTAACCTTACGGAGGCAATTTGAAAGTAACCAAGGAAAAAGTGGAGAACAGTCAAGCCTATCTCACCATCGAGATGGAGCCGGCAGAGATGGAAGCCGGTATGCAGGACGCCTACCGCAAACTGGTGCAGAAAGCCGATATCCCCGGCTTCCGCAAGGGTAAAGCACCCAGGAATATCGTAGAGCGCACCTTGGGAAAGAGTCGATTGCTGGAGGAAGCCATCGACCAGATTATCCCCAAGGCATACGAGCAGGCGTTAAAAGAGCAGGAAATCGAGCCTTACGCCCAGCCCAGTGTGGAAATAACACAAGCAGAGCCGCTTATATTTAAAGTGGTTGTCCCCCTGGCGCCGTCCGTCACTCTGGGCGACTACAAGGGTATCAGGACGAAGCCGAAGGCCGAAGCAATAAAGAAAGAAAATATCGACTCCGTTATCGAGGAGCTGCGCCACCAGCACGCCACCTGGGAGCCTGTTGACAGGCCGGTAGGGTATAATGACATGGTCGTTATCAACATCAATTCGGAATCCGATGATAAACCGCTGGTGCAGAGGGCCGGCTCCCAGTACCTCGTCACCAAGGGCTCCGCCTCCCCGGCACCGGGCTTCGCCGAACAAATCGTCGGCATGAAAAAAGACGAGACCAAGGAGTTCGACCTTACGTTTCCGGAGGACTACCCCGGCAAGCAGCTCGCCGGCAAGCAAGCCCATTTTAAAGTGACCCTCCAGGAGGTCAAGGAGGAAAAACTCCCCGAGCTTAACGACGCCTTTGCCACGCAGGTCTCCAAGGAATTTAAAGACCTGAAAGCCCTCCGCGAGGAGGTCGCTAAAACTCTTAAGCTAAGGGCGGAGGACCGCGCCCGCATGGACCATGAGGAAAACGTCATCAACACCGCCGTCGAGCAGTCGAAAATAGAATATCCGCCGGTCATTATAGATTATGAAATCAACCGCCTTATCAACGACCAGGCAAGGCAGCTGCAGATGAGCGGGCAGGGCATGGACGAATACCTGCGCAGCGTCAACAAGACCCCGGAACAGCTGCAGGAAGAGCTGCGTCCAGTCGCCGTCAGAAATGTCAACGCCTCTTTAGTGCTTAGTAAAATCGCCGAAGCAGAAAAAATAGAGGTCAGCGACGCAGAAATCAAGGACGGCATCAACAATATGGTACGTGGCATTGGCGACGATAAAAAAGAGGAAATGATAAATATGCTGGACACTCCCCAGAACCGTCAGTCCATCACCCAGACGATTAAGACCCGCAAGACCATCGAGCGCCTTACGGACATCGCTAAAAACATTAAAAAAACCGCCAGGAAACCAGCCAAGAAGAAAAAGGAGGAGGAAAAATGAATAATTCACCCTTGAATGTAATACCCGGCGTCGTTGAAAGCGGCCCGCGCGGCGAGAGAATGTGGGACCTTTATTCCATGCTCCTGAAAGAACGCATCGTCATGCTGTTCACACCCATCTCCGACCCCGTTGCCAACACCCTGATAGCCCAGCTCCTTTACCTGGAAAGAGAAGACCCGGAGAGAGATATCAACATGTATATCCAGAGTCCCGGCGGCGTTATCAGCGCCGGTCTTGCCATCTACGACACCATGCAGATAATCCGCCCGCAGGTCTCGACTATCTGCGTCGGCATGGCCGCCAGCATGGCTACGGTGCTGCTCTGCGCCGGCACCAAAGGCAAGCGCTACGCTCTGCCCCACGCCACCATCCACATGCACCAGGCCATCGGTAGTACCCAGGGACAGGCCGCAGACATCGTTATCGCCGCCAAGGAAATCATGCGCCAGCAGGATATACTAAAGGATATTCTCGTCAAGCATACCGGGCAGAAATTGGATAAGATAACCCATGACACCGATCGCGATTTCTACCTGAACCCCGCCCAGGCGGTGGAATACGGCATCATCGACGAAATCCTGGAAAAGCCCGGGGAAGAAAAAGAGGAGAAGAGTAAGAAGAAATAAAACCTGTCATCGCGGGGAGCGCTAGCGATGTGGCAGTGATGGACTAAATTTGCCCCTTAACCGCCTCATCTATTTCTTTGGACAGGTCATAGCCTTTTATCATACGGCCGGCAGCGTCAACCACCTGCCGGTCTCTGGTTATCCTGATTCTTCCTTCGCTGAAGACCTTGAGCGTCTTAATGACCAGAGGCAATTCCCTTACTGCGCCATGCTCCCGGATGGTCTTAAATAACCGGTTCTCCACCCCTTCACCCCCCTTAACCTCCTCCATGGTCTTACCCTTTATTTCATCCCACAGCTTATCGAAAGCCCCGCCGCGTATCGGGAAAGTGCAGTAGGTAGCCGTCGGGCCCATGTCCAGCGCCGGTATCGCCACATGCATTTTTATTCCCTGCGTGTCCGCTTTATCCTCGATGAGTTTCCAGATTACCTGCTGCCAGGTGCCCGCCGGGCCGCCCGGTGCCGCCGGATGCAGGTTGATTATTTTATACCTGTCACACATGACCGGGGTACTGACGAGCATGAAACCCGCCAGTAAAACGAGGTCGGGCTTGAAATCCTTAAGTAATTTTAAGACTTCATTATCGTAGTCGATACGCCACTGCGGCAGGGGCTGGGAAAGGTCGGGGCTGGGCATGTTTCTCATCTGCCTGTATTTCTGGTAGGAGAAGCTGACTAGGGGGATGCCGTACTCCTTGACCATATCCAGATACCGGTCGGTGGCTTCCGTCTCGCTGCGTTCCCGACTGCAATAGACAAACTCGATTTCAGCGTCCAGTTCACAGGACTTAATAGCCTGGTGCGCCGCCCGCAACAGTCCCTTGGAGCCCTCGCCCCTCCCGGTGGAAAACCAGCCGATTTTATATTTGTTACTCATGCCTGCCCCTCCCGCGCAGTCTGGCTTTTACCGACGCCCAGGTGCTGTAAAAATGTACGAAGATGCCCGACCTTTTGCCGGTTATTTTTCCTTCTGCCAGTGACTTGAGAAATCCTTCTTTATCGTTGAAGTCCGGCATCTCGATAAAAGCGTTGCCGATTTCCTGAATCGAGTGGGCGTCGCTGCCGGCGCTGCCGGGTATGCCGTGTTTGGCGGCAAAGGCACGGGCTTTATCCGTATTGGCCGGAAAGGGACTGCGGGAATTGAATACCTCCATGAGGTCGATGTCCCCGGCTATTTCATCGATGGTCTTGTCCTGCAACGCCGAGCCGCGTATTTTCTCGAAAGGGTGGGGAATATTGACCAGTCCGTCCTGCTCCCGGATGCGCTTTATCGCCTCCCGCGGCGTGATGCCGCTGGGGATTGTCTCTTTCAGGAACATGCCCATGATTTCGCCCTCGGTGGTCAGGATTTCCTCGGCGACGATGACCCTGAACGGGGCGATTTTCTGCATTTCCAGTCCGCCCTCCGCCGTGCCGTGGTCGGCGATGGCGATGCAGTTAATCCCCAGTTCCTCGCATCGCTCAATTATTTTGTCCAGCGGCGTCTGGCAGTCCATCGAGTATTTGGTGTGGATATGTAAATCGGCTTTTAACAAGTCATTTTCCTCGCTCTGGTTATCATTTTGACTTTGCCCCTCTCCATGACCACCGTGTCCTCTATTCTGACGCCTCCCCATCCCGTTAAGTAAATCCCCGGCTCGATTGTAAAAACCATGCCGTCGGTCAGCCTGTCTTTAGAACGCGGCCCAAGCCTGGGCTGCTCGTGCTCCGCCAGTCCGACGCCGTGCCCCAGCGAGTGTCCGAAAGCCTCCCCGTAGCCTGCTTGTTTGATTATATCCCGCGCGATTTTATCCGCCTGATCGCCCGTCATTCCTTTAGCGACTGCCTCCATCGCCGTTGTCTGGGCTTTAAGGACGATATTATAGACCTCTTTGAGCTTTACGCTGGCTTTGCCGACACACACCGTCCGACTTAAGTCGCTGGCATAACCCTGATATCTCGCCCCCATGTCAATCACTATCGGCTCGCCGGCCTTGATGGCTCTATCGGTGGGTCTGGCATGGGGCAGTGCTGCATTGGGTCCCGAAGCCACGATGATATCGAACGGCAGCGACTCGCTGCCTCTGGCGCGCATGGCTTTCTCCAGTTCCCAGGCAACCTGCTTTTCCGTCGTTCCAGCCTGAATTTTAGGTTCTACATCTTCAAAAGCAGCGTCGGTGATTGCCGATGCTTTAGCTATAAACTCGATTTCCTCCGGCTCTTTAACCGCCCGGATTTCTTCCACGAGACCATCAGTGGGGACCAGTTTTATGCTACATTTTTTCTTTTTCAGGGCAGTCATTATTTGCCGGTGAAAATCAAAGGTAACATCTCCTCCCTCGAAGCCCAGTCGCTTGATTCCCATATCCCTCACCAGCCCGGGGAACCACTTTTCAAGACCGCCCGGAACCTGCTTGACGGTAAAGTCCGGCGCCTGCTCTTTAGCCTGCTCGGTGTAGCGGAAGTCCGTAGCCAGAACCGCCTGTTTTTTCGTGATAATCAGGTAGCCCGCCGTGCCGTGGAAGCCGGAAAGATAGCGTCGGTTCTCCGCCTGCGTGATTAAAACCCCGTCGATGGCTTTTTCCGTCAGCCTGGAGCGCAGCTTTTCGAGTCGCTTATTCACGTTCGCTGTCTTCTCCTCTAGCCATCGGGTGGGCAGCGAGGTAGATTTTGCGCGCCCGGCTCTGCGTAACGTGGGTATAAATCTGCGTCGAAGCAAGGTCGGCATGCCCCAGCAGCTCCTGCACCACCTTGAGGTCGGCTCCGCCGTCCAGCAGGTGCGTGGCGAAAGTATGCCTTAGTATGTGGGGATGCACGCTTTTGTTGATATTTTTCGAGTATTTATGCAATATCTTCTGCACGCGTCTCGCCAGTATCCTCTCCCCGTACCTGCTGACGAACAGGGCATTGTTTCTCTTGCCGCCGAGCAGTTCTTTCCTACCGCTATTTATATAGTTATTCAGAGCCTCCGCTGCCGGCTCGCCGATGAGCACCACCCTTTCTTTAGAGCCCTTGCCCCATACCCGTATTTCGTTGGTGGCCAGGTTCACCTGGTCGATGTTCATGTTCACCAGCTCGCTGACCCGCAGGCCGGAGGCGTAAAGCAGTTCCAGCAGGGCACGGTCGCGCTGGCCCTGCGGCTGTGAGATATCCGGCGACTCCACCAGTTTTTTGGCTTCATCTTGAGTTAAAAATTCGGGCAGTCGCTTGTCCAGGCGGGGCGATACCGTGGTAGCTGCGGGACTCGCCGAGACCAGCTCCTCGCGCATCAGGTA
>DAOULS010000107.1:0-6880 GCA_034418415.1 Dehalococcoidales bacterium | reverse complement strand
ATTAAGGAAATCGGGGCGTAGCGCAGCCTGGTTTAGCGCGTCTGAATGGGGTTCAGAAGGTCGGCGGTTCGAATCCGCCCGCCCCGACCATCTTCTTTCCCGTTAACGTTAGTCCGACTCTCCCCCGTCTCCACCGGAAACAAGGAAAGCATTAACTGAAGGAGAGGAAAATGGCTAATAAAGATAGCCTGCAATTGGTGTCTCCGTGTGGCTATTGTTGCCTAAGTTGCGCTGCGTATGAGCACAGCGTTTGCACTGACGAGATAGTTATTCAAAAAGAAGCAAAACGAGCGGACCTTCCTGTTGATAAACTCCGCGGCATGTGTGCCGGTTGCCGACCAAAACAGGGCCGACCTATCATGAATATGCTCTGTCAAACTTACGACTGTTGTGTTAACAAAAAGGGGCTGGATTTCTGCTTTCAGTGTGAGGAGTTCCCATGTCTGAAACTGGCGCCCGTCAGTGATAGGGCCGAGGTTCGTAGGCATAATACCAAGATATACAACCTGCTTATGCTGAAAAGGCTGGGCCTGGACGAATACATCCGTAAGAGCGGAGAGCTAGTAACACAGTGGGCCAGAGGTAAAACACCGGTTCTTGGAGACGACGTTCAAGTATAAAAGACGTCTTGAAGTTCTCTCCACTACTTCCCAATCAATATCTTGGCTTTTTTCAGAGTCGTAAAGTCGCCCTTGACCTTATCCCCGTTCTCGTATATTATCGCATTATCCCGCATGAGAAGGGAGAAGGTGCATGGCAGCATCGAGATATGAAAAATACATCGTCAGAAAACCCGCGATTATCACGAGTGTAACGCCGCAGCGCGTATCAGTAGAAGTACCAAAAGGCGACAAGATACCGACCAAAAGCAGTGTGGACACGGGGCCGCTAATAATATTTTCCGACGATTTATTGAAAGATGCGACCGCTAAGGTCGAATATGGTTTTATCACGGGGGACACTGAAATAGGCACCGGCAAGGGTTTCGGGGCGCATAAACATAACTATGGAGAGATATTCCTTTTCCTCGGGACCAACCCGCACGACACTCGCTATTTAGGTGCCGAAGCCGAGTACTGGCTGGGCGAGGGGGAAGCACTGGAGAAAGTCAAGTTCACTACCTCCTCGAGCGTTTACGTTCCCCCTGGACTGGCCCATTTCCCGCTAATCTGGAGGAACGTTAAGAGTCCGGTGATGATGGTGGTGATAGTGCCCACGACGAGCAAACATAAGGCTGTTCCCGTAAAGCGGTGATGTATATTTTACGAGAGAGGATTTTCTAAAAAAGGAGGATGAACCTGTATGGCTAAATCCAAATACGATTATCTTAAGACAACGGAGATAATACGTGATACTATTTATCCACCATTTAAAAACATGATTTTTTATGCCCTGAAAGACGGCAACTTTCAGATAAGATTTACCCACGTCAGCGTTCCTTTCGAGGGGAAAGAAGACGCTCATAAACACGACTTCGCTGAAGTCTTTGTGTTTGTCCCCTGCTCCGACGATTTAAAAGCTTATGATGCGGAATCGGAGATATATATAGGTGAAGAAGGTGAAAAAATCATCATCAACGAGACCACCGCGGTACATATCCCGGCGGGACTGGTACATTGCCCGATTATTCACAAGAGAGTCGGTATGCCGTTTTTCTTCGTGAACTGCCCGATTACCCCCGAATACTCGGCAATCATAGGCGGGGAAAAACTGGACTACCCCGTTGATAAGAAAATATTCCCGCGGAAATGACACCAGATGAAAGGGGGCACAAATGGTTGAAAAGAAACTGCTAGCAAGTATCGTCGGCGCTGGTAACGTGATTGACAAACAGGCGGTGCTCGACCAGTATGCCAGCGATATGAGCTTTGTTAACACAGTCAGACCGGACTGCATAGTCAAGCCAAAGAACACCGACGAAGTGGTAAAGATAGTTAATATAGCCAGAAAAACAGGTACACCTCTGATACCCGTCAGTTCTGGCCCGCCGCATTTCCGCGGTGATACCGTCCCCAGTGTCGGCGGGGCTGTAATAATCGACTTAAGCGGCATGAAAAAAATCATCAGAGTTGACCGGCTGAACCGCGTGGTGATGTTTGAGCCTGGCGTGACCTTCGGCGAATTGATACCGGCAGTAACCAGAGAGAAATTGAGGCTCAATATGCCGTTATTGCCGCGGAGTACAAAGTCGGTTACCGGCAGCATGCTGGAGAGAGAACCGGTGGTCATGCCCATTTACCACTGGGATATCATGGACCCTTTAGATTGTGTAGAAGTTATATACGGTACGGGAGATATGTTCCGGACAGGTGCTGCAGCTGGGCCGGGCACGCTGGAGGAACAGTGGGCGGCCGGAGGCGCTCAAGTTGAGGCGGCCGGTCCCTCTTCTGCCTCCTGGTATCGGATTATCGGGGGGGCGCAGGGGACAATGGGCATCGTCACATGGTCGTCGGCGAGGTGTGAAATACTCCCCAGGCTCGAAGAACCTTTCCTGGTGGGTTCACCACAATTAAACAGCATAATGGAGATGGTACACTGGTTAATCAGATTAAGAATACCTAACGAGTGCTTTATTCTAAATAAAATGAATCTGGCTGCTATCATGGCTAGGAAATGGCCGCATGATTACCAGACAATCAAAGACAGCCTGCCCGCTTGGATACTTTTCTATAACCTGGCAGGCTATGAATATTACCCTGAAGAAAGAGTCAGCGTCCATGAAAAAGATGCCTGGGGAATAGCGCAGGGCGTCAACCTGGAACCGGCGCGTTCCGCGGGCAGTGTCTCTGCTTTTGACCTTCTGAAAGCCGCACAAGCACCCTCTGCCGAACCTTACTGGAAACTCCGCTATAAAGGCGCCTGCCAGGATGTGTTCTTCATTACCAACTTCCAGAATGTGGGTGGCTTAATCGATTATATGTACAAAGCGGCGGATGACGTTGGCTACCCTGCAACTGATATGGGCATTTATATCCAGCCGCTGGTGCAGGGTTCTAACTACCACGTTGAGTTCAACCTGTTCTATGACCCTGCAAGCCGGCAGGAAACCAATAAAGTCAAAGAGCTTACTGCCAGCGTAATTAACCCGTTGATATCCAGAGGGGCCTTTTTCTCCAGGCCTTACGGCGAAAATGCCCGGGCTATTCTAAACAAAGATGCCGCCACTATTCAAGCCTTAAGGAGAGTTAAAACGATACTCGACCCCGATAATGTGATGAACCCGGGCAAACTGTGTTTCTAGGAATTCGGGGGGAAATATCGAAACTAAGGAGTATGCATAATGTCGCTTGAAGAATATCGAGAAAATATGGAAACGTGTCGCCGGTGTTCTACGTGTAAATTCATTCCCCTGGAGAAAGTTACGGGGCTCGACCGTGTTAATGTTTGTCCCAGTATCGCCAGATATGAGTTCCATTCCTATTGTGGCGGTGGCCGCATGGTCATGGGCACGGCCTTGCTGGAAAAAAGACTCGACTATACCGATAAGCTGCTTGAGGTAGTGTACAACTGCCAGATGTGCGGTGCCTGTGATACATCATGCAAGTATTCCATGGATATGGAAGTCATCGAGCCGATAAATGAAATCAGAATCAGCTGCGTGGAGTCCGGCCATACCAATCCCGCCCTCGATAAAATAATCAATAGCCTGCGGAAGCAGGGCACCATGGTGCCGGGCAGCCGCACCAAACGAGGCGAGTGGGCGGCGGGACTGAATATTAAAGACTGCACCAGAGAAAAAGTGGATGTTGTTTTTCACGTCGGCTGCCTGACCAGTTTCAATAAAGATATGTGGAAGCTGGCCAGAACAACCGCTAAACTCCTTCAGAAAGTCGGCGTGAATTTCGGTATCGCCGGTGAGAATGAGAACTGCTGTGGCGGGCGTGCCTACCAGATGGGTTATAAACCGGATTTTATAAACCAGGCTAAGAAAAATATGGCTATGATAAAGAAGTCTGGTGCTAGGACTCTGGTGACCAACTGCGCCGAAGGCTACCATGCCTTTAAGGTGCTCTACGATAAATTCGACTTTAAGGGCGACCTGGAGGTGCTGCATATCACGGAATATCTTGCCCGCCTTGTAAAGGAGGGTAAGTTAAAACCGAAGAAGAAGGTGGATGTCACCGTCACTTACCATGACCCCTGCCATCTTGGACGTATGGGCGAGCCTTACATCCACTGGGCAGGCAAAGAGGTAATCACGGATATCCGCAGCTTCGACCCGCCTAAAGAATACCGCCGCGGGACATACGGTGTTTACGAACCACCACGTAATCTACTTAAAAGCATCCCCGGTCTGAAGCTGGTGGAAATGGAGAGAATCAAAGAGTACGCCTGGTGCTGCGGCGCCGGCGGCGGTGTCAATGAGACCAACCCGGAATTCTCCATGTGGACGGCACGGGAAAGAATTAAAGAGGCTGAAGCAACCGGGGCTGCCGCTATCGTGACAGCCTGCCCCTGGTGTATTAAAAACTTGAATGAAGGAATTTCCGAAAAGGGAAGCAATCTCAAGGTTTACGATGTTATCGAATTAGTAGAGAAGGCACTTTAGGAGGTCATGAACATGGCTTTAAAGAGAGATTTTTTCAGAGCGCTGGAAGATATCCTCGGTCCGCAATATGTTTCCGATGACCCGGTCATCACCGAGACCTACGCCAACCCTGTGAGACATGGCGTAGCGGTACCACCGAGATTTGAAGCTATAACACTGCCCGACAGTACGGAGCAGGTCCAGGCAATCGTGAAACTGTGTAATAAGCACGGGGTACAGTACAAGGCATCAAGCACCGGCTGGCTTTATAGCGACCCCGCCACGCCGAATTGCATCAAGATAGACCTGCGGCGGATGAACCGCATACTGGAAATCAACGAGAAAAGTATGTACGCCGTCGTCGAGCCTTATGTCATCGGCGCCCAACTCCAGGCAGAATGTATGAAGAGAGGCCTCAACTGTAACCTGACTGGTGCTGGCAGCAACTGCTCCGCGCTGCCGCTGGCGGCACATGTCAACCTAGGGCACTTAAGCCAGTCAGGAAGCTACGGCGAGAGGAACCAGCTTGCCCTGGAGTGGGTCACGGGGGATGGAGAAATCGTCAGGTTCGGCTCGCTGGGTACGAATAACGAGTGGTTTTGCGGCGATGGACCCGGACCTTCACTGCGCGGCATCATCAGGGGCAACACCATGCCACTGGGCGGACTCGGCGTTTACACCAAAGCGGCCCAGAAACTATACCACTGGCCGGGCCCCTCCACTTTCCCCATGGAAGGCGTATCGCCGAAATACAAGCCGGCTTATGTACCTCCGGGCTTTTTGGTCCGTTATTTTTCTTTTAAGACGCTGGACGCGATGATTGATGCTGTTCTCAAGATAGGCGAGGCGGAAATCGCCACGGAGTTGATGTGCTTCAATGCGGCTATGATGGCTGCCAACCTGGCTACTAAAAACATTGAAGAGGAAAGAGAAATTTACAGTAAATTCAAGGACTCGGTGCTGGGCCCCGGTTTCATGGTTCTTATAGCCTCCCACTCCACGGGCGACTTCGAATTCAAGAAGCGTGTATTGCAGACTATTATCGACGAGACCGGAGGGAAGTGCCTGGAGGAAGTCGAAGACCCCGAGAACCAGGGAGGCTACGTCTGGCGCTATTTCAGGGAGACCGGTTCCATTAAAGAGACGGGAAGGGTTTTAGCGCCCCAGGCGGGTATGGTCGGTGGCGGGGATTCCTTCCCCCTGATGAGCTACTTCATTAAAAGCTGCACCAAACTAAAAGCAAGGCTCATCAAGGAAGGCGCTCTTTACGACGACGGTACATCCCCGTTTATCCAGTCCATCGAGCACGGGCATACCGGCCACGGCGAAATCCTGGCCCGCATCGCCATAAAAGTCAAAGACCCCATGAAGGTAAGCAGATTAATCAATCAGGGCTCCAATGAAATTTCTATCAAAGAGCATTTCGGGGTGCCGCAGCACGTCTGGAGCGACGCCCTCCACGATATGTACGGGCCGCAGGCCTGCAACTATCATTTATGGTTGAGAAAAATCAAGAAGACGTTCGACCCCAACGGCGCGTCGGAGTCTTCAACCTATATCACGGCTAAGGATGAAGCTGTTGAGTAAAGGCAATTAAACGCAGGAGGAAAAACCGATGTTACTTAAAGACAGGGCTGCCATCATTACCGGAGGTGCCCGTGGCATGGGACGGGCTATCGCCCTCCGCTTCGCTAGGGAAGGATGTTCCTCGGTCATAGTGGACCTTCTGGACAAAGACGGCGAGAAGACGGTCGCGGATATTAAGAAGGCCGGCAAGGATGCTGTATATATTCATTGTGATGTCACCAGCAGTGCCCAGGTGAAAGACGTGGTATCTAGGGCAATCGCTAAATTCAAGAAAATAGACATCATGGTAAACTGCGCCGGCATCGGCAGGCCGCCGATGCTGATAAACGACATCTCCGAAGAAGAATACGACAGGGTCGTAGCCGTCAATATGAAGGGCATCTTCCTGTGTCTTCAGGCTATCGCCCCTCACATGAAAGCTAACAAATACGGCAAAATCATTAATATCGCTTCGCTGGCTGGCATTTCGCCCGCACCGGTTTCCATCCACTACGCCGCCGCCAAGGCTGGCGCCAAGCACCTTTCCGACTGCTTTGCGCTGGAAATGGCTAAATATAATGTTACCTGCAATGCTATCCTGCCGGGCATGATTCGCACGAATATGACCCGTGATTTCGCCCCGCCCGCGATAAAAGACCTGGACGCTTTCATGAACAAACTGGCGGAAGGCATACCTCTGGGTAGAGAAGGCACGGTGGAGGACATCGCGTCCGCGGCGCTTTTCCTGGCTTCCGACGAATCGTCCTATATCACCGGTGACAGCAT
>DAOULS010000106.1:0-51578 GCA_034418415.1 Dehalococcoidales bacterium | reverse complement strand
CATGACGAGCTACTACGAGCACAATAAAATCACGAAGCTGGACTATATACTCGGGCGGCTCGAAGAGGGAGACATTGCGCTGGTCTCCGAGGCGGGGATGCCGGGCATTTCCGACCCCGGCTACGAGTTAATCGTAGCGGCAGGGAAAAGGAATATCCCCATCGTGCCGGTCCCGGGGGCTTCGGCGATAACGGCGGCGCTGGCGGTATCGGGGCTGCCGACGGACAGGTTCACCTTCACCGGCTTCCTGCCGAATAAAGCGGCGGCAAGACGTAAAGTACTGGAAGCGATAAAAGAGGAAACCGGCACCATCGTCGCGCTGGAAGCGCCGCACCGCATCAAGGCAGCGCTGGAGGACATAAGGCAAATACTGGGCGACCGGCGTATCAGCGTCTGCCGGGAACTGACCAAGCTCCACGAGGAGGTCTTCCGGGGGACAGTCGGGGAGGCGATAAAGCACTTTACCGCGCCGCGGGGCGAGTTTACCCTGGTAATACAGGGCAAAGGGATGAAGGAGAAGCCGCCACTGACCGACGAGGTGGAGATGAAACTGCACGAAATGTACCTCGCGGGGGCTTCCGCCAAGGAGGCGGTCGTTAAAGTAGCCGCGGAGACAGGAATCAAGAAAAAAGAGCTGTACCGGACCTGGCTTAGACTGGACAAGGTCTGGGATAGAAACAGACAAAATACACGTAAAAGCAGATAAAGGAGTAAATATATGCGACGTGGCTGTGTATCTTTAGGCGAGATAAAATGCGATAGCTGCAAGAAAATCATCCCCTATCCCGACCGCTACCTGGCAGTCGATGAAAAGGGCGGTAAAGAGGACGACGAGGGGGAAACCAAGCGCTATTGCGTTGACTGCTGCCTGAAAAAGGGCTATGCCCAGTATAAAGAAGAGAAGGGTGAAAAGGTACTGACCTTTTTCTAGAGCACCGGACATGAGCGAGAGGATATTAATCGGGGTGGGGTGGCCTTACGCCAACGGATTTCTGCACGTAGGGCACCTAGCCGGAGCCAATTTACCGGCGGACATCTTCGCACGGTACCACCGCCTCAAGGGGAACGAGGTGCTGATGGTGTCCGGCTCCGACCAGCACGGCACGCCGATTACAATCAAAGCCGAACAGGAAGGCAAGACGCCGGCGGAAATCGCCGACCGGTACCACCGCGCCTTCATCGAGGTATGGAAAGGGCTGGGGATTACCTGGGACTTATACACGTCCACGACCACTCAAAACCATGCCGCGGTGACCCACGATATGTTCAAGACGCTTCTGAAGAAAAATTATATCTATAAATCAAGCATGTCCCAGCCCTACTGCCCCAAGTGCCAGCGCTTCCTGCCCGACCGTTACGTCGAGGGGACCTGCCCGTACTGCGGCGACACCAGCGCCCGCGGCGACCAGTGCGACACCTGCGGCAAGCCCCTCAACGCCGCCGAACTAAAGGACCCGCGCTGCCGTCACTGCGGCACAACGCCGGAATTCCGCGAGACGGAGCACCTGTTTTTCAAGTTAAGCGCCTTCCAGGACAAGCTGCTGGACTGGGTGCAAAAGAAGACGTACTGGCGCCCCAACGTGCAGAACTTCACGCTCGGTTTTCTCAAGGAGGGGCTGAACGACCGGGCGATAACACGGGACATCGACTGGGGCATTACCGTGCCGCTGCCAGGCTTCGAGAACAAGCGGTTTTACGTCTGGTTCGAGAACATCATCGGCTACCTTTCCGCCAGTAAGGAGTGGGCGCAAAAGCAGGGCGACCCCGAAAAGTGGCGTCGCTTCTGGGAGGGGGACGCCAAGGGCTACTACTTTATCGGCAAGGACAATATCGTTTTCCACACGATGAACTGGCCGGCGATGTTGATGGCGTACGGGGGACTGAACCTCCCTTACGATGTGCCAGCCAACGAATTCATGACTATCGAAAGCAAGAAGGGCTCCAAGAGCCGCAACTGGGCTATATGGATACCTGACTACCTCGAAAGGTACGACCCCGACCCGCTGCGCTATATACTATCGATAAATATGCCGGAGTCCAGCGATGCCGATTTTTCCTGGCGGGAATTCGTAAGGAGGAACAACGACGAGCTGGTAGCCACCTACGGCAACCTGGTCAACCGCGTGCTGACCTTCACCTACCGGAACTTCAACGGGCAGGTGCCGGAACCCGGCGAGTTAGACGCCGCCGATAAGGAACTCATCACCGGCGCGGACGCATGTTTGGAGAAGGTTGGAGAGTCCATATCAAAATGCAGCTTCAAGCAGGCAATCACCATCGCCATGTCCCTGGCACAGCAAGCCAACCGCTACCTGGATGAAAAAGCGCCCTGGAAGAAAATCAAAGATGATAAAAAAGCAGCTGCGACTTCATTGTACGCGGCTATAAACACCATCTCCCGCCTGAAAACCATGCTGTCGCCGTTCTTGCCCTTCAGCTCGCAGAAGGTACACGAATATCTGGGATTCGAGGGAAAGGCGGAAGAGGGCGAATGGAAAGCGCAGTCGGTACCGGCGGGACAAAAATTGAGAGAGCCGAAGCCTTTATTTGTTAAACTAGACGAGAGCGTAGTCGAGGAGGAGACCAAGCGACTTGGAGCTTAAGCAGATATACGCCCCTATCCAGAAGGACCTGGACAAGGTCAAAGACACGATAAGGTCCATCAGCCAGATAGACTATAAATGGCTATCCGAGCAATTAGGCTACATCGTCAGCGAGACGGGCAAAGGTATCAGACCGGCGCTGACGCTGTTATCCGGCAAGCTGTTTTACTATGACTTTAACTACCTGCTGCCGATGGCAGTCTCCGTCGAGCTGATGCATACGGCGACGCTGGTGCATGACGACGCCATCGATAAAGCCATGACGCGGCGGGGGAAGGAGACCATCAACAGTCGGTGGGGGGACGAGATTGCCATACTGATGGGGGACTTCCTGTTCGCCAAGGCGGGGGAATTCGTTGCCGATACACAGACGCCGCGGGTAATCAAGCTATTTTCCCAGACCCTGGGCATTATCTCCAGCGGCGAGATAGGCCAGTTCCGGGGAGCCTACAATATCAACCAGAACCGGGAAGACTACTTCCGGCGCATTTACCGAAAGACCGGCTCGCTGTTCTCCCTGTCCACGCAGTCGGGCGCCATCCTGGGCAAAGCCCTACAGGAGGCGGTGGCAATCATGAAAGAGTACGCCGACAATCTGGGTATCGCTTTCCAGATAGTGGACGATATCCTGGACTTCACCAGCACGGAGAAAGTCCTAGGCAAGCCGGTGGGCTCCGACTTGAGACAGGGGACGCTGACGCTGCCAGCCATACTTATCATCGAGCGCAGTCCGCAGGACAACCCGGTAAAGCGGTTTTTTGAGTCCAGAGACAATAAGGACGCCGTGGAAGCAATCGACGCGGCGAAGAATACGGAAATAATCAAGGAATGCTATAAAATCGCCGGAGAGTACTGCGAAAAAGCCTGCCGCAATCTTAAGAGTCTGCCGCAGAACGTCAGCCGCCAGGCGCTTTATGACCTTGCCGAATTTGTGGTCTCACAGGGAACGTAAGGAAAAAACCATCTTCTCACTAAAGCACCAATAGAGATTGCCACGTCGTCCCGACTGCATCGGTACTCCTCGCAATGACAAAAGGAAAGCGCGGGAATGTCGTTTTTTAGCCTTCCCAAACGGTGCCGTCGAGGTAGGTCTCTTTTTTAGACGTCGGCAGCTTTTCCTTAAAAAGGTCGACGGCGTAGGCAACAGCAGCCAGGGCTTCGCTGCGGTGTGCCGCGGCAACCGCCACCACCAGATTAATGTCACCCACTTCCAGCCTGCCGATGCGGTGATAGATAACCACGTTGTTCACCGGGTACTTACGCCGGATTTCCGCGTCGATCTGATTCAGTCTTTCGGCAGATTTACCGTCAGAATCGGCATACTCAATCGCATAGACCGATTTGCCGCGGGAATTATCACGTATAAGACCGACGTAGGTCGCCACACAGCCGCTATCGGGCGTTTTAGCCTGATTGACAGCGTCTTCGGGGGAGATAGGCTTATCAGTTATATGAACCATGATACGCTTGATAAATGACGAAAATATAGAGTCAGTCTCTAGTCGGACGGCGCGGGTGTCTGCTTGGGAACAAGCTTGGGCACCGCCGGGGCTTTCTTGGGCTGCGGAACCGCTTCGCCTTCCGCTACGGGCTTGACCGGTGCCGGTACGGTGGTCTTTTTGATTTTCTCACCAGGAGCGACAAGACCAATCTTATTGAAAAAGGCTTCCAACTCCTTGCCTTCCAGAGTCTCGCGGGAAATCAACTCTTTAGCCAGGAGCTCCAGCTTCTTGCGGTTCTTGGTCAAGATACCGCGCGCGGTCTTATGGGCTGTTTCAATGATATTCTGAACTTCCTCATCAATCAGGTCGGCTACATTGTCACCATAATCGCGCTGCTCGGAGATTTCACGGCCAAGAAAGACCATCTCTTCCTTGTGCCCGAAGGTCCTGGGGCCGAGCTTGTCGCTCATACCGTAGTCGGTCACCATTGCCCGCGCCAGCTTGGTGGCACGCTCGATATCGCTCCTGGCGCCATCGGTCATTTCACTAAAAACAATCTCTTCAGAGGCTCTGCCGCCGAGGGCATAAGCCAGCATGTCTTTCATGTACGACCGAGTATGCAGGTAGCGGTCTTCGGCCGGCAGCTGCTTGGTGTAGCCGCCAGTTATGCCCCGGGCGACGATAGAAATCTTGTGGACGGGGTCGGCGTTGGGCAGCATCCTGCCCACAAGGGCGTGACCGGCTTCGTGATAAGCCGTGATTTCCTTTTCCTTGGGGCTGATTTTGCGGCTCTTGCGCTCCGGACCGGCAATCACCCTATCAATAGATTCCTCAAGCTCATCGGTGCAGATGACCTTCTTATTACGTCTGGCAGCCAGGATAGCGGCCTCATTAACCAGATTGGCGAGGTCGGCACCGCTAAAGCCCACCGTACCCTTAGCCAGGGTCTCAAGGTTAACGTCCTTATCAAGGGGCTTGCCGTTGGTGTGCACCTTCAGGATAGCCAGCCGGCCGGTAATATCCGGCAGGTCGAGCACCACACGCCGGTCGAAACGGCCGGGGCGGAGCAGGGCGGGGTCAAGAATATCGGGTCGGTTAGTGGCTGCGATAACAATAACGCTGGTGTTGGTATCAAAGCCATCCATTTCCACGAGAATCTGGTTAAGCGTCTGCTCTCTCTCGTCGTGGCTGCCGCCCAATCCGGTGCCGCGCTGGCGGCCCACGGCATCTATTTCATCGATAAATATAATACACGGGGTGTTACGCTTTGCCTGGTCAAAGAGGTCGCGCACCCTGGAGGCGCCGACGCCGACGAACATCTCGACGAACTCACTGCCGCTGATGGAGAAGAAGGGGACATCAGCCTCGCCAGCCACGGCACGCGCCATCAGTGTCTTGCCAGTACCGGGAGGTCCCACCAGCAGCACGCCCTTGGGAATGCGGGCGCCGAGGGACTGGAACTTTTCTTTCGACTTGAGGAAATCAACGACTTCCTGCATGTCCTGTTTGGCTTCCTCCGCGCCGGCGACATCGGCGAAAGTAACACTGGTGCGGTTGGCGGGGAAAAGCCTCGCTCGGCTGCGCCCGAAGCTCATCGCCTGATTGTTAGCCCCGCGCGCCTGGCGGAATATCAGGAAGAACAGGAAGATTAACAGCAGAAACGGCAGTATGTTGATGAGCAGACTACCCCAGTTAATCCCCGAGGACCCCTTGACATCAACAACTACATTATCAAGCTTAAGTCCTTCAATATCATAGATACTGGAATTCATTTCCTTATAGGCTTTTATCTCCTGGCCATTGACCGTGGTGACGGTCAGCAAGTCGCCCTCAACCGTAATCCTTTGAATCTCATCGTTTTGAGACATGGAGACAATCAGGCTCAAAGGGACCTCGGCAGGCTCTTCGCCGCCGGGCATGAGGAAAGAAAACAGGAGAACGGCCGCCAGTAAAATGATTATATAAATGACGCCATTACGCTTCCAATTCGATTTCATATCCTGCCCCAATTAACTTGTTACTACAATTATACCACAAAAAATATTAATCAATAGTTAAATGGTACGAAAGTAACAGATTTTTAATAATTTACTTTAGCTAAAACCGGAGCAGGAACCTAATGTATCGGTTCAAGCACGTATTCGCGGTGGTTTTCGGCGGCAGCCATTATCTCATCAAAGCCAAATTTATTCTTGCGCAAGAGCTTCAGACAGGCGGCAACAACGTCAGAATCATAGAGAATGCCGCTGCCCCGGCTGATTTCCTCCAGCGCATTATCCAGTCCCAGCGCCGGACGGTAAGGCCGGTGGGACGACATCGCCTCGACAACATCCGCCACGCCCAGTATCCTGGCTTCGGGAATAATAGCGTCGCCGGACAAACCCTGCGGATAGCCCGAGCCATCGAGTCTTTCATGGTGCTGGAGGACGGCCGTGGTAACCGGCCAGGGGAAGTTGATTTTCTGGAGGATATCATACCCCACCCGGCAATGGTTCTTGACAATATTGAATTCATTAGCATTTATTATGCCGGGCTTGGTCAAGATATCCGTAGGAATAGAAACCTTGCCAACATCATGCACAAGGCCGGTCACATAAACACCGGTCGTCTGCCAATCGGTGAACCCGATTTCTTTAGCGATAACCCGAGCCAGTTCGGCGACACGACGCTGATGGCTGGCGGTATAAGGGTCGCGACTGTCCATTACCTGGGAAACGATATTGATTACACCTTCAATCGTTCTATGAAGCTCGCCATGTTCCCCTCGCGCACTCTCAATATCGCCGAGCATGTTCGAAGAAGCTTTTTGAAGGAGTCGTTGTTCCTCCAGAGAATCCGGCCTGCGGAAAGAATTACCGGCGAGCAAGAGGATACCCGATAAACGGTTTTTGTTCTTCAGCGGCACCAGTAACTCAATACCGCTTTTTTTCAGAATTTCTTTATCGCGCGGGGGGAGACCATTAACATACTTTTTCCCTTTTATAAGCAACACCGCCAGCAAAATAAGACAGATGAAAACCCACATGAGCGGAATAAAAACATACAGATTCAAACTAATCAACTCCAAAATCCCGATTCGGGTTTTTCTGTGGTTACTATGTTTATACATATCGGTAACTGCCCGGGTCTCCCGACGCGCCGGCCCAGGAACAAGTCCTGCACGTATAGCCAGCACGCCAGCAAGACCCGAATCAGAGAGGCCACTAAAGAATGCGACCAAAAGTACCAGCGTTGAATAAATCTTGAAAAACGACTAGAGGGCAGTATAGTAATTTTCACAGGCTTTACCTCGGTGCCTATCAAGTCTAAGTAGTCAACGTCTATTAATAGTCACAATACGACCCGAAATAATATCAAAAAAGTCACAGGAAGAAAGCAACAGGACAGGGTGAAAACGATACAAAAAAAGACCAGCCCACTCATCGTCTTAACTTGACAAGCCAAAGTCAGCTAGTGTAAATTTTTAGTGTATTGCGTAAAATTCCATGCCTTTTTAGAGCATTTTTACCAACGATAATCACTCATAACACCCGAAAGATACGCCATCATTAAAGAAGGTCACACGCAAATTCTGGGAAGGAGAACGATTGACATGTCTGCTGCAAAGGGCAAAAAAGTTGACGTTAAGCCGGACAAAACGGTAATCAAAGCCCTGGCGCTGGGTGGGCTGCTGGGGGGCGGGGGCGAGTGCGTCGTCGATGTTAAAGACGGTAAAGCCGTGAGAATCCGGCCGTTCCACTACGACTGGAAATACGATAAAAAGAAGTTCAACGCCTGGAAGATGAAGCGGAACGGCAAGACACTGGAACCGCTGATGAAAGCCCTGCCGGGCACGTTCTCGCTGGCATATAAGAAAAGGACGTTCTCGCCCAACCGCATCAAATATCCCCTAATCAGGGTGGACTGGGACCCCAAGGGCGAGAGAAATCCGCAGAACCGCGGTAAAAGCAAGTACCGCAGGATTTCCTGGGACGAAGCGACGACCATCATCGCCAATGAAATAAAAAGAGTGCACAAGCAATACGGGCCCTGTTCCATCCTGGTGCAGGGCGACGGACACGGCGAGTGCAAGACGATTCACACGCCGCACGGGCACCAGGGACGGCTGCTCGACATGATGGGGGGCTTCACGCAGCAGGTAAGAAACCCAGACAGCTGGGAAGGCTGGTACTGGGGCTCCAAGCACGTGTGGGGACAGGGCTTCCAGGGCATGATGTCGCCAGCAGCCAATCTTATTAAAGACATTACCGAAAACGCCGAGATGGTGCTTTTCTGGGGCTGCGACCCGGAGACCACTCCCTGGGGCTTTACCGGGCAGTACGCCACGCGCATCTGCTATTTCTGGACGCAGGCGGGCATCAAACAGGTCTATATCTGCCCCGAGCTCAACTACGGCGCCGCCGTCCACGCGGATAAGTGGATACCGGTATTACCCAATACCGACGCCGCGCTGCAACTGGCAATTATATATACATGGGTAAAAGAAGGCACCTGGGACAAAAAATATGTCAAGACCCACGTAGTGGGTATGGATTATGTAAAGAATTACGTGCTGGGCAAAGACGACGGCATACCCAAGACGCCGGAATGGGCTTCCAAGAAATGCGGCGTACCGGAATGGACGATAAAAGCGCTGGCGAGGGAGTTCGCCAAGAAAGTGACGTCAATCGCCCACTACTTCGGGGGGTCGTTTATCAGGGGGCCGTTCGCACACGAGCCCGGCCGACTGGAATGCGTTTTACTCGGCATGCAGGGACTCGGCGGGCCCGGCGTGCACCAGTGCCAGATTACCTACTTCGGGATGCCCCGCGCCGAGGGCCTCAAGAGCATCCGCTACTTCAATCCGGCATTAACCGAGCGTTTGAGAATACCCTGCCGGACGACTATCGACGCCTGGGGCAAGCAGCTGATTCCCAAGACGCTTATCCAGGACGCCATCCTCAAGCCGCCCCTGACGTTTATCGGGAGCGGCGGGCAGGAATGTCAGACGGAAGAGCAGTTCGTGAAATACACCTATCCAATCGCCAAAGAAAAGGGTGGTGCTCTGGTCCACATGATTTGGACAGACACGCCCTGCCGTATCACCTGCTGGAACCACGGCAACTGGACCGTCGACGCCTTCCAGCACCCGTCAATCGAGTGCGTTGTGGCGCAGCACCCCTGGCTGGAAAACGAATGCATTTACGCCGATATCATTCTGCCAGCCAACACCACGCTGGAAGTCGAAGACATCGTTACCAACTCCAGACAGGGACCGCACTTCCAGAGCGTGGTCATCCAGGAGCAGGCGATACAGCCCATCGGCGAGTCCAAGAGCGACTACGAGATAGTGCTCGCCATCGCCGAGAAACTGGGCTACGGTAAAAAGTTTTCCGAGGGGAAAACGACCAGAGACCTGCAAAAAGACGTCTTCGATACGATGGAACTGGGCGAAATGACCACGTGGGAAGAATTGCTGGAAAAGAAATACTTCGTTTACCCGGTTGCCAAGGACTGGGAGAGCGACCCGCCCGGCTTCCGGAAATTCTACGAAGACCCGGACAATAACCCGCTAAAAACGCCATCAGGCAAGCTGGAGTTCTACTCCGAACGGCTCGCCAAGAACTTCCCCAACGACAAGGAAAGACCACCCTACCCGCAGTGGATTGAAAAGAGCGAGACGCATGACGAGCGGATTTCCAGCGAGAGAGCCGCCATGTTCCCGCTACTGCTAATGTCAAATCACGGTCGGTGGCGCACCCACGCCCAGGGCGACGACATCACCTGGACGCGCGAGACGCCCACCTGTAAAGTGCTGGGGTCGGACGGCTATCGCTACGAGCCGGTCTGGCTGAACCCGAAGGACGCCGAGGCACGCGGTATCAAGGATGGGGACATCGTGAAGGTGTACAATGAGAGAGGCGTTGTGCTCTGCGGCGCCCGTGTGTGGGAGCGCATGCAAGCCGGTGTTACTTACGTGGACCACGGGGCGCGGCACGACCCGATAATCGATAATGTCGACCGGGGCGGCGCCATCAACACCATCGCTCCGAACGGAATAACATCCAAGAATGCATGCGGTCAAGCCACCAGCGGCTACCTGGTCGATGTCCAGAAGGTAACCGAAAAAGACTATCAGGAGTGGCGGGCGAAAGACCCCGAAGCCTACGACGCCGCTTTCAAGAGAGAATACGACCAGGCTTCCGGCCTGCGCTTTAACGCCTGGGTCGAAGGAGGTATGGAATAATGAAGGTATTTGTAATCGATGTCGGGATTTGTAACGGCTGCTACGCCTGCCAGATTGCCTGCAAGGACGAGCACGTGGGCAACGACTGGACGCCCTACGCCAAGCCCCAGCCGGACACCGGGCAGTTCTGGTTAAAACTCAACGAGTATATCCGGGGCACGGTGCCCAAGGTCAAGATGCATTATATTCCCGTCCTCTGCCAGCACTGTGACAAAGCCCCCTGCATTCCCGCCTGCCCGGTCAAGGGCGCTATCTACAAGCGTGACGACGGGCTGGTGATTATCGACGCGGAGAAATGCACCGGCTGTAAAGCCTGCGTGGACGCCTGCCCTTACGGCGTTATCTACTTCAACGACAGCCTGAACATCGCGCAGAAATGCACCGGCTGCGCCCACCTGCTCGACGGCGGCGAGTGGAAGGTACCGCGCTGCGCCGACGCCTGCCCCACCGAAGCCATCAAGTTCGGGGAGGAAGCCGAATTCAAAGCCATGATAGCCAAAGCCGAGGTACTCAAACCGGAGTCGAAGACCAAGCCCCGGGTATATTACCTGAACGTCCCCAAGAAATTCATCGCGGGAACGGTTTACGACCCCATCGAGAAAGAGGTGGTTATCGGGGCCAAATGCACGTTGACCGGACCCAAAGCCGGCAAGTCGACTGCGATTGCGACGGACAGCTTCGGGGACTTCTGGTTCCACGGTCTGGCGGACGGCAATTATAACCTGACGATTGAAGCCAAAGGCTTTGCCGCCAAGTCCTTCAAGAAGCTCAATACGGAGAAGGACGTTAATCTGGGGGACATACCGCTGGATAAGGCGAAGAAGAAATAGCCTTTTTAAGTCTCGACCAGGGGGGAGTTTGACGACTCCCCCTTTTTTATACTGGATTCCCGCTTACGCGGGAATGACGGATGGTTGAAATCCCCCTCTCCGCAGGCTATTCCCCCTTTTTTACCCTGTACCGGGCTGCACCAGCTCGACTATCAGGCCGGCGGCATCGAGGTCAAGGTAAGCGACGCCACCACCACCTTTAAATTGAGAGGTCAGTAATATCTCGGAGCCTTGAGCAGTCAGGCGTTTGACATCCTCCTCAAGATTATCGACCATGAAACCGAGGTGCTGGATACCCTCTCCTTTTGCGTCGAGGAATTCCTGATGCGGCGATTCCCCGTCGATAGGTTGAATCAACTCCAGCTCCATATTACCGATTTGAGTGGTTTGAATCGCTACTCTCTTGCCAGGCACGAAAGGTTTCCCCCGGTAGGTTTCGCGGGCGTCCGGGGGCAGAACCCTCGGCTTAAAGGGGCCTATACCCAAAGCGGTCAAACGCCCGATAGCTTTTTCCATATCCCTGACCACAACTCCGACGTGGATTAACCTTGAAAAAGTCGATTTCCCAGTTTTACTACTTTCCATGGTTTATCTCCTCAATATTCGTTAGCACAATTAAGATTAACACTAATACAGGATAATGTCATTCCATATGATTTATTTGCGCCGTGATGTTGTTTAACTTAAACTTAAAATAGAGCGTATTTCCCGGAGGTATCTTATGTCAAGTCAGCGTAACATCGTCATCATCGGGGGGACGGCGTGCGGGCCTAAAGCCGCGGCGCGGGCCAGGCGGATGGACTCCAGCGCCAAGATAACGATTATAGAGCAGCGCGATAACCTTTCCAGCGCCACCTGCGGCCTGCCCTACTTTTTAAGCGGGATGGTAAAGAGGAGAGACTTAATACAGCGGGACAATAATTTTTTCAGAAACGGACTGAAAATGACGGTCTTCGCCGGCACCAGAGCTACGGCCATCAATCCAAAAGCCAAGAGCGTGGAGGTAGCAGATATCAAGACCGATAAACACCAGACACTGGAATATGACAAGCTGGTGATTGCCACCGGGGCGACGCCCACCGTACCAAACTGGGAAGGCAAGGACCTCAAGGGAATATTTACGCTTTCCAATATCCCGGATGCTTTGGGCATCCGCAGCTATATATCGGGGCTTAAGAACAAAAAGGCGGTGATTGTGGGGGCGGGGCTTATCGGGCTGGAAGCGGCGGAGAACTTGAGCGCCATGGGTCTTGAAGTAACCGTCCTTGAAATGCTGGGGTGGCCGCTGCCGACGTTGCTCGATTCGGAAATCGCCTTCCAGCTGGAAAAACACCTGAAATCCAAAGGCGTCAGGCTGATGTTCGGGCAGCGAGTTACCGGCTTCAAAGGGGACAAAACAGGTAAAGTCAATAAGGTCATGGTGGGCGATAACGCTATCGACGCCTGCATGGTGCTGCTTTCACTCGGTGTGAGACCCAACGTATCACTGGCTAAAGAAGCCGGACTGACAATCGGGACGACAGGCGGCATCGCCGTCAACGAGTACCTGCAGACCAGCGACCCGGACATTTACGCCGGCGGCGACTGCGCGGAGATGGTAAATATTATTACCGGCAAGAAAACGCTGGTCCCGATGGGGTCGACAGCCAACAAGCACGGTCGGGTCATCGGCAGCAACGTCACCGGCGGCAAGGACACCTTCCCGGGGGTGGTGGGGACGGGCGTTGTGAAAGTCTTCGACCTCAACGTGGGGCGGACGGGGCTTAACGAAGCGCAGGCGAAGGAAGCAGGCTATGAAATCGTCACGTCACTCGTACCAAGCGAAGAACATGCGACCTATTACCCGGGGGCTAAAGATATACTGGTAAAGCTGGTGGCGGAAAAAGTCAGCGGCCGGCTACTTGGCGGACAGGTAATCGGGCCGGGGGAGGCAGCCAAGCGCATCGACGTGCTGGCGACGGCATTAACGATGGGAGCCACCGTGGACCATCTGGCTAATCTCGACCTCGGCTACGCGCCGCCCTACAACAGCGCCATGGACCCGCTGCACCACGCCGCCAATGTCATCCGCAACAAGCAGGCAGGTTACGCGCGGGCGATATCACCGCAGGAACTAAAAAGCAAGCTGGATAAGAACGAGAAATTCGTCCTGCTGGACGTGCGCTCCCCGATGGAATGGAAGGAACAGCGCATCGAAGCCCCGCAAACAAAACTGCTGCCCCTGCCGGAGCTGTACGAGAGAATGAGCGAGCTGGCTAAAGACGGCGAGATAGTGATTTACTGCAAGACGAGCATACGCGCCTACCAGGCGCAGAGGATACTGGATGACGCCGGTTATAAAAACGTCTGCTTCGTGGACGGCAGTTTAGACGCCTGGCCGTATGAAATCACCAGCGGCAAGCGATAAGAAGTAAATAATGCTTTAATTATGGGGTTGTGTATCGGGCGGGGCGGTAGACTTATCCGAAAACTGCGGCGTGCCTTTCAAGAAGAAATTAGCCACCATCGCCAGTACAGCAAATATCAGGAACATGAAAAATATCTGCGTCAAGGCAGAATTAAGAGCCTCACGCAGCGTGGTAATCAACTGGTCGAACAGGTTAATTCCGTTGGCACCCATGCCCTCAAAGATGCCCCGCATATTATCGTAAGCAGCGGGGTCGATAATAGCCTGCGGATTATTAACGATGCCCGCAAGCTCGCCCGGCGATACGGCGGCGGTTACCTCCGGCGAGATATTAGCCATAAAAGACGACGCAAAACGGTTGTTCAAGACCGAGCCCATGAGAGCCAGTCCGATTACCCCACCCAACGGCCGCAGGAGTGAAATAAGCGATGTCGCCGTTCCCAGCACAGAATAGGGCACATTATTCTGGACGGCGAGAGTATGCACCGGCATCATACTACCATTGCCAAGCCCGAGAATAATTAAATAAGAAATGGCTACACCGAAGCTCGTGGTTACCGACATGCCGGAAAGCAGGAGGAAGCCCACGCAGGCAAGACCCAGCGAAACCGTCCCCTGAATGCGGTAGCGTCCGCCGGTCCTGGAGAGAAGCTGTCCGCCAATAAAGCTACCGAAAGCCATACTAAGCATCATCGGCGTCATAAAACCGCCGCTCTCCGTTGCCGATGAGCCCAGCACGCCCTGGAAAAATAACGGTATGAAGGTCATCACCGGGAAGAAAGAGGCGCCCTGGAACAGCACCACGATTGAAGACACAGAAACCATACGATTGCGGAACAGACTCATGGGGATGATAGGCTCTTCAGCCCTTTTTTCTACCATAATGAAAGCAAAAAGCATAACCGCCGAAAAGACAAAGAGGCCAATGATAACGGGAGAACCCCAGGCGTAGTCCACCCCCGCCCAGTTAAGTCCCAGTATCAGCGGCACCATAAACAGGGAAAGCGCGATGATGCCGAGATAATCAATACGGTGTTTTGCCGCAGCAGGACGCAGCGCCGGGAACAGGAAGATAAATATAATGATGATGGCGATGCCGAGGGGCGTGGTCAGGAAAAAGCACCAGCGCCAGGAAAGGGCATCGGTGATGATGCCGCCGAGCGTAGGGCCGATAACCGTGGAGATGCCGAACACGCCGGCCATGGCGCCCATGTATTTACCCCGCTCGCTCGGGGCGAAAAGGTCGGCGACGATGATGAATCCGAGGGCGTTCATGGCGCCGAAGCCGAAGCCCTGCACGGCGCGGAAGATGATAAGCTGGTTCATCGACTGGCTGAAGCCACTAAGCAGCGTACCGACGACGAAGACACTCATGCCGGTAACCAGCACCCACTTGCGGCCGTACATATCGGACAGCTTGCCCGCCAGCGGAAGGGAAAGCGATTCCGCAATGATATAGGCGGTCTGCACCCAGGTGTACTGGCTGAAACCAGCGAGGTCGGCGACGATTCTCGGCATCGCCGTAGATGTCACCGTCATGAAAATCGAGCCGAGGAACATGGTGAACATCGTGCCTATCAGCGCCGTCATGACCTGGCGCCGCGGCAAGTGACTCTGGTATGTGTCAGTCGCTAGTTTTTCCAAAATATTCCCTTATATAACTAAAGCCTGGAAAATAATGCATCGATTTTACGGAGAGAAATCGACAATTCCTTGAGCTCGGCATCGGAGAGTCGGGATAGTTTTTCCCCGACGCCGGCGCGGATAGCCCGGTCAAACTCCTCACCAATCCGCCGCCCCTTATCGGTCAGCGCCACATTAATAATGCGCCTGTCAGCGGAGTCCGGCTGGCGGCGGACAATCTTCAACTGCTCAAGTCGGTCAAGGAGGTGGGTCATCTGTGGCTTCGGTATCTGGAGTCGTTCCCCTATTTCCGCGATATGGAGTGTTCCCTCTTCGCGGAGGGTCTTCATAATCTCTATGTGCAGCAGGGTGAGGTGCTCCTCAATCTTCGTGAATGCCGTTTTCACCAGCTTGCGCTGAACACTGCGGCGTATCGACGGGGTGATAGCCAGTAAATCACTAATGACCGTATCCAGTATCTCTTTACCCATCAGAATCTTTATTAGTTCACTATATTAATAGTATAATTTGTAAACTATTATATCACGTTATCGGGTCGTCCGTCAAATGCCCCCGGATTTTAATTGGACGTAAATTATCATCTGTACTAAAATAAGAGAAATCTTATCCGGTTATATAAAAATGAGCCAGTGGCAAGAGGCAAGGAAAACGGTACTTGAAGCCGCCCGTAAGATGGCGGATAAGGGGCTGGTGGCGGGGACTGCCGGGAACATCAGCCTGCGGCTGCCTGCCGACGGCAAAAAACAGCTGATGGCGATTACCCCTACCTCAAAATATTACGATACTTTAAACATCGATGATATACCGATTATCGACTTCGACGGACAAAGAGTGGCGGGTGACCTTGCCCCCTCAATAGAAACTGCGCTGCATATAGGGATTTACCGGGCGAGGAAGGACGTCAACGCTATCATCCACACCCATTCCGTTTATGCCAGCGCCGCCGCCGTGGCCGGAACCGATATTCCGCCGCTGCTGGAAGACCAAGTGGTCTTTCTGGGTGGAGAAATCAAGCTGGCCGGCTTTGCTCCCAGCGGTTCGACGGAACTGGCGACCAACGCCGTAGCCGCCCTGGGCGACAGGAACGCCGTCCTGCTGGCGAACCACGGGGCGATAGGCACGGGGCGAACCATGCGCGATGCTTTTACCGCCTGCGAGCTTATCGAGAAGACCGCCAAGGTCTATTTCCTCACTTTAATCGCGGGAAAGGTCAACCAGCTGCCGGAAAAAGCCATAGCCATACAAAAAGCACTCTACGCCAAGTTGCAGACCAAAGAAGAATAATACAGAAAGTATTGTCACCGCAGGCCCATGACACAGAAAATGGCGAGAATAGTCAGCCTGGTAATATGTTTGTTGCTGCTGCTTGGCATATTTTCCTGGCCCAAACCAGTCTCGGCAGGCCTATCCGTGTGGTCGGCAGAGACAATCCCGACTAGACTGAACGAAGTGCTCGGCATGCACGGAATTGACGTCCGGGACATAGCCGTCGGCAGCGATGCAAAAACGCTTTACGCCGTAGTCGGGGGCAGCATTCCCGCCAACGTTACCTATAAATCGATAGACGGCGGCGTAGAATGGACGGAGCAACAAGCAACCTTCGCCGCCGACCTGGTGGCCGTCGCCCCTGACGATAACAACCTCGTGGTCATCGCCAACAGCACCACAGCGGTGGTCCATATCAGTTTCGACGGCGGGGCGACCTGGCAATCGATGGGCACCGTGCAGCAAGCTCCGGGAGCGGCGGCGGCAGCCATCTACGATATCACGATATCGCCCACCAGAAACGGAATACAGTATATCGCCGTCGCGGGCAAGGAAGCGGCGGGCATAGCCAACGTCTGGTATTTCAACTACGGCTCGGCGACGCAGTCCTGGCACGAGACCAACACCATGACCGGATTCGTTACCGATAACGAAACGGCGACACTAACCTTCTCGCCCAGTTTTATGTGGGACTCCACACTGGCGGTCATTACCGATAACGCCAGCGCCACGGCACAGGTCAGACTCCAGCTTTTAAATATCGACGTGGGGGTGTGGAACGCTGGCGCCGGATACACGGGCTATCCCTACGTGGTATTGAGCGGCAACATCACCAGGCTTACCTCGGCTTCGCTGGCGCTTTCCCCTACTTTCCAGGGCGACGAAATCGACAGCCACAAGATATTTATCGGCATGACGATAGACGGCGACGCGACAGCCAATGCCACCAGCGGCATCTACCGGATAATGGACAATATCACCACCGCGCTGCTGCAAAACGTAAAAATCCACAGCATCGATTTTAACGGCGCCTACCTGATTGCCGGCACCTATGACAGCACCTTCGTATATCGTTCCATTAATCCGTCGGCGGCGATTCCGACCTTGAGCAGAACAAACGCTACCAAGAGTCCGGGCGGGGAAAACAAGGTGGTGGTCGCCTGGCTGGGCAGTTACGCTATAGCAGGAACATCGGGGAACGAAAGCGCCTTTGCCGTATCGGGGGACATCGGGGTTACTTTCGATGATATCAGCCTTATCGATACGGCCATTAACTTTGCCAGGGACGTAGATGTCGCCAGCGACGGCAGCATCGTCTATCTGGTCACCGATGACGGCAACGACTTAAGCCTCTGGCGCATGGCGAGCAGCTGGAAAAGGGTATTCTGCCAGAAAGGCACCACAAACTATATCGTACGCATCCAATCATCAAGCATCTACCTTGCCCAAAAGGGCGGTACTACCATTTATTACAACAGCAACTACGGGACAGCAACATGGCTTACCCGCATCTGCAGCGTCGCCATCCAGGATATGACCCTGGAAAGCGTGGATATCCTCTACGCCTTAAGCGCCGCCGGTACAGTAACCAGGTCCATCAACGGCGGTGGCAGCTGGACCACCCCGGTACCGACCACGCTGGCTTCCGGCGCGACGATAGTCAGTGCCGGTACGGACTACTTACTGGTCGGCAGCCAGAACGGATACGTAGCCTATTCCGACGACGCTGGCAAGTTATGGACGGTGATTCCGCAGGCAGTCGGGGTGGTTGCCGGTAATGTCCAGGTCGTCCCCGACGCCAATTTTGCTTCCAATCAGATAATCTACGCCGCCAGCGACGTCCCCGGGCAGAACATCATGACATGGAGCATAGGAGTAAGTTTTGCCTGGACGGATATTTTCAACGGCGTCATTGCCGGCGGCATTTACGGTCTGGCGATTAACAATAATATCCTCTACGCACTGGAATACAATGTCATTGCCAACCAGAGCACACTCTGGAGGCATACCTCACCAGCCACCGCCCTAGCGTCATCAGCGGAATGGAACTCCAGCACAACCGACGCCCTGACCGATGTCACCGACCCCAACGTAAGACTGAACGCCCAGCCGCGGGCGCTGAAAGCCAGCACCGGGAAATTATGGGCGGTTAAGACCAACCTTACCAAAAAGCTCTACAGCTACACCGATGTTATTATCGACGCCACCATAGTGCTAAATACCCCCACACAGGGAAGCACCGTACAAGTCAATTCATTAACCGGCATCGCGGTCGATGTGATGTTCAGCTGGGACCGTCCCTCCGTGGCGACCGAATACGAGCTTTTTATCGCCTACGATGAAAGCTTTCTTTTCCCGGTAACGAGGGTAACGGTAAACATGACGGACGCAATAGCCTACGTGCTGGTCGGACCGAACCAGGTCGGAAACGCTAACGTCAATTTCCGACCCGGGGTCTTTTATTACTGGAAAATACGCATCACCAAACCGGGCTACAGCGCGTATTCCGCAGCCAGATATTTTGTTATCGAAGCCCTGCCAAATGCATCAGCCCAGGTAATAGTGCAAGGGCAGAGCGGCATGGTTACGAGTCCGAATCCGGCGTTCTCGTGGCTGCCCCTGGAGGGCGTCACCGAATACCAGTTCAGGTTAAGCGATAATCCGGAAATGACCGACCTTATTATCAACGAAGTGGTCAAAACGACCGGCTTCAAGGTGAATATTACGCTGGAATACGGCGAGACGTATTACTGGCAGGTCAGAGCCATTAAGCCCAAAGAAGGCAACTGGTCAGCGCTGGTCGTCTTTACGGTCGCCGATGAGCCAGTTGAGCCCTCCCCCGTAATAATAGAAGAAACCCCGCTGATGACTGTAGTTATGCCGACGCTGGAGCAGGAGGAGTCGATTTTGTTGCCGCCGACGTCGGTGTCAATTGCGGAGGTGACGCCCGGCTTTTTCCACATCATTATTTTTGTCCTGGCGGTACTGGTGGGTATCGTGGCTGTCATGATATATAACACCTTCAGGGAACGCCCGGCGGTTAAAGTGGCAGCGAGGCGCCCGACGAGGCGCAAACACGAAGTACCCGAGGCCGAAATAAAGGAGCGCAAGCCGGTTGTACCGCGGGAGAAAGTCGCCGTGCGTCCTCCTCCCCCGGTGGAAAAAAGCAAGGAGGGCGCCGCGGTCGTCTTTGCCGCCAAGAGCTTCATGTGGATGCTGACGGAGGGGGTGGGGGCGGACGGGAAAAAGACCGCATTATCAGCAAAAGAAGAGCAATCCCTGGGCAAGAAGGTCGCTGACAGGATCCGCGAGCTGACCAAGAAAGAAAACCTCTATATCAAACACCCGGAAGATGCCGCCATGATGCTGCGCATCTGGCTGCAATACGGCTCCAGAGACGAGACCAACCGCTACCTGACCAAAACATTTTCAGCGAGTCCGGAAAACGCCATCAGGTTCCTCAAGTGTTACCTGCCGGCGGCCACGCCGGAAATACCCGAGCCGTCCGCCGACGATTTTACCCGCAAGCATTACGACAGCATCGCCGAAGTGGTTGACCCCGATAAGGTCTATGCGGCACTGACCAAGATTTTCAAGTTCAAAGTCGATACCATCGAAGAAAAGACGCCCGTCAGACCGGAAGACAGGAACCTGGCTTTCAAATTCATGCGCCTGCACCTCCAGAAAAAAGACGAGGACTCGAAGAAGCCACGGGATAAGTAATTTCCCGCAAACATACCCCACCATACGTCCCCAAGCTACCCCGCCAATTGGTTTGTTTGACATCATTCTTTGATATAAAGTAAAATATTCTAGGTATAATTGCCCACGGTGGGCAGTTGCCAATATTTAATATCAATCCCCACCTGCTAGAAAGGCAACCGGCCTTAACGGGATATCGAAACTGTATCGGTGACATGGGATTACACGTGACGGGAAGGGACGCAATCTCTCATTATTTTGTCTCCGCAGCAATGAAAATTGCTAACGGTTATTTATATCTACGACGCTTCTATGATAGCAGTTGACTTTTCCTGGTGGCCCGCAAGCCACCATTCTTTATTCCCTCAACTTTATGATTTATCACGATGCAACCGGCAAGTTGAAATATTGAAAAAAGAGAGACTGGAGGAAAACAATGGCTTATCCTAAATTCGAATCGATTTTACTGGAAAAGGACAAGGAAGAACCAAAAATCACCTACCTCACCCTGAACCGACCGGACAAGAACAACTGTATCAGCATCGGTGAAGAGTACATGACCGGCGATATCAAGAAAGCCATGTGGGAAATCAACCACGATGATGACTGCAACGTGGTCATCTTCAGGGGCGCCGGTAGGAACTTCTGCGCCGGGTTCGACCTCTCCATGGTGTACCGCGTTTACGGCGGCGCCAAGGGCGTCAAACCCAGCCAGAGAATCAGGCTGCAGACCGACCAGGACCAGCTTTACGGCTTCCCGCAGGCCATCCTGGACTGCAATAAGGTGGTCATGGTGCAGGTGCACGGCTGGGCCATCGAGGCCGGACTGTACATCACCAAGGCGGCCGATATCGTCATCTGCGGCGATAATGCCAAGTTCTCGCAGATGGGCCAGCGACTGGCCTTCGGCGGCCTGCCCACCCTGCCTATCGAGCTGGTAATGGGCCACACCAAGAAGGTCGAGGAAATCCTGCTGACCGGCCGCACCATCAGCGGCAAAGAGGCGGAGGAAGCCGGCTACGTTACGAAGTCGGTCCCCGACGAAGACCTGGAGTCCGAGGTGCATAACCTGGCCTCCGCCATCGCCCTGCTGCCGCGCGACTGCGTGGTGATGGGCAAGTTCGCCCGCCGCCACATGCTGGACAGGCTGGGGCTGACCAACCTCAAAGAGGTTATCCTCTACCACACCTTCAGCACCAACCTCAAGTACAGCGAGGACGAGCGAGAGCTTATGTTCATCCGAGACCGCGAGAGCATGGGCGAAAGAGAAGCCTTCCATAAGATGCACGAGAAATACGAGGAGCGCCTCAATAAGACCAAGTACTTCCGCAGCTTCCGCCCGGAAAAGAAAAAATAATAATGCGACCCTCCTACGCCAAGGCTTCGGAGGGCAGGCGGGCTCACCATGAACGGATGTAAATGTTCCTGAAAAAGGAGTAAATCCTATGGCTAAGGCAAAATACCCCGAATTTGAGAAGGACGACTATTTTAAGATAGACGTCGAATGCCACCTTAGCGGCGAGGCGAACAAGAAGTACTTCAACTACTTCCCCGAATACAGGAAGTGGGTGTACGGCACGGCGGAAACCGCCCGCGCTTTTAATGCCGTTCCCCACCATGTTACCAAAGACTGGAAAGAACCGCCGGTAACCAAAGCCGAACAATCAGACATGCCAGAAGAAGACAAGCTGATAGTCTATCTCGACCGCTACGGCGTGGACATGGCCTGTATCCTCCCAGAATCGATGATGGATACCACCGGCTATACCACCAAGTGGTCGACCAACGGCCAACTGTTACTGGCGGCGGAAAAGTACCCGGACAGACTCATCGTTCAGCCCAATGTAGGACCTTTCATCAAGAGAGGCATGAAAGACGTCCTGTGGGAGCTAGATTACCTGGCACAGGAGAGGGGCTGCAAGCTATTCAAGTTCTATCCTCCGGAAGATACCTACATCAACGACGAGAGGATATGGCCCTTCTACAAAAGATGCGACGAACTGGGCGTAGCCGTTTCCATCCACACCGGCTGGAGCTGGTGTCCCCCGGGTAAAGCCAAATACTGCCTGCCCGTCCTGCTGGATGACGTCGTTAACGACTTTTACGACCTGAAAATCATCGCCTTCCATGCCGGCTGGCCGCACTGCCATGACCTGAACATGGTCGCTTTATCACACCCCAACGTGTATATCAGCTTGAGCCTGATTATGCCCTGGTACCGAGCGGCGCCGCGGCGGTTAGCCGAAATTATCGGCGAGGCAATCCAGTTTGCCGGGCCGGACCGCGTCGTCTGGGGCACCGATTTCTACGGTCCCGGCGGGCTGTTCCGCGAAGCGATACTCGGCTTAAGAACGTTCGAGATGCCGGAGGACCTGCAGAAGGGCTACGGCTTTGCCCCGGTGACCGATGAAATCAAGCGTAAAATTTTCGGCGAAAACCTGGCTAAAATACTGGGAGTTGACACGTCCAAGAGACGTGTGAAATAAAGGCAACAAGAGGAAAGGAGCAAGCAATGTCGGAGTTCCCAATTCTATTCTCGCCTATTAAACTGGGACCGCTGGAGATAAAGAACAGAATCGGCGGTTCCTGCACCACCACCGGCGGCGCTGATGAGAACGGGTACATCAGAGAAGAATGTATCTATTCTTACGCCGCGCGTTCCGAGGGCGGAGCCGGCTTCATTACCATTGAGTGTACCTTTGCCACGGACTGGGGCGCCAAGACCACCAGCTTCGGCAATCCGCGCATCAGCGGCCGAACCTATTACGAAGGCCAGTCCAACCTAGCCGAGGGCATCAAGCAGTGCGGCGCCAAGGCATTCATCCAGATTACCCCCAGCTTCGGTCGACAAGGTTCCGGGCGTACTTCCGGTGAAACCCCGGGGGCACCTTCAGCCATTCCCTCCGAACGGCCGCAGGACTACGAACAGAGGATAATGCCCCGTGGCTACGAAACAAGAGCCCAAACGCTGGGGCGTACTACCGTACCCAAGGTACTGACGATTGAAGAAATCGAGTACATGGAGAGGACATTCTCCGATGCCGTGGCCGCCGCCAGAATCTGCGGTTACGACGCCGTGGAATTCCACAGTCCGCACGGCTACCTCATTCACCAGTTCCTCTCGCCGCGCTCCAACCAGCGCAACGATTACTACGGGGGTTCGCTGGAGAACCGCTTCCGCTTCCTGCGCAACCTGCTCATCAGCTCCCGCAGGAGGGTCGGGCCCGACTTCTGTCTCGGCATCCGCCTTAGCGGCGACGAGCATATGCCCGGCGCCATCCACGAGGATGAGCTGATACAGGTAGCCAAGTGGTGCCAGGACCTCGGTGCCAGCTATATCCACCTCTCCGACGGTTCTTACGAAGCACGCAAGTGGTTCTTCCCACAGGACCCGTTCTGCTTCATCGCCCACGCGAAAAATTTTAAGAAAGAACTCAAGATACCTCTAATCGTGCCCGGACAGCACGACCCGTACCTTGCCGAGGAAGTCCTGCGCAAGGGCTGGGCCGATGCCATTACCATGGGACGGCAGCTGGTTGCCGACCAGCGCACGCCGCGCAAGTGGGAGGAAGGCAGAGTGGACGAGGTGGTCCGCTGCCTGCGCTGCAACGTCTGCCTGGCGCGATTCAACCGCGGCCTGGCGATACGCTGCGCCGTCAACCCCAATATCGGGCGTGAAAAGTACGACCCGAAATACACAACGTCCGATACTGCCCAGGCACTACGGCCGCTACCGGAACCATTTATGCCGCCCTGCCAGAACACCTGCCCGGCCGGCCTGGACATCAATGCTTACGTTCTGACGGCCTCACGAGGATACCTGGACGAGTCCTACCGCTATCTCAAGCAGTACACCCCGTTCCCCGGCGTTCTCGGGCGCGTGTGCCCGCACCCCTGCGAGGCGGAATGCAACCGCGGCAAGCTGGACGACCCAATTGGTATTAATAACATCAAGCGCTACGTCGCTGACTGGGTGATGGAAAACGGCCTGCCGGACTATCTCAAGAAGCAGTGCCTGCCGGAGAAAGTAGCCATCACCAAGAAAGAGAAAGTAGCCGTGGTAGGCTCCGGTCCCGCCGGACTTACCGCCGCCTATTTCCTGATTAAGAAGGGTTATGCCGTAACCGTATTCGAGGCGGCCCCGGTGGCCGGCGGCATGATGGCCGTCGGCGTTCCCGAGCACCGCTTACCCCGGAAGGTCGTGGACTGGGAAATCAACGCCATCAAGAAGATGGGTGTTGCCATCAAGACCAACAGCGCCGTCAAGAACCCGGAAGACCTGTTGAAGAAAGGCTACAGCGCCGTTTTCGTAGCCGCAGGCTCGCAGAACAGCGCCAAGCTCAATATAGCCGGCGAAGACGCTAAAGGCGTTCTCCAGGCCCTGTCCTTCCTGAAAGACGTCAACACGGGCAAGAAGCCGGCCATCGGTAAGAAGGTAGTCGTCATCGGCGGCGGCAGCGTCGCCATGGACGCCGCTTCCTGCGCCCTGCGCCTCGGCGCCGGCAGCGTACAGGTGGTCTGCTTGGAATGCAGCCACGATGAAATGCCGGCCCAGGTCGAAGAAATCGAACAGGCCATCGAAGAAGGCATCAAGGTCGATATGAGCTGGGGTCCCAAATCCATAATCACCAGCGGCGGCAAGGTCAAGGGCGTCGACCTCAAGCGCTGCGTCTCCTGCTACACCAAAACCGGCGCTTTCGCTCCGGTCTATAACGAAAAAGAGACCAAGAAAATCGACGCCGACATGGTCATTACCGCTATCGGCCAGAGAGTGGACCTCTCCTTCATGAAGGACAGCAAGGTCAAGACCACCAAGAGAGGCACTATCGGGACGGCAGCCCGCAGTATGGCGACCAATGTAGCCGGTGTATTCGCCGGCGGCGACGTCGCCCGCGGTCAGGGACTGATGATTGAAGCCATGGCGGACGGCAAGCAAGCCGCCATCGCCATCGACTGCTACCTGCGTAAGGTCGAGCTCCCACCTCCACCTCCGGAACCAATCCTTGCCGACGTCGAAGAGCCAGCCTTCCAGTTCCACTTGAGGGAATATAAGAAGGAAGAGCGCATCAAGACAGAGGTAACCCCCGCCGCCAAGCGGAAGAGCAACTTCAAAGAGGTCAACCTCGGCTTTAAAGACAAGCAGAAATGCGTCGATGAAGCCAGGCGCTGCCTCACCTGCCGCTGCTCGGCGGTAAGATACTAGACCCAATACGCAAACCGAGTTAAAGATGCGGGGAGGGGATGCGAGACACATTCTGTCTCCCCCTCCCCGAGGTTTTTACAGGGGAAAATCCCTCTTAATCTCCCTTTTACAAAGGGAGAGACTAGAAAGGGAATCACCCCCTCACCTCAATCCTCTCCCACGAGGGGAGAGGACGAATATACAGGAGGTCAACTATGGGCTGGCAAGAAGATTATAAGAAAAAGCTGGTAACGCCGGAGAAAGCCGTCAGCGTCATCAAGTCCGGCGACCGTGTCTGCTTCGTGCAGGGGAACGAACCGCAGGCACTCGGTCTCGCCCTGGCGGCGCGGCTGGGAGAGGTGGAAAACGTTTTACTTTCCCTGCGTACGCCGGGCCGGGACTTCGGGTGGTACGACCCCGTCTTCGAGATGTCCTTTAAGATAGAGGTAGGCTTTCCGCTGCCCATCGTCCGGCAGATAATCGCCGAGAGACGTTGCGACCTAGCCATCGGGGGGCTGGGCTTTATCTTCACCGAGGAAGACAGAGGGCCAGCCGACGTGGTGATGGTGGAGCTCTCACCGCCGGACGACCACGGCTACTGCAGCTTCGGGGCCTCCGTGTGGACGAAAAAGACGGAGGTGCGGCGCGCCAAAATAGCCCTGGCCGAGGTGAACAAAAACCTGATACGAACCTACGGCGATAATTATATCCATGTAGATGAAATCGACTACTTCGTCGAGCACACGCCGTCGGGCAAGACGCCGGGCGGCACCGACCTGCTGGGTCGGAAGAACGTGGAAGCCGGCGAGGCGGAAAAGAAAATCGCCGCTTATGTAGCCGAACTCGTTAATGACGGCGACACTTTACAGGTAGGCGTGGGCTCCACCAGCGAGTGGTGCTGCACGCTCGGCACCTTCGAAGGCAAGAAAGACCTCGGCTGGCATTCCGAGACCACGCCCCGCGGCATCATACCCCTGATACGCAAGGGCACCATTAACGGCAGTCGCAAGACCATCAACGCCAATAAAGCGGTGGCCACCGCCTGCGGCGGCGGCACCAAGGAAGAAATGGACTGGGTCAACATGAACCCGGCCTTCGAGCTGTACAGCGCCGAATACTGCCTGGACGTGAGGACCATCGCGGCGCACGACAACATGGTAGCCATCAACAGCGCGGTGAGCGTGGACTTTGCCGGGCAAATCGCCGCAGAGTCGATAGGACCCCGGGTAATCAGCGGGGCGGGGGGACAGACATCCTTCGCCATCGGCTCTTTCCTTTCCAAGGGCGGTAAGAGCATTACGGTACTGACCTCCACGGCGGGGAGCGGGGACAAGAAAATCTCACGCATTACGCCAATGCTGGTCGAAGGCACGATAGTTACCGTGCCGAGAACAATCAGCGACTACGTGGTAACGGAATACGGCATCGCGCATATCAAGGGGAAGACGCAACGGCAACGGGCGGAAGATTTAATTAATATTGCGCACCCGGACTTCCGCGCCGACCTGAAGAAAGCGGCGGAGAAGCTGTACTGGCCGTGAAGAAGTAGTTAGTATTTAGTAGTTGGTAATTTGAGGGCGGCGCCAGAGGCGCCGCCCTTTTTACTTATCCAGGTTACCTGTTTTTAACTAGTAATTTAACCACCCAGCGATCAGGGTACATGATGTGTCTACCTGTGTTGCCTGCGCGCCGCTGCCCCTGATTAACGTTAGCGTCACCGTATCACCAACGCTCTTGAATTCCGCGATATAGCTGAAAAGGTCAGCGGCATCTCTAATCGATATTCCATCAATGGCAATGATGATATCATTAGTGCTGACATCTCCCATACCGGTAACAAAGGTGACGATTACGCCAAAGGCATTATCCAGTCCCCTATTAATGGCGACCGCAGGAGTCAGGTCATCCATTGACCAGTTGCCAGGTAAAATTGAATTGGTAAAAAAGCCCTGGGCAATAATTGCATCAGCTACTCTTTTGACTTTATTTGAAGAGACAGCACGATGAATGCCTTCTGCGGCAGTGTTGCTATTATCTGCAATACCAATAACCTGCCCAAGGTTGTTAAAGACCGGGCCTCCACTATTCCCGCCATTCTGGGCAGCGTCGTATTGAACTAGATTGGGAACCCAACCGATACCCGTGACATATACCATGTCCTGAAGTCGGCTGATAACCCCATAGACCACTGTTTCGAATATACCAAAAGGATTACCCACAAGGATTATGGGCTCACCGACGACAAGATCGCTGGAATCAGCCAGCGGCAGCGGTTGAAGACCCGAGATGCCGTTTATCTTTAAAACAGCGATATCGCTACTTCTGTCGCTGCCAACAACCGTCGCTCTCTGGCAGGTGCCGTCGTGTAAAACAACATCGAGGTAGTTTTGATTATTGACGACGTGCCAGCAAGTTATAATATAGCCGTCCTCGCTGTAAATAAAACCGGAGCCGTAATTGAGATTACCGACTATCTGGCACACACCGCCAATAACGTCGTCATAGACCTGTCGGACATTCAGAGTCGATTCACCGTACTGCGTATTCAGAGAAGCAAGGCCGGTATCCAAGCCGGCAACACTTGTATTTATGCCGGTAATACTGTTTTGTATTGAGTTGAACTGGGTGTCAGCGCTGGATTTAAAGGTGTTAAAGTTGGTATCCAGGCTAGAAATATCACCTTGCACGTTATCGAGTTCGTTGGTTGTTTCCGTTTTAAATGTGGTCAGTTCAGAGTCCACGCCGGCGATACTGCTATTAGTCACGCTGAACTGACTAGCGGTATCGGCCACAAACGCCTGCATATCGTCATCCAAGCTACCAATGCGGCCGCCCAAGCTGGAAGCCCAAACAGCCAGCCCAATGCATGCCACAACGAGGACAGCCAATACCACCGAAAAGACAAGTGTCAACCTATTACCCATTTTTATAGCCCTCCGTATTCATATGTAAATTGTATATAGTATGGTCACTTTTGCTCATCCGTCATCTGTCATTTTTTCGTTCATATAGCACCCCCCTAACCAAATTGGTAAAGCAACGTAACATAATAGAACAATGTTAGAAAGAATGTCAAATAATCTTGAAAAACCCTGCGCTTTGTTGTTACAATACTAAGGCGTGCCGAGGTGGCGGAATGGCAGACGCGCTACGTTCAGGGCGTAGTGTTCGCAAGAGCGTGGGAGTTCAAATCTCCCCCTCGGCACCATTTCCAGATATGCGCTTGTAGCTCAGTTGGATTAGAGCGGAGCCCTGCGGAGGCTCAGGTCGTGGGTTCGCGCCCCGCCAAGCGCGCCACCCCGGCGGTTAGCTCAGTCGGTTAGAGCACCTGCTTTACACGCAGGGGGTCAGAGGTTCAAGTCCTCTACCGCCCACCATTATTTGGAAGCTAAATAAGCCCTTATGATTATCTTCTTCATTCTTGTACTAGACATGAACTGAGAGTATAATCACAGGAGATTCCGAAAAAAACAAAAGGAAAGCTGTTCGTGCCGGTCATACACGTGCAGTGATTTTCAGAAGGGACAGTTATGAAAATCGTAGATCTTAAATCAGTTGAGGAAAATGATGTCGTCGGGCCATTATTTTCAGGAGGAAAAGTATATATCCAGCGATTACTTGAAGAGGAGTTCGGAGGCGACAAAATCCAGATAGTCAACGTTAAGTTCGCACCCGGTGCGAGAAACAAGTTTCATACACATACCAGCGAGCAAATCCTATTTGTCATCGAAGGTGAAGGAATCGTAGCCACGCGGGATGAGGAGCGTGTCGTTAAGCCTGGTGCACTAATCTTTTTCGCTCCCGGTGAAGAACACTGGCATGGTGCAACCAAAGACTCTTCTTTCATCCACTTATCAATGCTTAATCCCGAGCAGGAGATGAAAATAGTAGGCGAATAACTGCCTGACTTTTAGATTTATATTTCAACAATTCCCCGCTAAAACGTATGCATGGCATGGCAAGCACTTCGCTGAACATCTTGACTTGTTTTTTCAGCCTGTCCCGATTAAGTTTGACAAGTTACTGAATTTCATATAGTCTATTTTGTACTCCGTGTATATTATTATATGATTCCTTTATAAGCTGGGGCTTTATGGGAAAAAGCACACTGAAGTCAAAAACAGAGAGGAAGCCGTCCGAACTCCTCGTATTGAGTCGTATCTCCGCGGCGCTAAGCGGACTCTGGGACCTCGATGCTATTCTCGGGGTGGGGCTGGATAACACCCTCAACATTATGAACGGTACTATCGGCGAAGTCCTTCTCATCGATGAAGACACGGGGGAGCTCTCTCATGTCGTCCACCGGGGTTTGAGCAAGGAATTCGTGGAGAAGGTACGCGTTAACCTCGGCGAGGGCATTACCGGCAGCGTTGCCGAAAGCGGTAAGGCTATCCTACTCGAAGACATATCGTCGGACCCGCGTGTGGCGCACCGGGAAATGGTAGTGAGTGAAGGACTAAAGGCATATATTTGCGTACCTTTGCGTGCCAGAGATAAGGTACTTGGTGTGCTTAACGTTGCCAGTCGTGTACCCCGCAAATTCACCTCCAGTGACATGCATTTGCTTTATGCCATCGGCGACCAGCTCGGCATCGCCATCGAACACGCACGATTATACGAGCGCTTGAGAAAAGCTCGTGAAAGACTGCGTAAGCTGGCACGGCAAAACCTGGAAGCGGAGGAGGAGGAACGCAGGAGAATCGCCCGGGAGCTGCATGATGAGACGAGCCAATCTCTTTCCGGAATAGCCTTGCAGTTGCAGGCATTGATAGAGATGGCTGAAATATCAGGCAAGGAAAACCCCGAATACGTAGCCGGACTGAAAAAAGTACAGGCCCTGACTGTGCAGGTACATAATGAGGTAAGCCGTTTGATATCCAATCTACGCCCGGCCCTCCTGGATACGCTGGGTCTGATGCCCGCCGTACGCCAGTACGCCGAGACCAGGCTGCACCCGCTGGAAATGGAGGTCAGCGTAGAAACCAAGGGAACCGAAATGAGATTTCCGTCGGAAGTCGAGGCGGCTTTTTTCCGCTTTATCCAGGGTGCCGTAGGTAATATCGCCCAGCATTCTAAAGCTAAAAAAGCGACCATTTTACTTGAATACAGACCTGAAGAATTTACCATCATTATCACCGACAACGGCCAGGGATTCGACGTTTCGGAGATTACCGATGTCGAAGAAAGCGGAAGAGGCCGGGGGTTGTTCAGCATGAGGGAAAGAATCGGTTTCCTGGGCGGCACCAGCGGTATCGAATCTGAAACAGGTAAAGGGAATACTGTCTGGGCCAGGGTGCCCATAGGTCAAGAATTTGAGTATGCAGAAGATAAGAGTCCTGGTAGTTGACGACCATACCATCGTGCGCGACGGCATTTGTGCTCTGCTATCGCTGGCAGGTGACCTCGATATAGTGGGAGAGGCTACCAACGGCAGCGATGCCCTGGAAAAGGTCGGCGAGCTTCTGCCCGACGTGGTACTCATGGATATCTCGATGCCTGTTATGGGGGGACTGGAAGCCACCAGGAGGATATGCAAGGATTTCCCCAAGACAAAGGTACTCGTTCTCACACAGTATGATGACAAGGAGTATTTCTTCCCTGTAATCGAGTCCGGCGCCTCCGGGTTTATCAGCAAGGCAGCGGCTTCGTCCGAGCTCGCCGCCGGAATACGCTCGGTTTTCCGGGGTGACTCATACCTGTCTCCGTCAGTAACCAAACTACTGGTTGAAAACTATCAGCAGGAAGCCAGCCAACGTTCCAGTCAAGACCCCTACAAGCAGCTGACAAGACGAGAACGCGAGGTATTTAAGCTACTGGCAGAAGGACACAGCACCCAGGAAATAGCGGATATTCTGGTCATCACTCCCAAGACAGTCGATGGTCACAAGACGAACCTCATGGCCAAGCTGGGTGTCCATAACCGCATCGACCTGGTGAAATACGCCCTGCGCAAGGGTATTATCAATATTTAGCACCGAAGATTAGCTTTAACCCCAATCCTGTTTCATTCAATTAACCCTTCTCTATCATTCGTTTCAAAGTTTACTACTGATAAATTCGCGTATATTCAAGGGTTTTATTCGTCTATTTTTGGGGTAAATTCCCTATTTCCACTACAAGCAATGTGCTTTATAGTGACACATATAAAGGTGCTTCCGCAGAAAGGAGGCTCAAAATGGGAAAAAAGCAGACGATTCTAATTGTAGATGATGAAGTCGAATTCGTAGAAGAGCTGAAAGAAACTCTAGAAGGTGTGGACTATATCATCGTCGCTGCCTACGACCGCGAACAGGCTGAAAAAATGGTGCGTTCTCACGAGCCGGATATGATTGTGCTGGGCACCATCATGCCCCGCGGCGACGCCTTCCTGTTCCACAAGTGGATGAAGCAGACTTTAGGTTTCAGCAATCTGCCTATCATGGTCATCAACGCTCCACCGGAAAAACAACTGCTCAAGGGCTGGAGGATGGACGAAGGTATGCAGATGGACGCCGAAGATTTCCTAGCCAAACCTGTGAAACCGACCTCCCTCATACCCCGCATCAAGGCTTTGCTGGACCGGGCTACCAAGAAAATCAGGATATTAATCGTCGATGACCATGCTGTGGTCAGGGACGGCATAAAATCGGTAATATCTCTGCAACGTGATATGCAGGTAATCGGGGAGGCGGTCAACGGTCAGGATGGTCTGGAAAAGACCATCGAACTCGTGCCCGATGTGGTCGTGATGGATATCGTTATGCCGGTGATGAACGGGCTGGACGCCGCCGGAGAAATCTGCAAAAAATGCAAGTCAACCAAGGTGCTGATGCTGACACAGTATGACGAGCAGGAAAACGTCCTCGCCAGCAAAAAGGTAGGAGCGTTAGGATTTATCCCCAAGGCCGCCGCCAGTTCCCGTCTCCTGACCGGAATAAGGTCAGTTGCCCGCGGCGACCAGTCCTGGATAGAGTCGCTCCAACCGCATACTGAAGGCCAGAGGAAAAAATAAGTGGAAGCAATTACCATCGTCCTTAATGGAGTAGAGGTAAGCGGCTATCCGGAAACTACTATTTTAGACCTGGCCAGGGAATCGGGGGTATATATACCTACCCTGTGCAACGACCCCAACCTGGCTTCTATAGGCGCCTGCCGACTGTGCATCGTAGAAGATGAAAACAGAGGAGCCTTGCTGGCTTCCTGCGTAACCCCTATTTCATCGGGCATGGTAATTAATACCAATTCCCCGAGGGTGCTGGAACACCGCAAGAAAATACTCAAGCTCATGCTGGCCAGCCACCCCGACTCCTGTCTGGTCTGCGATAAAGGCAACCGCTGCCAGCTGCGTAAACTGGCGGCGGAAATGGGGATAGGGCTCGTCGAGTTCCAGAGGATCCCACAGTCGGATACCGTCGAGGAGGTCAATCCCTTTATCGAGCGTGACCTTTCCAAGTGCATCATGTGCGGCAAGTGCGTCAGGGCCGACCAGGAGCTGGTAGTGGAGGGCGCCATCGATTATATCCACCGCGGCACCTCCGTAAAAGCGGCCACGCTTAACGACCTGCCGCTGGAGAAATCGGAGTGTACCTTCTGCGGGGTCTGCGTAGCCATCTGCCCTACCGGCGCAATTATGGAAAAGGACAGAGCGTATACCGGGACGGCTACGACTACGGTAACGACGGTATGCCCCTATTGCGGCTGCGGCTGCACCGTTTCCTTGGGAGTTAAAGACGGGAAGATTCTTTATACCAGGCCGGTGGCAGAAAGTCCGGTAAATCGAGGCACTTTATGCGTCCGCGGCAGCTACGGTTATGATTTCGTGCAGAGTAAAGAAAGACTAAAAAAACCACTGGTAAAGGTTGACGGCGACTTCCAGGAAACGACCTGGGAAGAGGCCCTAGCCTTAGTAGCCAAGAATTTCAAAAGAATAAAAGAGGCTCATGGCCCTGATGCCCTGGCGGTCTTCAGTTCCTCCAAGTGTACTAATGAGGAGAGCTATCTTCTTCAAAGGTTCGCCCGTGGCATCCTGGGTACAAATAACATTGATAACAGCAATCGCCTTTATGGCGCCGCCAGTCTGACGGGACTGGGCGCAACTATTGGGTACGCCGGGACAACCGGCTCCGTCGATAATCTAGAGAGGTCACAGGTCATTTTGGTCATCGGTGCCAACCCCGAAATATCTGCCCCAGCCATAGCCTATGCCATCAAGCGGGCGGTCAAATTCAAGGGGGCGAAACTTATCATTATAGACCCGCGGCGTACTCCGCTGAATAAGTTCGCCCGAATCCATCTACAACCTCATGTAAATACCGATATTCCTCTACTTAACGGACTTGCCCAGATAATTATAAACGAAAAGAAGCTCGATGAAGAGTTCGTCACCCGCATGACGGACAACTATAATGACTGGTCAAAGAGCCTGGAAAAATATACCGCAGGCTATGTTGAAAAGCTAACCGGCGTCCCGAAAAAGGATATAAAAGCAGCGGCGCGACTGCTGGGAGAGGCTGAAAACACTTCAATCGTATATGGTAACGGCATTACCCAGCAGCTAAAAAACACCGATGCGGTAATTGCGATTGCCAATCTGGCTATGCTTACCGGTAATGCTGGTCAGCGAGGTGGTATTTTCGCTCTACAGCGGGAAAACAACGCCCGCGGCGCCTGTGATATGGGCGCTGTTCCCGACTTTCTGCCGGGTTATTTGAGCGTGAGTGACGCTCAAAACAGGCAAAAGTTCGAGAAGCGGTGGAATACCAAGCTGCCGACCAATAGCGGTCTGACAGCTCTTGAAATGATGGAGGCGGCTAGAAGTGGCAAGGTCAAGGGGATGTTGATTATGGGTGAAAACCCGGTTGCCAGTTTCCCACAGCCCAAACTGGTTAAAGAAGCCCTATCTGCGCTGGAATTCCTCGTCGTTATCGATATGTTTCCCGGTGAGACAGCCCGGCTGGCATCGGTAGTATTGCCGGCGGCAAGCTTTGCCGAAAAAGACGGGACATTTACCAACTTCGAGGGGAGAATTCAGCCGGTCAGAAAGGCTATCAAGCCATTTGATGATAGCCTGCCCGATAGTGAAATAATAACGCAACTTTCCTCGGCAATGGGGTCGCCGATGCCTTATGCGTCGCCGCACCAGGTGATGGAAGAAATTGAAGAGATGGTGCCCTCCTACCATCAGATTTCTGCCAGAGACGCCGATACGATGGGACTGGAGATGAGTGAGGTCAACAGCGGTACGCCGGGAACCGGGCGTCTACATAAAGGGCTTTTCCCCAGTGGCTTCGGACGGTTCCACCCTGTGGACTTTACACCGCTGCAAGCAAGTACCAACGGATATCCTTACACTTTGATAACAGGCTCCAGCAGGTACCATTTCGGTACCGGTGCGCGAAGCCAGCGTTCTTCAAGGTTAAGACGTTTCTCACCAGAGACCTTCCTGGAAATCAATCCCGACGACGCCAAAAAACTTGGTCTGAAGGACAAGGATAAAATAAAAATCATATCAGAACAGGGCGAGATTTCAGCATCCGCCAAGGTGAGTGATACATCGCCGTGCGGACTTCTTTACATAGCAGAGTCTTTCCCGCAGAGTCCCGTCCACGAGCTTTTTGGTACCATCATCGACCCCCGGTCTAAGACCCCGGCGCTGAAGTCGTGCACCGTGCGGTTGGAAAGGACAATCACGGATGGCCAAACTAAAGGCAAAGCCTAAAATCAATCTGAAAGAAATCGATAAAATTATTGAAAGCCACCGCAGTAAAAGGTGGGGCTTGATACCCATGCTTCAGGAAATCCAGGAGAAGGCAGGCTACATCCCGCCCGAGGTCATACCGCGTATCGCGGAAGCAGTCGGACTGTTTCCCAGCCAGGTACAGGCGGTGATTACATTCTACGCCCAGCTTTACACCCATCCGCGCGGTAAAAACATCGTCAGGGTTTGCCGGGGCACCGCCTGCCATGTACGCGGCGGCAAGACCATACTGAAACTGGTTAAACAACACCTTGGCATTGAAGAGGATGAAACTACCGATGATATGGAATATACCCTGGAAACAGTCGCCTGCATCGGCGTCTGTGCTCTGGCGCCTAATTTGGTCGTAAATAATAACATACACGGCAATATGAACCCGAAAAAAGTAGCCGCTATTTTCGGCAATCATAAGAGGAGTTGACATGGCGAAGCGAAAAACCGCGGTCTCCAGCAACGGACAACGCGAAGTCCTCATCTGCTGCGGTTCGGGCTGTCCCGGCTCGGATCAAATCCTGCAACGCTTTAAAAAAGAGACGGCCGGGCTTGGACTGAAAATCAAAATTAAGCCGACCGGCTGCCACGGTTTTTGCCAGCAGGGGCCGACTGTCGTGATAGAGCCGGACGGTACCTTTTATACTCATGTCGATGTCGATGACGTCGCCGAAATAGTCAGTTCACACCTCCGCCGGAACAAACCGGTCGAGCGGCTCTTTTATCACGACCCGGTAACCGGCGATGCCATACCACAATACTCCGATGTTAAGTTTTACCAGGAGCAGGAGCGTATCATCCTGCGGAACTGCGGTCATATCAACCCGGAAATGATTCAGGATTACATCGACCGCGGCGGTTATCAATCTTTGAAAAAAGCCGTCTTCGATTTGACGCCGGAAAAGGTCATCGATGAGGTAAAGCGCTCCGGCCTGCGCGGTCGGGGCGGGGCAGGATTCCCCACCGGGGTCAAATGGGAGACCTGCCACAACAATCCCGGTCCAATAAAATACGCCATCTGCAACGCCGACGAGGGCGACCCCGGCGCTTTCATGGACCGTTCGGTTTTAGAATCCGACCCTCACGCCGTGCTCGAGGGCCTGGCGATCGCGGCCTATGCTATCGGCTCCAGCGAAGGCTACATCTATGTACGTACCGAATACCCGCTGGCCGTGAAACGCCTGCGCACGGCGCTTGCCCAGGCGACGGAGAATAACTATCTGGGGAAGAATATTCTCGGTTCAGATTTTAGCTTTAACGTACAGATTATGGAAGGCTCCGGGGCTTTTGTCTGCGGCGAAGAAACGGCGTTGATTGCCTCCATAGAGAGCAAGCGCGGCATGCCGCGTCCCCGCCCCCCTTTCCCACCAGAGTCCGGACTGGATGGTAAACCAACGATTATTAATAACGTCAAAACACTAGCCACTATTCCCGTCATTATGGAAAAAGGCGCCGACTGGTATGCTACAATCGGCACCGAAAAAAGTCGCGGCACCACTGTGTTTGCCCTGACGGGTAAAATCGCTAATAGCGGACTGGTTGAAGTGCCTCTCGGTACGCCGCTTTCCAAGATTATCTATGAAATCGGTGGCGGCATCCCCCGCCAACGCCAGCTCAAAGCCGTGCAGACCGGCGGGCCATCCGGGGGCTGTATTCCCGCCCGCTTCGTGGACTCTTCGATTGACTACGAAACACTGGCTAAACTAGGCTCCATTGTGGGCTCCGGCGGCATGGTAGTCATGGACGAGACTACCTGCATGGTGGAAATAGCCAGATATTTCCTAAGTTTCACCCAGGCGGAGTCGTGCGGTAAATGTACGCCATGCCGACTGGGCACCCGGCAGATGCTGGAGATACTGACCAGAATCACCGAGGGCAAGGGGCGGGACGATGATATCGATACTCTCCTGTCAATCGCGGAGACGGTCAAGGACTGTTCTCTGTGCAGCCTTGGCAAGACCGCTCCCAACCCGGTTATTTCTACGATTAACTATTTCCGCGACGAGTACGAAGCGCATATCCGCGAGAAAAAGTGCCCGGCGGCAGTGTGCGAAGCCTTAATGATATCACCCTGCCAGCATACCTGCCCGGCGGGGATAAACATTCCCAAGTACGTGGCTTATATTGCCGACGGCGACTACAAAGCGGCTATCGAGACCATCAGGGAACGTAATCCCTTTGCCGCCGTATGCGGCCGTATCTGCCACCATCCCTGTGAAGAAAGGTGCCGTCGCGGCGAGCTGGACGACCCCGTGGCTATCAGGACGCTGAAACGTTTTGCCGCCGATTGGTATGCGGAACACGGTAGTGAAATTGATGGTATAAAGCCTTTCCCGCGAACAAAAAAGCAGAAGGTGGCGGTGGTAGGCGCCGGCCCGGCCGGTCTGGCGTGTGCCTATTTCCTAGCACAGTCGGGTTACGGCGTGACGGTCTACGAAGCCTTACCGGTGGGGGGCGGCATGCTCTCGGTGGCGATACCGGAATTCCGCCTGCCGCAGTCGGCTATTCAGCAGGATATCGACTATATCGTCAAGCGGGGGGTTGAAATAAAGTACAACACACCGATAAATACTAACTTTACCGTCGACCACCTGCTCAAAGACGGCTTTGATGCCGTTTTCATCGCCGCCGGTGCCCAGCGCAGCCAGCGGATAGGCATCCCGGGAGAAGTGGAGGACATCGAAGGGGTTTACTACGGACTGCGCTTCCTCCGCGATGTCAGACTCGGCAGGACTATAAAAGTAGGCCGGCGCGTGGCGGTCATTGGAGGCGGCAACGTGGCGCTGGATGCCGCCCGGACTTCCTTAAGGCTAGGAGCGAAGGAGGTCAATATATATTACCGCCGCTCTCGCGATGAAATGCCGGTATCCGATATCGAGTATGATGAAGCCGTCGATGAGGGCGTTAAAATCAATTTCCTGGCCACGCCGACGAGGATAACCAGCGCCGACTGGAAGGTGACCGGACTCCAGTGCACCCGCATGCAGCTGGGAGAGCCCGACGAAAGCGGGCGTCGCCGTCCTGTCCCCATCTCCGGCTCGGAGTTCACCATAGAAGCCGATACCGTTATCGCCGCCGTAGGGCAGGCGCCTGACCTTTCTTTCCTGCCTCCCGATAGTGAGCTGGAACGCACCCGCTGGGAGACGCTGGTGACGGACAGCAACACCCTGGCGACTAATATCCCCGGTATCTTCGCGGGCGGAGATTTCGTCACCGGACCGGATATGGTGGTTAATGCCGTTGCCGCCGGTAGAAGGGGCGCGCTTGCCATCGATAAGTACCTAAGAGGCGATACCTCCCGCGTAGAAGTACACGACCGTAAAACCAAGGTGACAGAAGAACGACCGGCGGAGCTTGACGAGACCTGGGAGACGAAGCCGCGCACCAAGGTAAAAACGCTGCCGCTACCGGAGAGACGCAGCAGCTTTGCCGAGATAGAACTCGGCCTGACTGAAGAGATAGCCCAGCGTGAGGCTAAACGCTGTCTGCGCTGCGACCTTGAAGGATGAGGACAACGGCAGCAGGAAACCAACAAGGGGGCTTGATATGAAATCGATAACCAGACAAAAGAAGATGGAAGAAATCCAGAATTCTCTGCAGGGTATGGACAAGGTATTCGTCATCGGCTGCGGGACCTGCACGACACTGACGAAGACCGGCGGCGTAGACCAGGTTGAAGCGATGAAGGAAAGCCTCCAGCAGATAGGGAAACGCGTTACCGGTGCGACCGTCATTCCCACGGCCTGCGACGATATGACCGAAGAATCCATGAAAGAGAACGAGCAATATATTCACAGCGCCGACTGTGTGCTTTCGATGAGCTGCGCCCTAGGGGTACACCGGATGACTCTCTACCTGGATAAGCCGGTAATTCCGGCGGTGGATACGCTATTCATCGGGGTTGAAGAAAGCCCCGGGTACTTCCGTGAGGTATGCTCCCAATGCGGACAGTGCTTACTCGGTGAGACGGCCGGCATCTGCCCCATCACCGCCTGCCATAAGGGACTGGTCAACGGTCCCTGCGGCGGTACCAATAACGGCAAGTGCGAAGTAGATAAGGAAAAGGATTGCGCCTGGACACTGATTTATAATCGCCTCAAGGAACAGAACAGGCTCGACTTGATGCGCCAGTACCAGCCGCCCCGTAACCATCACGTTACCATGAAGCCGGGCATTATAAAGATTGAATAGGGGGGTGAAGACATTGATATCCCGTTTCGAGGAAGCTATAAAGTCGGATAAATTTATCGTTACCACCGAGGTCGCTCCGCCCAAAGGAACGAACCTGGAAAAGATGCTTCACCATATCGATATTCTCAAGGATAAAGTGGATGCCATCAACGTTACCGACCATCAGAGTTCGGTAATGCGTTTCCCGTCGCTGGGCGGTTGCCTGGCTATCAAGGAAAAGGGCGGCGAACCCATCATGCAGATGACCTGCCGCGACCGCAACCGCATGGCTTTAGAGGCCGACCTTCTTCTGGCGTACAGTCGCGGCATCAGGAACGTGCTCTGCCTTACCGGCGACGCCGTGCCTGTCGGCGACCATAAAGAGGCTAAAGGCGTCTTCGACCTGGACTCGCTGCAGCTGTTAATGGCAATCCGCCAGCTAATGGACGGTAAAGACCTGGGCGGTAATGAACTTGAAGGGGCAGTAGAGTTCTGCATGGGGGCTATCGTAACGCCGGAGGCGCAGCCCCTCGAGCCGCAGCTTATCAAGTTTGAAAAAAAGGTGGAGGCCGGCGCCCAGTTTTTCCAGACACAAGCCATCTACGACCTGGAAAATTTCGCCAGCTTTATGAAATACGCCCGCAAACTCAATACTAAAATACTGGCGGGTATAGTCCTGCTGTCATCAGCGCGCATGGCTAAATACATGACGGAAAACGTGCCCGGCATCTTCGTCCCTCAAGACCTGATTGACGAGCTCTCCAATACTCCCAAGGAAGAGAGGCTGGCAAAAGGCGTCGAGATAGCAGGCAGGACTATCGCTACTCTTAAAAAGGAAGCCCTGTGCGACGGCGTACACATCATGGCTATAGGCAGGGAGGAAGTTGTCCCGGATATTCTGAAAGCCGCCGGACTTTAAGGATATTTTTTAAATATAGTATATTCCAACAATTAACTGCTATTTCAGCACTTCATACATATGGGCGATGCTTTCATGGCGCATCATTTTCATGGGGTCGCCCGGCATCAGGGGAAACCTCTCCGCAAAAGTGACTTTCTCCTGTATTTCCTGAAGACTCCACCCTTTGGCGATGGCTTTTTTGAGCTCGCCGGTGATGTATTCAACATTACCATAGGTTATATCCAGCGCTGATTTATCACATAACGGGCCGTGCCCGGGGACAATCTTATCTATATCCAGCGTTTTGAGTTTTTTCAGGGATTTAAGCCATTCTTCCGGCACCGCATCTATCATGATAGGCATTCCCGTGGTGACATTATCCGAGGTGAAGACTACCTTTTCTTCCGGGACGAACACCGCCGTCTGGCAAGGGGTATGCCCCGGTACGGGAATGATGTGGATGGTATGCTTGCCCAGGTAGATTTTAAGTTCCTGCGTAAACGTGATATCCGGCAGGCGGTAGCGGAAGTCCTTATCCAGCGGCACTGCATCCGGAGCCATCCACTGCATCTGGCCTTCAAAAGCCTCCTTGCTATTGCGCTTTACCATCTCGCGAATGCCTTCATGGGCAATCAGCGTGCCGCCCATCCAGCAGTTCCCGGCTACATGGTCGTTATGGGGCTCGTTGTTGATGACATACCGGATTTCGCCGTATTTCTGCACCTCTTCACGCCATTTTTTAGCGTCAGCCGGCACCATAGGGGTATCGATGACGACCGTACCTTCCGCGGTTACCACGAAGCTGGTATTGCACCCCCTCATGTTCAATAGTGTATAAACATTATTCGTGACCTTTTCCATCATGCCTCCCGATATATGCGTTTTTATAGAATATAAAGTCGTTTCGCTTTATTAAATGGTGAATATATCATTATCCGATGAAAAGCATCCGTATGTAAAGTCGGTCAGCCTGTCACGGCTTCGGCGGTGGCATTCTGGGGGGAGGCGGATTAGCCACGTAAGCGTTATACATTTCAATATCCCGCCCCTGCGACTTCAACATTTGTGCCATACTCGGGGGCGTAAGTATAAGATAGTCCTCTTTTTTCATTCCCTCCAGCAGCCCCTGGGCGCATTGCTCGGCGGTGAGGAACATCGGCCCTCTAGTGAACTGCAAATCGCGGTCGCGCAGCTCTTTTTTCCGCTCTTCAGTGCCTACAAAGCGCGAGTTTTTAGCTATTTCCGTGATAACGCCGCCGGGAATAAGGCAGGATACCTTGATGCCCTTCGGGCGAAGATAAGAAGAAAGACAGTCCGTTAATCCAATGATGCCAGCCTTGGTGGTGATATAAGGGGTATTCAGCATTTCCGCGCCGTAAGCCATCGCCTGAATGGAGGAGACGTTGACGATATAGCCGCTGCCCGTTTTCAAGAAATGGGGCAGGAACGCGTGTACAATGCGGATATATCCCATGAGGTTGGTATTGATGATATACCTCCAGTCGTCCAGGCTTACGTCTTCCAGCGAGCCACGGATACCGACAGCCGCATTGTTGATAAGAACATCGATGCCTCCGAAGGCCTTGAGAGCCTTTTCCTTCATGGCGGCGACACTTTCATCAAGAGATACGTCGCATTGAATAGCGACCGCCTTCCGGCCGAGGGCTTCAATCTCCTTGACGACAGCCTGCATGTTGGGGACGTTGCGGGACGCCAGTATCACATCCGCGCCTTCCTTCGCCAGTTCGATAGCTACCGCCTTACCGATACCTCCGGAGGAACCCGTGACTAATGCGGCTTTACCCTTAAAATCCATGAACTTCTCCTTTTTCCCAGCGTTTATTTAGCTGTAACGTAAGAAAAAAGCATATTATAACCCGGCATCACTGACCGCCGCCCCGGAAACATCGACTATCGCCGCTCCGCCGTCGATTAATAACACCGAGCCCGTCATGAAAGACGATTCGTCGCTGGCCAGGTAGTTGCACAAGGCAGCGATTTCATCAGGCTGGCAGGCCCGACGCAGCGGTATGTTTCTGGTAAAATGGGCGTAGCCACCAGCTTTATCCGTCCCCAGCTTTTCTGAAAGCGGGATAATCATTCCCTCGAGCATGTCCGTCCGGGTGGCACCCGGGCAGACCGCGTTGAACCGTATTTTGTATTGGCCGTAATCCAGCGCCGCCTGCTGCGTCAGCATGATGAGACCGGCTTTGGTAGTGCTGTAGGCCGGGCAGGCGGGAATACAGCGCAGTCCGCCAAGGGAAGCGATATTGATGACCGAGCCGCCCCCGGCTTTCATCATGTGGGGAAGACTCTCCCTCATAAGCAGGAAAGGCGCCGTGAGGTTAACCTCGATGACCTCACGCCATTCCTCGGGGTCGAGCTCGGTAATACGCCCCAGGGAGTCCGCGGCGGCATTATTTACCAGTATATCCAGGCTGCCTCCGAACTTAAGCGCAGCGGCGACCATCGCCTTGATATCCTCATACCGGGAGACATCGCCGGGAAAGGTAAGCACCGAACCTTTCGGTAACGAACCGGCTGTTTTCTCCAGTTTTTCGCGGCGGCGTCCGACGATACAGACCTTAGCTCCCTCCCTGACGAACCTGCGGGCGATTGCCGCGCCGATGCCCGTGCCCCCGCCGGTGATTAGTGCCGTTTTTCCTTTAAGACTCATTTCATCCTCCTGAAGAACCGTTTCTCATATTATAACGGCACATCCCCCATTATAAAAATACCCATAGTCGAACTTAAGCTCTTTTCTTTAGCGATAGTATAAAAAATCAATGAATCGGTCGGGTTAAGACTTAAGAAACACCCATGTTGTTTGTTGCGTAACAGAACGCTAATTGTTAGAATTAGGCTAACAGACTGAATTCCAGTTTGAAGGTCTGCTTTATGCAGATAATCGTTCATCACTTTTAGATTTTAAAGGGGGCAAAAGCCATGGCTAAAGGAAAATACGATAAATATTTCCTGAAAGAACCCTGGGGAATCATCCACCCAGGCACTCCTCCAGATGCGCCGGTGTATATAGGCATAGGCCAGAGGAGTCCCGTCGAGGGGTGGGACGAGCCCCTGACACAGGTACTGCGGCCCATTTACAGGCCTTTTAAGATGATACCGGACGGGCATAAACACAGCGTTGCCGAAATCCTTTATTTCATCGGCGGCGACCCGATGAATTTCAAGGAATTCGAGGCGGAGGTGGAATTAACGATAGGCGAGGGCAAAGACGCGGAGGTACACACCATCACCTCCACCACGTGGGTTTATGTCCCCGCCAATGTGCTGCACTGCCCTCTGGACTTCAAACGGGTGGACAAGCCGATTATGTTCGGGCATATTATGTTCGCGCCATCTTTCGACTCGACCATCATCGGCAGGAATTTCACCAAGCCGTAATACACAATAAAACGGAGGGAATATCTCAATGGGTCAATACGATAAGTACATCTGCACGACACTCCAGAAAAGGAACATGCTGCCCGGTCCCACCCCGGAAGCAAGGGACAAGCTGGCCGCCGCGGGCAAGCGCATCAGCATGGAGCACACGCTCTGGATCGACAGCGAGATAATCCCCGGCGCCTATTACGGAGAAGCTACATGGATATGGCCTTCCTCCTACCCCGGCCAGATAACCATGGAGGAGCAGATGAAGCTACCGACCAACGATAAGCCCATGTTCCCCCACTCCCACGATTTCCCGGAGCTGCTTTCCTGGTGGGGCACCGACCCCGACCATCCGGAGAATACCGGGGACATGGGGATGCTGATGGAGGACGAGAACATCCCGCTGGAAAAAAGCTGGGTAGCCTACATCCCCGCCGGCATGCCGCATATGCCCACGCGCAATCCCGACGGCAGGAAAGCCACAATACCGGTCTGCCACTGGACATCCGGTCCCGGTTTCTACGATAGAGAAAAAGGCCACGCGGCAGATGAAGAAAACAAGCGAAGACCCATTCCACCCCTAGAGCCGGGTGCCAAGCGGGAATACAAAAACGCCATATACTTCGTTTACGGGACGAAGCCCGACCAGACGAGGAAATATTACATGCTGCCCTACGACCCCAAGTACGTGCGCCCCATGGCTTACGTCGATGATGCGGTCGTTCCCGGGTGTGAGTTCGGGTGCGAGACGCTCTGGCTGCTACCGGGCGATAAGTCCAAGGCCGGCTACCAAATGATGAAGGAGCACACGGTTTCTCACGGCACATCGATAGTTTTCCAGGCGATGAACTACGACGATATCACCGACCTGTGCGCGGAGGTAGAGCTATGGATAGGCGGCGAGAAGCACATCATCAATAAAAGCTTCGGGGCGTACATACCGCCGGACGTCAAGCAGGGTCCGATGATTATCCGTAATATCCAGAAACAGATATTCTACATGATGTCGCTTCCCGTAGGGCCGGGCGTGACGAAATGGCGCAACGGGTAATAATATTTATTCAAACGTGATTATATTGCGCAGCGCGTCGCCCTTTTTCAGGGATTCGACGGCATCATTGATTTTCTCCAGCGGATAGTGGCCGCTGATTAGCTCATCGAGCTTGAGTTTCCCCGCTTTATACAGCGATATTAGATATGGAATATCGATACTCGTACGCAGCGAGCCTCCACCGCAGCCCGTAAGGATTTTTTCCGTAAAGACGAACTCCAAAGGCTCGAAGGCAGCCATGTTGCCCCCCGCCAGGCCCACCACCACCGTCATGCCCATGTCCCCGCACATGGAAAAGCCCATCCTGATAGCCTCCACCTTACCCACGGTAACGAAAACGTAGTCCGCCCCCCTGCCGGAGGTCATATCCCGCACAGCTTTAACGGGGTCTTTTTCTTTCTGTGCGTTGATAGTGTGCGTGGCGCCGAATGATTTAGCCGTCTTGAGTTTATTATCCAAAACATCCACGGCAATTAGAGGGTAAGCCCCGGAAAAAGCCGCCCCCTGTATGGAATTAAGTCCGACGCCTCCCGTACCGACCACCACCACGCTGCTCATCGCCGGGACCTTAGCGCGATTGACCACCGCGCCGAATCCCGAGGTAACGCCGCAGGAAAGCAGACATGCCCTGTCCATCGGCATATCTGCCGGGATTTTAGTGACCAACTCTTGAGGTACGGTGGTGTACTCGGCAAAGCCCCCGACGGGGCCCGCCATCAGCGCCAGGGGCACGCCCTTCTTGTTCTTATGCTTGGGCGTCATGAAAGCGTTTCTCTCCACGCAGTAATGGCGTTTGCCGATGGTGCAGTAATAGCAGTGGCCGCAGCCGGAGGTTACCGTGCCGACGACCACGGTATCGCCCTTCTTCAGTCCGGTCACGCCCTCGCCCACTTCATCGACATGCCCGGCTGTTTCATGGCCACCGAGTCCAGGCAGCGGGGATGGGATTTCCCCGGAGAAAAAATGCAGGTCGCTGTGGCAGACGGCCGTTACCGCCACACGTACCTTCACCTGGCCCTTGCCTGGAGTGGCTACGGTCACGCCGTCTTCAACGACCAGAGGTTTGTTAACTTCATAGCAGATTGCCGCTTTCATCGATGCACCTCTTTAATACTTTATGTAATGTTACTTAAACATGATAACGTTGCGCAGTCCCTCGCCTTTTTCCGTCGATGCCATCGCTTCGTTAATACGGTCGAGCGGAAAGCGCCCGGTAACCAGCTCGTCCAGCTTGAGACGCCCCGCCTGATACAGGCTGACCAGATTGGGGATATCCAGCTTCAGATTAGTAGCCCCCATGAAGCCGCCGATGATATTCTTTTCGGTCGGTATCAGGTCCATCGGGGTTAAAGAATACTGGTCGGTATAATTAGGCAGTCCGATAAGCACGGTCGTGCCGCGCAGTCCGGTGAAGGAGAAGCCCTGTTTAATCGCGGCGATACTGCCAACGGTCACGAAGACGAAATCCGCTCCCCTGCCACCGGTAAGCCCCTTGATAACGTCCGCGGCGTCTTTACGTCCGGCGTTGACCGTATGCGTAGCCCCCATGTCCATCGCCATTTTTAACCTAGCGTCCAGCATATCCACGGCGATTACGGGACGGGCGCCCACGTAAGCAGCCCCCTGAATGGCGTTGATGCCGACGCCGCCCACGCCCATGACCACGACGCTCTGGAAGGGCCTTACTTTAGCGCGGTTGACCACACCACCGAAACCGGTAATCACGCCGCAGGCGAGCAAACACGCCCTGTCCAGAGGCATATCTTCAGGGACTTTCACCACCTGCGACTCGTCAACGATGGTGTATTCGGCGAAACCGCCTATATTGCCCTTCAGTTCAAGCGGCTGTCCTTTTTTATTATGCACGCGCGGGTTAGGGGGCGGGTCGAACCGGTGCTCGCAGAGGTGCGGCAGACCGTTGAGGCAATAATAACACTTACCACATGAAGCCAGCAGCGAAACAACCACCGGGTCGCCGACTTTAACGGAAGTCACTCCCGCGCCTGTTTTTTCAACATACCCCGCGGACTCATGCCCACCCACGAAAGGCAGGGATCCCGGAAGCTCCCCCTTCCAGTCGTGGATATCGCTGTGGCAGACCGCCGTCGACGTCAGACGTACCTTTACATCCATCTCCCCCGGCTCGGACAGGGTCACGTCCTCTATCACCAGTGGCTTGCCGAATTCGTAACAGACCGCAGCTTTCATCAGGCCCTCCTGTAACTTATGCTAAGTCCGTGTTCAGATATAGCAAAAATGTATCGGTTAATCTTAGCACTCTTTACACCACTTTTGCCACATAGATATATGCGGAATACAACCAACGGGTTCAGATGAACAAATGGAAGCGTGATGCAAGGAAGCTTAAGGAGGCGTGAATGATAACAGCCCTATTTAGTGACAACGATAGTAAAAGACAGTGAAGGGCCGACGGTGCTGTTTGCAAAATCGATTCGCTGGATATCAGCCTTGGAAAAATCGCCTATCAGTTCAAGATTGCGCGCAAACCGGACGACCATATCCGGCGTGTAAGCCCTGCCGTATATGAAAATCCAGTCGGAGCCGATTTCCAAACCGGTAAACAGGGCTTCTTCAGGAACGGACTGGGTGATGGCGGCAATATCAGCTACATAGTCCGTCGAATTCACTATCGACATATAATCGGCGTTTACCATCTGCAATTGCGATTCAACTTCATCAATACTGTCCTGCACAGCCTGGGAGGCATCAAGCGCACTTTCTATAGTGGTGTATTCCGCATTAGCCTGTGCCAATTGATTCTGCGCCAGAGCGTATTCTTCCTGTAACTGACTTTGCGACAGAAATCCGAATATCAGAGCGACGACGCCGGCGAAGGCGGCAATCGACCCGATGATTACCTTATTGGAAATACTGGCAATATTGGCGTTTTGCAGCTGCCTGGCAATCCTTGACAGATTGATGTTACGATGTGGGGCCGCATCCTTGCCGGCCGCTTTTTCCGGAGTCATTGTCATGAGTATCGAACCGGCATTTGCGGCAAATTCATGCAGGGGCATGTCTGAAGCAATCTTGTCCACCGGGGACAAGAGCTCTACCGTATATTCAACTTCCTGCTGTACGAGCTCTACTACGCCATCGTCACTCGCGAGTTCGCCGGTCAGCAGGACTTTAGATGTCTCTTTAATCGGGTTCTCGGGGTGATTGGTGTTATAGAAATTGACCATCTTGCCGATTCTGCCGGCAACCTGGCGGATTTCATCCTTCACCGCAGCTTCGGGGCCGAGGGACGGAACGATATGCAAAGCCTGCGGCACCCCGCCGATAAGCATCACGATATTGGAATAGTCTTTTTCACATTCGACGATGATGGCATCGGTCTCGCCGGTCAACCTTGCCAGAGAAAGATGCTGAAGGTCGAGGAAATACGGCTTGATGCCAGCTGCTGCCAACGTTTTTATCAGGTTGTCAACGGGCTGCCGCGTGATGCCCGCCACCAGCACCTGCCATTCCTTGTTTTCCGTGGGGTACGCCTGCCACAACAGGTACATATCATCCGGGGAAATAGGCATCTCTTTCCTGATTATCCTGATTATAGCTTCGTCGAAAGCCGCCGGCTCCATCTTCGGGAGGGTAAACAGTCGGTAAGAAAACGGCAGACCATTGATGCTGCATATCACTTTGTCTTTAGGAAGCGAATTTGCAGTAAACATGGTCTTTATCTGGCTGGCGATAGCATCGGGCTGCAAGATAAGGCCGTTATTAATCAAGCCGTCCGGCGTAATGCTACCGTGCTTGACACTGCCGTTGCCGTTGGTGGCAACGTACTTGATTACATTAGAGCTTATATTCAGCGCCGTTAATTTCATAAAATAGCGTCCTTACTCTCCAGGACGGAGGTAGCGTAAAGTTCAAACGTAAGGTCGATGGTTACCTCGATTTCACCACCCGAAATATCACTGTCCACGGCGGTCATTCTTTCAACAGTACATTCGGTAATGATAATCGTGGAATAATCGCCGTTGCGCAGCATGGTGATAAAATTGGTAGCATTATTCAGTTTCCCGATGACGGTACCGCTATATTGCAGCACTACATATGATTGGCTGGTACCACCTGTCACCAACCCTTCCGATATTAAAGGAATTACCTGAACATCACACATCTCCGCAGTGGTAATAACAAAATCTATCAAATCTGTCTTATCGATTTTTTCCGGGAAGACCTCCAGGGCCGCTGTCAGGTCCTTCTGTGCCTTAACCAGTTCAGACTCAAGGTTAGCGGGAGGCTGCGCTGCCTGCGCAATCTGATGCTCGACCAGCGCTATTTCACTATTTAAACCCTCGATTTCAGATTTATCGCCAAAATAGTTCTTCCAGATGATGATATTAACAACAATAATGGCAATAATCCCTATCACCCAGAGCCAGGAAGTCAAGGAGCGGGATTTTTTACTATTTTTATTCTTATCAACAACGATTACGCTCATTTATTTAATTACTCTCTTTATTTGATACTTACGAATTATATATAATACCATGTCAAAACGGTAACAACGCCGTTGTCAATCAGGACAGTAGCTTTTATCACTGTATCGCCAGCGATGGCGGTAATGCCAAATGCATCCAGACTGACAATCTCAATATAATCCACATAAAAATAGTCGTTGCTGCCATTACAATTACTGCGGAAACGAATCCAAAACTCGTCGGTCAGCTCATACGCGTTCAAGCTGAAATTATAGGGATAATAATTATTATCATCCTGGTCATTTGTCCAGGTAAAAAGAGTGTCCCATTGATAACCATCGGAGCTAACCTGACAGACGGCGTTATCAGCGCTTTCAAAACCATTGACCCTGGCATAAAACTTCAAGCGCACCACGCCTTCAGCCTCGGAGAGGTCGACCGCCCGTCTGACATCGCCCCGATTGCTTGTTCTCCTATCGCCCTGTAACCTTAAGTGAAACCAGCCTTCATAGGCAGGGTCCCACCACCAGGCCCAAACGACGGAAGCATATCCGGAATGGGTCCAGTCATCCAGCCAGCCGCCGCCGCCAGACCATCCCCCACTCTCAAAGTCTTCCCAGGCATATTGAGTTGGATATCCAATCAGCCAGACCAATTCCAGCTTATCAACATAAAAGTAATCGCCGGTATTGCTCATTTCAGCATCAAAACGAATCCAGAACGTGTCGGTCATCTCATAAGAAGAAATGTCAATATCAAATAGCTGATACTCGCTACCGGTCCAGATATCAAAGGTCTGCAGGGTGATCCATTCTTCGCCATCGGTGCTGATCTGGCAGAGCGCCGTATCACCCCATTCAAAAGATACGACCTTAGCCCAGAAACGAAGGTGGACGCCTACCTGGTCTGACAAATCCACAGGACGGCTTACCAGCCCCGTATTGCCTCTCAATCTTAAATGGTAATTACCTTCAAAAGGGGTACCGGATGTCGTAACATCGCTGTATCCCGAATGGGACCAGTCATCGAGCCAGCCATCGCCGCCGGACCAGTCTCCGCTTTCAAAATCATCCCAGGCGATAGGCTCCCAGGAGTTGGAAACAATGATTTTCGTCGTCAGGCCGTTTAAATCCTCATCCAGCCAGTAGGTGACCGAACTACCGGCACTCAATAAATCATCCATTAAGCCGTCATCAGTCAGTCTCCAGATGGCGTGCTCGACGCCAGAGTCGGCGGCATACTGCGAACGTATAGCATCCGCGTAGGCATGCGAGCCAATCATACTGCTACCGGCATAGCCCACAAAAGGCGGAACCACCAGCGCGCCTAAAATGACGGCAATCATCACCAGAGGCAGGGCCTGTCCCTTTTGTCCTTTTATATTTATCTTCATTTCCTATAACTCTTCAGGGCGCATATAAGCCCGATAGGTATAGCTTTCACTGATATCCCAACGACTGTCCGGTACGGTGGCAATCGTCATGTAAATAATCCTATCCTGTACAGTAAAATTAGCGCTGGATACATTTCTGGCTATCGTCCGGTTTGAGGTGCCGTAAAGTCGGTAGAGCTTATCACCGGCAAGCGTATAGGTGATGGTATCTTCATCGGGTAAAGTCAGTGTCAGGCTGCTGCCACCGCTGGCCGATTGAGCCGTTTGACTGTCAAGCGTCAGCCAGTGAGCCGCATTCTGCATTGAATGGATAGCATCAATCTGGTCATCACCCCGCTCGGGCACGACTACCATCTGCTGCACCGCCATGCCAATAACCGTTACCAGAAAACCGGTGATGGCAATGGCTATCAGCGCTTCTACCAGAGTGTATCCCCGTTCTCCTTTCATCGGTCTACCTTATAATCCGAAATGGTCATGAGGAGCTCGCCATTCCGAGAGAAATTCGCCGTGACTTTCTGGATATTATTATTGGCATCAGGCACCGAAGTAACGCTCACCGTAATACTGTATTCGGGCGGAGTGCTTATAGTTGGATAGGTCGAAGCTCCGGAACTATAAGCCAGGCTCTTGATATACTCCATTTGATTCTTGGCCAGGTTCTGAACAGCCGTCTCCTCCTCGTTTTCATTTACAGCCAGCGCTCCGCCGGACATGGCGAATATCATCAATATCACAACGGCGCCCAGTATGCCTATGGATATGAGGCCTTCAAGCATCGTCATGCCGTTCTGCCGTCGTATCTTCCTGTATAGTCCTTTTAATATCCTCATCATCATTCACACCAGTTTTTATGCCACATTCTGGTATATCGAATACAGCGGTGTAATAATGGCAATACCGATAAAACAGATAACCAGACCGACGATGATAATAGAAGCCGGTTCAATAATCGAAAGAAGCTTCTGTACCCTCTGGTCAAGCCTTTTTTCGTAATAGTCCGCCATGGTGGAAAACGAGGACTGCAAAGTGCCGCTCTTCTCACCGATAGCGACCACGTCCACCAGCAGCCTGGGGAAAAGGCCCGTTTTCTGCATCGGCTGCCACAGACCTTTACCCTTGATTATCTCCTGCCGGATGTCTTTTAAGGCATTCTTGATAATGGTATTGTCAATCGTGCCGATAATAGCATT
>DAOULS010000105.1:0-25060 GCA_034418415.1 Dehalococcoidales bacterium | reverse complement strand
TATTAAAGAGAGACTCGGTTTTAAATTCACTGACATAGTATTGCATCACTCGCGCGATGCCGGCATGAAGCTCTTTCCACTCAATGCCGCTGGTACGCTTAATCGGGGCGTAAACCCGGGCTTTCTCGCGGTCGACCTGCTCACGGGATATTTTCGATTTACCTGTCTGCTTGGCATAGGCGGCCGCTTTCCGCCCGGCGTACCTGCCGGTTGCCGCCGCATAGCTGTGGTCTTCGGGCGCGAACATCTGCGTTCCGGCGGCGTACAGGCCGTCGAGAGTGGTTTTCAGGTTCCAGTCGACCACTATGCCGCCGCCGTAACCGGCCTCGCCCCATTGCGGCAGGCTGTTGCCTTCGATGAACTTGTAGCTCTGGAGCAAGTCCCGACCCGGGTCGTAACCGGCTTCATTGAAAGTCTTGATAATGATTTTCGTGGTTGATTCTTCCCCGAGCATCAGGTTCCAGGTAGCTTTTCTCTCGACCTCCGACATAGCCGGGAAATCACCGTAGAACGGTAGCGCGTACTCGCCTTTCAGGATGCCCTCACGGATTTTATTTTCAACATCAGGAGAGGCAACCATGGCGCCGGCATCGACCCAGCCCTGTATCGGCAGCGGCAGCCTTTTCCCATTGGCATCCACGAGGGGAACGTTCTCATAACTGGCGTCACCGGCGCCGGTGTACCACTTATGCTTATATCCGGTGGCGATGCGTAAGACTCCGGAGCCTTCCATCGTTGTCAGTTCGGCGCCTGCTTTCCAGGCCATGACCGTGCCGTCGCCGGTAATTGTTCGGGACATCATGTTGCAGTAGCCGCCTAATTCCGTGCTTATCAGCCACATCGACCCGGCTCCGGCGGTGGAAAGAATGGTGGCTTTGGACTTAAATATCATGAATTCACCGGTGCGGTTATTAACTCCGGTCGCCCCGATAACCCGGCCTCCCTGGGCGCCGTTCTCGGTCAGCAGACTGGTTGCCATCACGCGGTCGAAGATTTTCACTCCCAGACGCTTGCATTCCTTTTTAAGCGCGGGTTTAAAAGTGCTCCCCCAGACCCTTATCACCACATTGTTCAGCTTTCCTTCCGGGTTGCTTTTAAAGGTCGTTGGCTTTATCGCCCAGGGAACGTAGCTGTGCACTTTGGTATAGCGCGGGGAAATCATAAATTTGGTCTTTTCATCACGACCTTCAGCGCCGACGTACTCATCTTTGGTATCCCTGATTCTGCCGCCCATCTGCTCCATTTCGAGCAGGGTATCGAAATTCTCGCGGCACTGTATTTGTATACCGATGCCGTTGCAGTAGGGGCGGTCGGCCATGTGCTCTGCCCATTCGTCCGGGTCCACGTTGGATAAAGGGTTCGCGGGTGCATTACACCAGTGGTCACATCCGGGGCCCCCGGCACCGCTTCTGACGGTATTGCCCTTTTCCACCAGGGCCACATTCAGTCCCTGTCTGGCGGCACTTATTGCCGCCCAGCACCCGGCGATGCCGCCGCCGATTACCAGGACATCGGCATCGATTTCCTGCTCCTGGTCGAAGCGGATAGGATACGGCCAGTCGGGTGCGTGCCCCTTTTCTTTAAAATAACTATGCCATGTACTCATTGTTACCTCCTTTACGGATTACTTATAAAAAATCAGCGCGTTCATCGGTCAGACTGTATATCATGGGGTTTTCCATGTCTGTTTATCGTGGACTGTCTATTGTTTCCCTTGATGCTTAACCCCGATAATATATCGCTTCCAACCAGCTTGTCAAATTTATTACACGACTCACAATTTGTTCTAAGCGTAAAAAATTACCCGGGTGCTTCCACGATAATCGTGGTCCCCTTATCGGGCTCCGACTCTACGGATATCGTCCCCCCGATGAGCTGGACGCGCTCCTGCATGCCCACCAGTCCCAGCTTGCCCTGCTTGGCAAGCTCACCGACCTTGCCGGCTAGAACAAAGCCCTTGCCGTTATCGCTGATGGTGATTTTCGTCTTGTTTTGAGTAAACTCAAAGGTAATTTCCGCGTTGGTGGCCCTGGAATGCCTCCAGATGTTGCGCAGGGCTTCCTGGATAATGCGGAATAAAGCGATGGCTACCTCCTCCGGCAGTCGGTGCTCTTCACCAACGATATTCACCTTGGTAGCTATATTCGAGTGCTTGGTCACCTCCGCTGCCAGCCACTGTACCGCGGGCAGCAGTCCCAGTCGGTCGATAGCCGCCGGCCGCAGGTCCTGGCTTAAGCGGCGCACCCCCTGCAGAATGCTGTCGGTCTGCTGCCACAACTCTTCTAAATGCCGTTTCATTTCGTCGGATACGTCGTCGTTGCCCGTGGCCAGCGCGTCAAGCTGCCGTGAGAGCACGACGAGCGCCTGTATGGTCTCGTCGTGGAGTTCATGGGATATGCGCTTTCTTTCTTCCTCCTGTGCCCGGGTAGCCTGCTTGAGGTAAAAGCGCAGGTTTTCATTCATTATTTTTTGCTCGGTAATATCGCGGGCGATGTGCTGAAAGCCCACCGGTTTACCCTTGTCCCGGACCACGCTGGTCGCCAGTTGCATATAGACCACACTGCCATCGCCTCTGGAGAAACGCTGCTCGTAGGGCTGTTCTACATCCTCGCCGTTTAAAAGCTTGTTCCTGATGCGATGGGCCAGGTCAAGGCTCTCTTGAGACAGGAAGTCTTTGACGTTCTTCTTGTAGAGTTCCTTGCGACTGACGCCTATCATTTTTTCCGAGGCTTTGTTGGCGGCGATAAAATTCCCATCCAGGTCATGCATCCAGATGGCATCGATGGCATTTTCAAAAAGGCTGCGGTATCTTTCTTCGGATGCTTTCAGGTCTTCCTGTATCGCCTCGAGGCGCTTGCGGTACTGCCTCTCGCGGCGTAAAGATAAGAAACCCAATGAAATAATGTTGCCGATAATGACCAATGCACGGTGGGCCAAAGTACCACCTCAAAAATAAAGAAGCTATTTTTCAGGGTATATCTTCTAACGTTACCCAGCCTTCTTTTAAAGCGCGCACGACCGCTTCCGTTCTTGAGCTTACCTGTAGCTTGTTAAAGATATGGCCGAGGTGCGCTTGGACGGTGCGCAGGCTTAAGCAGAGTTCGTCGGCGATGTCCTGATTGCTGAAGCCCCGTGTGGCTAATTTCAAGACCTCAATCTCTCTCTCGCTTAGCATCTCCGCGGGCTTTTGCCCGGCTGTCTTGCCAGCGGCGGGCACGAAACGGTTCAGCACCTTCCTGGCGATGGCAGGGTGTAAAACCGACTCGCCGGCATAGACCTGGCGGACGGCGTCAATAAGCTCGCGTCCGCGGACGCTTTTCAGCAGGTAGCCAGCTGCCCCCGCTTCCAGCAGACTGAACACGAACTGGTCGTCGTCATAAGCGGAGAGTATCAGGACCGCCACACTGGGATAGAGCGACTTGATTTGCCGGGTGGCTTCTATACCGTCCACACCGGGCATGGCGATATCGATGATGGCGACATCGGGTCGGGAGGTGCCGGCGAGTTTAATGGCTTCATTACCGTCGGCGGCCTCGGCGACAACGTTCATATCCGATTCATGCTCAAGTATCTGGCGTGTGCCGTCCCTGACCACCGCATGGTCGTCGGCAATCAATATCTTGATTTTACTCATATAGCTCCTTCTGATTTTATCATATTCCAGTGTATGGTGCACTCACAACAACCTCGTATTACACCTGAATGACTAGGCAATTATACCTAAAAGCCGTGTTCTGAAATTAAGCATCAGAGCGGACGCCGCTTGGACTTCACTTCTGTTAATATCAATATAGAAGGCGAAATATACACATATCCAGATATAAATTTAAGAGGTTATTCAGGAGAGACATACAACATGGAATGGCAGATAATAATAGCTATACTCATCGCTCTACCCATTATACTGTTCCCGATAGCTTTGATATGGTATCTGAACCTGGGCGGCATCGTAACGGCTGTTAAAGAAGCCAGGATGAGAAGGACGCTTAAAGAAGAAGAAGGGGAAATCTGATATTTTCACCGGTTATATAACCGGTCTAAAACGGTCTAACTAAAGGATGCGAACCGTAGATTTACTCTACGGCTCGCTTTTTTTATTTTCTAAATAACCCCGGTGTTTACCAGGGATTCTCCTTGTTTTTCAGGGTATGAATAAGGTCATCAACAGGTATCGCTGTTAACGTAAGCGTCTGGGTGGTTCCCTTGGCGCTTAACCTGATCGCCAGTTTGGCGATGGACTCATTGCTGGGGGCTTCCAGGATATTCACGAAGTCGTACTGGCCCAGGAGGGCGTACTGCGTGAGAATTTTCGCTCCCATAAACTCGACTTCCTTGTTGATTTCCTTGAGAATTTCCGGGTCTTCCTGGAGGGCTTTGCGCCCCGCATCGGTAAGGGTGGTCAGCATAAGATAGACAGACATCTTAACCTCCTTCCGTCATCGCTTCTGGCACATATTATGAAGGCATCAGTACCCTGTTTGTCAACCCGTTAATCTTAATGATGGTTTACCGAGGTTTTAGTTTACCTTGGAGTAGTAAAAGTAGAGGGGGCGTTATATAGCCCCCTCTTAAAACACAATATTTGATTTAAAACTAATAGTAGAAAGCGGTGCGGCGGCCGACCCACAGGCCGAGCAGGAAGAGTACCAGTCCCCCCAGGCCGATAGTGAGATAAAGAGGCCAGCCGGCGAACTCGAAGGGTTTGACCATGGTAAACTCGCCGGCGCCGGTCCAGATACTTTCATTGTCAGCGGCATCTACGGCTTTCTCTCGCCAGTAGTAGGTCACTTCAGCGGAGAGTTTAAGCTGTTCCGCTTCGGTAAGCGTGTAGTCGGACGTGGTAATGCCGGTTAGATCGAGTACTATTGTATCTGGTTCGAAGGTATCGGCGGTGGCTATTTGCAGATTGTAGGTAACCGGAGCGCTGACATCGGTAACATCTTCCCAGTCGAAAAAGGCGGGTGATGATATAGCTTCGCTCATAGCGGGTGATAGCGGCTGCGGCACATTGGGTGCGGTGGACTCGATGGAAAAGTTGGCGCTGGCGATGTTGGTGCCGTCGGTAGCTATCACGGTATGCTCGCCATACTGAATAGCTGGCACTTTAAATGTGATGACGACGAAGCCGCTGGCATCGGTGTCTTTCTGGGTAATCTCTTCACCATCGATGGTAACGGTTACGGTGCTGTTGGGAATGAAGCCGCTAGCGCCGATACTGATAGTCCCACCGACGAAATCGCCTTCCTCCTGGTCGATACTAAGGGGGAGCGTGGCGGGCGTGGTGGTCGGAGGGGTAGTAGTGCCGGACTCCGTAACGGTAAAGGTAGCGGTGTCGGAGGTAGTACCGGCGGTAACGGTAATGGTGTAGGTGCCGGCAGCGGTGCCGGCAGGCACGACAATAATGCTGGAGAAGCTGCCGTTACTGTCGGTCTGGGTGTTGCCGGTTGGCGTCACCGTGGTAGTGCCGAACTGGAAGACGAGGGCGGTGCTGGCGGCAAAGCCGGTGCCGCTGATGGCTATACTGGTTCCGGGAGGTCCGGAGGTTGAGCTAAGGGCATCCAGGGTTGGTGTCGCCACGCCGGTAACCGTGAAGGTGGTGCTGGCGGACGCGCCTCCGGCGGTAGCGGTAATGGAATGGGCGCCGGCTGCAGCGCTGGAGGGGATGGTGATAATTGATACGAAGAGGCCGGTGCTGCGTGTGGCGGCGTCACCGGAAGTTGGGACAATAGCGGTGGTATCGAATTGAAAGGTTAACGCGGTACTGGCCGGGAAGTTTGACCCGATTATCGTAACCGCGGTGCCGGGAGGACCTGAAGATGGACTCGGGGTATCGAGAGTGGGGCTGGCGGTTACGGTGAAGGTAGTTGATGCTGAAGTAGTACCGGCGGTCACTGTTACCGTGTGTGCACCTATGGTGGCGGTGGATGGGATTGTTATATAACTCAAAAACAACCCGGTGCTTAGGGTTGATGTATGGCCCGAGTCGATAGGTATGGTGGTAGTATCGAACTGAATTACCAGTGCGGTGCTGGGGGCGAAGTTGGAGCCGGTTACCAGCACGCTGGTGCCGGCAGGACCGGAGGTAGGGGAGAGTGGGTCGAGGGTAGCCGCGGTCACGGTAAAGGTTGCCTTGGCTAAGATATTGCCTTCACCTGCTGATGTAAGGTAGGTGAGATAAGCGTAATATGTGCCGGAGGTTACGTTTGCATCGATAGCGCCGTCGACCATGGTAGTCGGTACGGTAAAGGTTAAGGTGACGTTATCGGCTAACGCGTCATCATCGTTGGGAACGTCATATCCACAGACATATTCATATGTAGATGCTGAAGAAATAGAAGAACCGATGGCAACATTATTCGGCGAAAAATAAACTTTTGCGAAGCGTTCCGAGGCGCTGTCGGTGAACGAGGCGAAAGCGGTAACCGTATCACCGATTCTACCTGATGTTGGCGTTAAAGTAACACTAAAAGCGGCATATGCCGGAATTACCGGAAGTACCATGAGCAGAAGAGAAAAAATGACTAGGATACCGAGTATCCTGTATATTTTTATATGTTTCATGATGCCCTCCCGATAAGTATAACGTTATTTTGCCGCTAATGATAGGCCGTACGGCGCCCGGTACGGAAAGCCAGCAGCACCGCGATGATGAATGCCAGGACAATCAGGATTACGGTTGCCCAGCCGGGGAAGCCGCCGGCAGAAGTGAAGACAAAGGAACCAACGGCTGACCAGTCGCCGCTGTTGCGGGCGTTATCAATGGCTCTTACCCTCCAGTAGTAGGTTATATCCGAATCTAATTGCAGGCCTTCCTCTTCGGTAATGAGGCATTCGGTGGCGTCAAGGCTGGTCTTATTAAGCAGCGGGGCGGTGAAATCCGGGCTGCCGGCTATCTGCAGGGTATAAGAGACCGGCGGGGAAAGACTGGCGGCCGATTCCCAGCTGAAGCGTATGGGGTATTCGGCCTGCGTATCAGCCTCGGGCAGGAACAGGGCCGGAGAAGAAGGCACACTGACATAGAAAATCCAGGGTTCGGAGTATTCACTCTCGTTGCCGGCGCCATCGACGGCCTTTACCCTCCAGAAATAAGGGGAGTCCTTGAAACTGACCGAGAGTATTTCACTTTCGGTGAGTAAATACTGGGAGATATCGATACCTGTTTTATAGAGAATAACCGAGGCAAAATTCGGGTCGGCGCTGATTTCAAGATTGTATGTTACCGGCAGGCTGGGGTCGACGACGTCCTCCCAGTCGAAGAACGCTTCGGCTTTGGTCATGCTTTCATCAATTGGCAGCGACAGTACCGGTATCGGGGGAGATTCTCTTTCCAGTGAGAAACTGTAATTCTTGGTATTGGTGCCGTCGCTGACGGTGATAATGTGGCTGCCGCCACCCGGAGGCACGGTGAAGGTGGCGGAGAAATCGCCGTTATTATCGGCTACGGCGGTGGCGATGGGGACATCATCATAGTAAACGGTTATAGTATGACCGGGAATAAAGCCGCTGCCGCTGATGGTCAGCTCGCTGCCGGTGGTGCCGATGGACGTGCTCAAGGCGGCTCCGGCGGTGATGGTGAATTGTGTTACATCGGTATTGCCGTAGTTGTCCTGTGCCCTGACGTCGTAGGTCATCGGCTTGAGGGGTGGAACGTAAAAGTCGATTTCAAAGCTGCCGAAGTAGTCGGCCTGGGCGACGGTCACGCCGACCGAACCGAAGATGATGGTGACCGCGCTCTGGCTGGCGAAGCCGGTACCGCTGGCGTTTATTACGTCGCCGGCGGCGGCCGAACTCAAGTCAAGCGTAAGTTCGGGCAGCACGGTGAACTGGATTTCGGCGCTGTTGCTGTATTCGTTGCTGGCGGCGATTTCATGTGAGCCGGCCGGACTGGGCGGGATGACGTACTGGTGTGAGAATGTGCCGGCGGACGAGGCTATTTCGGAGCCGATTTCGTTCTGCGACATATTTGTGTAATACAGGGCTACCGGTCTGCCGATGTGGAAACCGCTGCCGGTGATATTGATGGTGGTACCAACATTACCCTCGTAAATATCGAGGTCCAGAGCAGCTGCTTCGACGGTGAAATAACTCCTGGCCAGCATAGTGGTGGAATTTATCTCGCTCCTGACCTCTACCGAGTGCTGTCCGGGAGTGGTCCCGGCGGGGACGGTGAAACTTACGGAAAAGGCGCCGTCTTCCGGCACGATAAACGGACTGCTGGAAATTTCAGTAGTGTCAAAAAAGACGTGTATGTTATCGCCTCTATATGAATCGAAAACCGAGCCGCTGACGGTAACGGTAATGCCGGTGGGGCCGGAGGTGGGGGTAAGCGTGATAACCGGCGCGGCGAGGACCGTTGCCGAGGGCAGGAAAATGGAAAGCAACAGCGCCATTAACGCCAGCGAGATTAGGTAACGTAAGACTTTGGTAGGACCTTTTGTTTTTTTCATATCGTCCCCCTTGTGGAGGAGCTGATTTTACCGGTCTGTTGGATTCTTCTCTCCCGCTCCTTTCACTTAATAAGTCTTTTCCTGGCGCCGCGACTGGGGTTGTAGGTGCCGGCGAAGTTATCGAGTACATCTTTATTAATTAGCCAGGTATTGTGGATTTTGTTAGCCGGGATGTCGCCCTGGCGGCAAAGCCTCTTGACCGTTTCCGGGTGTATCTTGAGCCTGCGGCTCGCCTCTAGAACTGTCAGATAGTCGTCTAAAATAGCCATGACATCCCTGTTAACATTTTATTAATATTGCTTTAACAAAGCAATTATAACACCTTTTGACATAAATGTCAATAGAATGAGATTAAGATAATACATGAATGATGACTTAACTAAAGTTAGCCTGGAAATTTTACGGTTTATCGAGGCGTGTTAAAGATAAAAACCCGTGACCCTTACTCTAATGACCCGTTGAAGACTCGCCATTTCCCGTCTATTAAGGTTAATTCAAAGGTCGGGTAGATTGTCTCTTCAAAGGGTTCACCGCTATCACTAAAATCAATGCTCATAAATAGCTCTGCCTTGACTCTAACCCAGTTGTTACTCTCTTCGAGAATCATTAGTTCATTGACCACTACCTCTCCCGCTAAGGAGCTGGTATCAGCCTCGGCACGCATCTGGTCAATAGTAGCGGCATCGGGATATAAAGGTCCTCTGGAGTCGAGCGAATCTAAAAAGCTATCAACGTCTAACTGGAGAAGGGAATTATAGTAACGCTCGATGGCCGCTTTGTACAGCTCTTCGTTGCTTTCCGGCGTCCCGCCGGCGATTGTAGAACAGGAGGTAAAAACCAGCACCGGCAATATGAAGCATAAAATTATGACTGATAGTGTTTTCACTAAACCGGACTCCTTTTTCAAGACGGGCAGGGGCTCGAGCGGCCCCTGCCGGTGAATACAGGTTGAATCAATATCTCAATTAAATATATCCTATACTCTTTTAACGTCCGGGTCAATCGTTTCCAGCGTAAAAAGGCGACAAAAAAGAGTTGACTAAAGTAGAACATATGTACTAATATTGACGTGTTTGGTTTGAGAGGAGAGCGATGGTTTTGGAGACCCGTGAGATTGGCGGAGCTGACCCGGAAGAAGAACAGGAGTTAGGCAACCGTGAGCCCCGGGACCTGAAGCCGGAGTACTGCCATTACCGCGACGAAGGCTGCGAATACGCCCGGTCCTGCTTGGAATGTCCTTTCCCGCAGTGCATTTATGATGAACCGAGGGGCCGCCAGCGCTGGCTGAAAAAGGCGCGCGATAAGAAAATCAGGAAGCTCTATGGGAACGGTAAAAAAGTTAAGGAACTGGCGGAGCTCTTCGGGGTAAGCCAGCGGACAATTCAGAGAGCACTGGGGAGCGGTTAGTTTTCAGATAAGGAGCGGATTAACGATGGATGAATTAGTCGTTGCACAGCTGGCGCGTATGGAAACCGACAGGATGAAGGGATATAGAGAGCTGCTTGACTTCTATTACGGGAAGCAGTGGGACATAAAAAGTCGGCGGAACGAGCGGCGCCTGACCTTTAATTACGCCAAGGTGTTCATCGAGAAGGTGACATCTTATTTGATGGGGGGCATGAGCTTCGCCGTCGACCCTGCCGAGGACACGGATAAGGCGCGCGATAACGCCAGGAGGACCGAGGCGGCGCTGAAGAGGGTTTACAGCGATAACTATCTGGAGCAGCTCGACCTGGAGACGGAGATAGACTGCGCCGTACTGGGTATGACGCTGGTCTATCAGCCGCAGCGTGGAGAGTATTTCCAGCGATTGGTAACGGGTGGAGTTTAAGATGATTGTAAAGAAAGCGGAACTAAAGAGTTTTAACGCTACTAATTACACGGCCACGGTGCGCCTCTCCGATGGCTATAAGGTGTATCTGGAAGACGTGGCGGTAGCCCGGAGCGTAGCATCAGGGGAAATGGTGACGGGACGTAAAGTGACCGTAGTATTTTTTGATGAAAATAACCCTAAAGAAGCGGTGGTAACGGCAGTTTATACCTAGTGGGACTGTGCAGTGATTTCTTCAGGGGTCGGTGGGCGTTTACGAGCGCAACCGGGTATGCCTTTAAGCAGGGCACCGTGGAAGGGTTTTTCTGCTGGCTTTTCCTTCTTTTCAACCTTGGAGGCCGGTTTGGCTTCTTTGATAATGATTGGCTCCTGATTGCGACCGGGTCTGCCGACGTTCTCCATAATAGCGGTAAGAACGCGGTTTTGCTCAGCGGCGCCTTTCTTGAGCTCTTGAGAAGCATCGGATAAGCCCTGTATAGCGCTGGTATGGCTGGCCAGGTGCTTGGCGTATTCCGCTACGGCAAGAGAGAATTTTTCCAGTGTCTGCTCGGTGGAATCCATTTTCTTTTCAGTAGCCTCTATCTGGCGGGAGAGCATGCGGTTAGCCCGTTTTTCCTCATTGATAACAGGGGAGAACACACCACGATGTAGCCAGTTGCCACTGCGGCGTAATTCACCTCCAAAGAGGAAGATAGCCAGCAGTATCAGGGCCACAATGGCAAATATAACGCCCTGATCGCTCTGGAAGAAAAGTAATGGCAGGCCGAGGTACGGTATCTGTGTGCCAACCGTGCCGCGGATATCCTGCGGCCTTACGGTAAAGGGGTCTTCACCGGTATTATCACCCTTGGTGCGGAAACCTAACGTCGGAACCGTCATAATTTCTATGACCCTGTGAGACACTGTCGGCGGGTAGTTATAATATTCACGGACCATCGTCGGGACATCATAGACGATAATATCGCCGACCTTAACATCCTGCGGGTCAATAGGTTCGATCATCAGCAGGCTACCCGAAGTAAGAGTTGGTTCCATGGACGAGCCATAGATAGGCATAAAGGGCAGGTTCCCTCTCACCGAGAGGAAGGCTACAATACAAGCTGCTATGGCGAATATTAAACCTATCGCGCGTTTCATGGGCTTATCTTACCTTTGCGTAACCTCGCAATAAAATTCGGGTACAATGGTCCATCCCGTCCCCCATTCATCGGGATTATCCGACATCAGACGGTAGCTGCCACCGGTTATTTGTACGGTGTAGCTTTCAGCGGAACCGCCCTCGATATTAAAGACAACCACACCGGTCTCGATGGCAAGAATCTGGTAATTAGGTGTCTTGGCGGCTTCAAGACTGTTGGACATGTAAACTTTCATATTAATGTATTTATATGCTTTCAGTAAGTCATTAGTGTTGGTAAGGTAAATTTTCACGAGGATGTCCCCTGTATAATCAGGGTGAGGAGTTATGACGAACATGCCACCCTGAGGGACTTCACCTTGAGTTTTGGCGTACTCGTAATTAACACTGACATATACCTGGGTTATAATAGCAGGCTTGTTCTTACCATTACCCCTCGTAGTTATACCTGCTTGAAGGTCATTAATTTCTTCCCATGTCCAGGCTTCGCCGGTAGAAGGGTTGACAGTACACTCCCAGGATTCAGTCACAAAATCAGTAGAACTGTAGGTAAGTGTCGGGCCTTCATAGACCTCGCCATTGGATTTAAGGGCTGCCATTATTTTAATGTTGTAATCGCCACCAGCAGCGAAGCGGAAGTAAACGGTAACACTATTGATGGCTTCCTCACCGCTGGACCCACCGGTGAAATCGCTGAGATAATAAAGGTCTCTGCACCAGTTTTTATCGCCTTGAGTTGAAACGTAAGTGTCGGTTTCGTCGGCGGGTTGTTCATCGACTTTGTCCCAGTGTTCGCCGGAATCGGGGAACTGGGAGGGGAGTTCAGTGTCATCGCCGGCGGCAACAGGTACAAGAATTTCGGAGTCGGACTCGCCCTCGGGCAGGATGCTTTCCCAATTTGGCGGTTGGGATGATGGCGTATAAGTGGCAAAAGGACCTTCAGCCATATAGCTTCCCAGTGTTGCCGAATTAAAAGTATAGGTATAGGCAAAGGTGCCGGTGGTCAACACCAGGGCGAGTAGTACTATTCCTCCGAATATTAGTTTCTTTTTCATTTTTTTACTCTATTCACCAGCGATTGTATGAGCAGCGGGACCGGGAAGGGAGAGGGGTAGGGTAGCGGGCTGCCTCCCAGCTACCCTACCTCACTATTTATACGATTACCTCTGGGCGACTTCAGCGAAGAGTAGGGGCTGATAGTTGGCCGGGGTTGCCCAGTTAGCGGCTTTGAAGATATGGGTGATATAGAAGCCGCTCTTGACCCTGATGGTCATGTTGTCGGTCATGCCCGACGGGAACATGCTGACGGAGCCGTTATCCAGGGTCAGCATTACGTAGTCTCTGCCGTCAACTATACCGTCCTCATTAATGTCGATGGTAGCATTTGTCGAGTCGCACATAATGAGTCTCAAGGATAACATGCGGTAGCATTTTGCCAGAGTATCGCCGTTGGCCAGGGTAACGGTTACAACGAGGTCACCGGAATAACCGGAAGACCAGGTATCTACGTTGAATATGGGAGTGGCATTAGCGGCGGCGGCGATGGAGCCTTTGTAGAACCCGTAGGGTGTCCAGGTAAGGGGTATAGTGGCGTTGGTGGTAACCGACGCAAAGTCATTGGTGGCAGGGCTAGAGGTTAGAGTTGTGCTGGCGTTGATGAAACCGAAGGTGAATACACCGCCGGTAACCGCCAGCGCCAGTAGCAGAGCGCCGATAAGGAAAGGCGTGCGGCTGCGGGAGACGGCAAAGGCGAGTTTATCGTCGTCATTAAGAACCGTATCCAATTCAGCGTTGGCCTTTATCTTTGAGCCGTTCAATCTGGCCGAGGCTTTATCCGGGATGCCGAACTCAGATTTGAAGTGCTCACGGGCTTCGGATACCGTCTGCCCGGCAAGGTCACTTATTTCATATTGGTCACCGAATCTAATTTCTACCATTGTTTTTTCCTTTTTCCCTCCTAATTTGGTATGTGTTTGGTTTGTTTATCTTTCAAAGTGGATGGTCTCCCGGCTTGCCCGGACAGCCTGGATGACCTTCCATCTTGTTTTTTGCATCATTTACATATTTCCCTCCTCCTCAAAATGTAAAATTAAGTGAGTTCGCCGATAAACGACTTCAGACGTTCCATTAAGCTGTCTTTGAACTCGTTGAATTCTGCCTTGGTAACGAATTCAGCGGCTTTGCCATTGCCTCGGCCGGTGCGGATGATGGAAGGGAGACTCCGCTGGGCGACGTCAATGATATTGCGTGCCTGTTCGTTAGATACAAGTTTATTTAATATCAGTCTAAGGTTATGACGGATGGTATCCTCACTCATATCCAGTTTGGAGATGAGTTGTTCCATCTCACCGTTGGTTACAATAGCATTCAGTGCCTGTATTTCTTTAGGAGTGAGGTTAGCCAGCAGATTATCGAACTGCTTGTTGATAGTGTCTAGGTCTTCAAACTCATTGAGTACGAGCGAGGCTATCGCCGGAGTGAGTAGTTCTTCTATTATAGGTAGGCTGCCCTGGGCGACAACCCTGATAATATCGAGTAGGTGTTCCGGCTCGGTATCCTTGGTGAGACAGGCGCCGGCGCCGCACTTAATGGCGGCGAACACTTTCTCCGGCTCCTTTTTATCCATGATGAGTATTACGGCTACCGAGGGGACATTCCGACGGATATGGCGGGTAATCTCGGCGCCGTCGGCTTTAGCATCGTGCATGCTTAAAATAGCGATATTGGGAGGATTAGCTTCGATAAATGAATAAGCCTCTTCGTTATTGGTTGTCTCACCGGTAACTTCAAAATCATCTTCTCCAGAGAGGATAAAGTGGATACCCTCCCTGAAGAGTACCTGTGGGTCAGATAAAAATACTTTTATTTTTTCCATTTTCCCACTATTTTCCGGGGTCATAGTACTAAATGGCTACTCTCAATTTAGCATAGAACCATAAAGATGCGTCTAAGAAAAATAAAGATTTCATAAAGATACCGTAAACTTTTAATAAAGAATAAAACTCGTAAAGAGAACGGTAAAAATCATGTGTGCAGAGGGGTTAAAATGAAGCGTAAAAAGGGTATGCGAATATAGCTGAATGATAAGGATGAGACCGGTTTTTAGGTGCCGGTAGGGCGGATAAATTTATAGCCAATACCGTGCTCGGTGACGATGATGGTGGGATTCTCCGTGTTGTCTTCCAGTTTTTGGCGCAGGTGCTGTATGTGCACGCGGAGGAGGTCCCTGGCGTCTACGTAAGTATCTCCCCAGACTTTAGCCAGCAGACTTTCATGAGAGAGGATACGACCCTCGTTTCTGATGAGGTAATAAAGCAGTTTTCTTTCGGTCGAAGTGAGTTTAATGGGCTGTCCGTTCATCGTCACTTCATTGCGACCGAAGTCAACCGAAAGCTTGCCGGCAACAAAGGGGCGTTCTTCATCGGTTACATTTAGGCCCTGGGCGCGGCGCAGCACCGCCTGCACTCTGGCGATGAGCTCGATGTGGCTGAAGGGTTTGGTGATATAGTCGTCAGCCCCGAGTTCAAGTCCTTTGGCGACGTCAGTGTCTTCGCCTCTGACCGTTAACATCAGCACGGGTACGTCGGAGAAGCGGCGGATTTCCCGCAGTACCTGGTAGCCGTCCATATCCGGCAGGCCGATATCCAGAATAACTACATCAGGGCTTTCCGTTTCAACAAGGTCGATACCTTTGCGACCGTTAGCGGCGGATATCACCGTGGTGCCGCTCCAGCGTAACTGGAAACACAAGGAGACTACTTCAATAATCCCAGGGTCGTCTTCAATAACCAATACTTTCATCGCGCTCCTTATTGCGGTGCATCCTGTCTAGCCTGTCGCCGCGGCAGATAGAAGGAGAAAATGCTGCCTTTACCGTGCTCGCTGTCAACCCAGATTCTACCGCCATGCAGTTCTATAACCTGTTTAGATAGCGCTAATCCGAGACCAAGGCCGGGATGGCGCTGCCTGTCAGCATTGAGACGGCTGTAAGGCTTGAAAAGCATGTTGTGCTGGTCTTTAGGGATACCGATGCCATTATCCTGGACCTGGACCAATACACCGTCTTCATGATGCCGCGCTCTCACTATTATTTTACCACCATCCGGGGTAAACTTGACCGCGTTGTTCATCAGATTAAGCAATACCTGTTCCAGTCGGGGACCATCACCGCGAATTATGGGCAGTAAATCCGCCAAATCAGTAGTAAGTTGCTGTCCTTTATTATGCAGTAGAGGGCTAATCTGCATGCACGTACCCAGTACAAGAGATTTGATGTCTACCGGCTCCAGCTGTAATTGTAATTTACCGCTGCCTGTCTTGACAATATCCAGGAGTTCCGCCAACCTGGTTTCAAGGGAATTTGAATTGCGGATAATGGTCTGGATAAGCTTTCGATGAGACTCATCAGTGGTGGTCTGCAGCTCTTCTTCTAACAGGCCGGCAGCGGCGATTATCGAGGTTAAGGGTGTTTTAAGCTCGTGGCTCAATGTATCGATAAACCTTAGCCACTCTTCTTCTTTGGTTTCCATAAGTACTTAGCCTGGGGGCAGACAAGTGAATTTACTTAAATGTAACACGTTTTCATTGGCGTATCAAGTAATGATGCCAAAGAAAAAGGGCATTCCCACCCTTTTTAAAATGGAGAAGGCGGTGCTATGAAGATATTATTTGGATATTCCCCTGGCTACGCTTTTCAGCAGACTAAGGATGCCGATAACGGCGCGCTGTATCTCCGGAGGTTCTTCCGCCAGCATTCTGGCTACGTAAGGGTCCAGCTGGCGATGATTGTAGCGTGAAATGCTATCTTCAGCTACCCCTGATGTCTGGGGCGAAAGAAAGCCGGCGAGGGTGAATAATTCATCCTCGCTGAAACCCAGGGGTTTGGCGATTTTACGTAAAATCCTGGCCGAAGGAAAACGCTCGCCTCTTTCGATGCGACCCAGATGGGAAGAAGACACTCCGGATTCAGCGGCAAGCTCCTGGAGGGTAAGTGGGGTATTTATCCTTTGCTGTTTTAATATTTTCCCTAAATCACTGACGTTACTACTCATAGTAGTTTAAATTATAATTTGCCATATGGCAAAAGTCAATGCAAGTCATCCCTGACTGAAGGCAAAGCCAGCTATTATATAGTTTAGTGGTAGAAATGTATTTTCCTTGACGCATTATGGTGTTGTGGATATAATTGTGGCAGCCGGATATTCTATATACAGTCCGGAAAAGCCGAGATACTCATGAAGAAAAAGGACTGTCTCGGCTTTTTGTTGTGTCTGGAGGGGAAAACAGCCTAATGGACAAGACGTATGATGTTATTATCGTCGGTGGGGGACCGGCGGGGATATTTGCTGCCATGGAGCTATCGCAGGCGGAAAATCTGAAGGTACTCCTTATTGAAAAGGGCAGGGATATCAGCCAGCGACACTGCCCGGTGCGCGATACCGGAGCGACCTGCGCGGAATGCCAGCCGTGCAATGTGGTCTGCGGCCTGGGTGGTGCTGGGGCTTTCAGCGACGGCAAGCTGGTGCTTTCCACACAGGTAGGCGGTCACATCGGTGAGTACCTCGGCGAAGAGTACGCGGCCGGACTGATTGAGCGCGTCGATAGGTTGTATCTGAAGTTCGGCGCGGCGAAAAAGGTATTCGGCGATGATGGTGTTATCGATGCAATGAGTCGCCGGGCAGGTAAAGCGGGTCTGCGCTTGGTTCCCACTCCGGTACGCCACATGGGCACGGAACGCGGTTATAAAGTCCTGAAAAGAATGCAGGACTATATCCTTCCGATGATTGAGGTAAAGACCCAGACTATGGTGTCCAGGATAATAGCGGAAAGAGGTACGGTCAGGGGTGTCGAGACGGAAGGAGGCGAGAGGTACTACTGTAAATACCTCGTTCTGGCGCCGGGCAGGGAGGGTGCCGACTGGTTTTCGCACGAAGCGGAACGTTTAAAACTCACCATGCATAATAATCCCATCGACGTAGGCGTACGCGTAGAAGTACCTTGTGGTGTAATGAAAGACCTGACCGATGTCCTTTATGAAATCAAGCTGGAGTATGTATCACCGAGCTTCCAGGACCGTATCAGGACTTTTTGCATGTGTCCTGCGGGCGAAGTTATCATGGAGTCCACCGGCGGTATCGACCCGGTAATCACGGTTAATGGGCACAGCTACGCCGGTAAGAAGACCGAGAACACGAACTTCGCGCTGCTGGTAAGCACCGATTTCACCAAGCCCTTCCACGAGCCGATTGCCTACGGTAAATACCTGGCCAGGCTTTCCAATCTTCTGGGAGGTGGGGTGCTGATACAGCGCCTTGGCGACCTTCTGGAGGGGCGGCGTTCCACACCGGCGCGCATAAAAGAGGGGAAACTCAAACCGACGCTGAAAAACGCGGCACCGGGCGACTTGAGTTTTGCGCTGCCTTTCCGCCACCTGACCGGTATAATCGAAATGCTGATGGCAATGGATAAAATGATGCCGGGCATAGCGTCGGAGGATACTCTATTATATGGCATAGAGGTCAAGTTTTATTCCTTCCGACCCAAGCTAACATCGTGCCTGGAGACGGAAGTTAAAAATATGTTCGCCGTTGGTGACGGGACGGGTGTTAGCCGGGGACTGGTCCAGGCCTCGGCTTCAGGGTTGGTAGCGGCGGTAGAAATAATGAGAAGGTCTGAAAAAGGGTGAATTTGCCGGGAGGGTTAATTCACTTGACAGTAAATTCTACTCCATCTACAATAATAACGTGTGTTTCACGGATAAAGTGAGACACGGGCACTAGCTTTACCGGGGGTAAGGACCCTTTCAGCACCAAGGGTCGGAACGCCCCCCATAGTATATAGGCCGCAGGAGGCCGGATAATCTTAGAAGGGGAGTGATGTTACTTGGCAGAAGTTACACCGGGTGCGGATGAAAGTTTTGATAGTCTGCTGAAGAGGTTCAACAGGAAGGTACAGCAGGACGGCATTCTGGCGGAGTTACGCCGTCGGGAGCACTACGAGAAGCCGTCGGTGAAGCGGAAGCGGAAAAAAGCAGCCAAGAAACGCGGGTCTGCCCGAACTACAAAGATGTTCCGGCGAGCGGCATCTACCCGTTAATCGAGCATTAGTCAATCAGCTAGTATCATTCAACTTAGGAAGGTCTTTGCATGTCACCGGAATCAGACCTTGAAAAAAAGCTGGCCGAGGATATGAAGCAGGCGATGAAGAGCGGCGATACGCTCAAGCGCGATACGCTCCGCATGCTGATAGCCTCGGTGAAAAACGCCTGGATGGCTAAGCAGGCCGACCTTACCGACGTCGATGTTTTGGGCGTCATCTCCAAAGAGGTCAAGCGGCGACAGGAAAGCATCGATGCTTTTAAGAAGGGCGACCGTACCGACCTTGTGGTTAAGGAAGAAGCGGAAATGGTCATTTTGCAGTCTTATTTACCCGAGCAATTGAGCCAGGAAGAGATTGTGGCAGCAGCGAAAGAAGTCATCGGGGCGGTGGGCGCTCAAGGCCCCGGCGATAAGGGCAAAGTAATGCAGCAACTGATGCCTAAGCTAAAGGGTAAAGCGGACGGTAAAGCCATCAATGATGTAGTGACGGAGCTGCTGGAGCAGTAGAAGAATTTTCGTTTTAATATCAATCAGTTGCTTTATAACGAATCCCGTCTAAATAAATATCCTTAACGTCTTCATGTATAGTTTTTCCGTTTTTTGTAATGACTTTGTGGATTGTGCATAAATATTTCATATGTTCATCATAATATGACAATATTAAGCTAATGCCTCCATCGATGATTTTTGAGGGTCTGCTTGCTTGAGTTTTACATAGTAATTTATTATCATGAATACGTAGCCAGTAATTACGTTCTTCTAGCATGTATTGCAACTTTTCGGCACTGGCCTGTTGATAATTCTTCATACAAGACCTATAATTTACTTTGAATCTGCTTGAAAGAATGTTGAAAAAGCGGAGGTATGATGGAAAAATATGAGATAGTCGAAAAATTAAACGACTTTCTAAAAGGTATAATTGATATTGATACTTTATCAGAAATGATTGACGATCGTTTATTTGATTTGAGGCAAACATCAGAAATTACAGAAGAACAGGAATATTTGTCAAATTTGGAACTACTTATACATGAAGCCAAGGAAGGATTTATAAGTTGGAGCGAGTTATCAGAATATATTAAGTCCGAAGTTGACAATAAAATGTCAGAACAATTTATAACAACCATTACAATTAATTCTTCATTTTCTGAGGAATTCCAAACCGTCGTGAGAGCTATTCCTGTTATGGATTATCACCTCGAACTGGCGCTTGTATGACTTGTGGTATATAAATTACACGTAACGGAATCTGTGTAATCTTAGTGTCGTTCAAATATATATGTATCCAATAAATACCTGTTTGATCTAACTTGAGCATTAGATTTAGTATTATATCGATTCCCCGATCCTCTTCGCCTTCAAATAATACGTTCCTGTCAAATTCAGGCATCAATTCTCCAGATGGTTTCGCAAGTTGAATCTTAACTTTGTGAACGCCACGCGCCCAACCGGACTTGAACTTGATAAGTAACGTTGCGTGATAATCGAATGGGACCATTTCTGATGGAGGATTTGGACCAACTGCAGTTCTGGTCACTCTATCAACAATTCTAATAGCAGATTTGACCCCGTCTTTTTCAACAAGGACTTTTTCGCATAATAAAGCTGCTGAAAAGAAAGGGCCTCGCTCAGATTGGTTTTTACTATCAGACATATCTTATACTCCCAACGGTGATTAGTTTTATTATGTCTAAATTGCTGTTTATAGCATGAATATACATTTTTGAAGACATAAAGTCAATCGAATTGGAAATAGTGTGTTATCCTACGCTCCTATCGCCTTTTCAAGTTCCGACAGCAATTTCTCTTCTTTCATGCCGGAGTCGATAATGGACCAGGGGAGTTTTTGAGTTGGGTTGAGGTGGCGGTTGACATAACTCTCAATGTCTAGTTCGTGCTGATTGATGGCTTTCTTCCAGGCGGATAGTGTAGTTTCTTTCATACTCGCCAACACTGGGGCAATCCTTTCATTACCACGGGAAAGGGCTCCTTGTATCTGACTCCAAGCTGGACTTTCCTCGTTGAGCTTGATTCCTTTCAGCGGCAGGCTGCTCCTCAAAATCCCAAGGCGGCGATTAAGGATATCCTCCGTTGCCATCGGCGTCCACTGGAAGGGTGTAGATGCCTTGGGAACGAAGGGGCTGGCGTTAACGGTAATGCGGGTATTACTGCGCTTACTTTCCAGGTGGTCTTTAATGGCCGTTACGAGTTTTACGATATCTTCAACATCCTCGTCAGTCTCGGTCGGCAAACCTACGATAAAGTAAAGCTTGAGCTGTGAAAAATTATTGTCGGCAATCAGGTCAGTGGCCCTTAAAATGTCATCCTCGGTAAAGCATTTGTTGATAGCATTACGCAGACGCTGGGAGCCGGCCTCCGGGGCGATAGTGATGGTCTGGAGACTACCCTTAGCCAGTTCGCTGATAATCTTTTCGGAAAGCGTGTCTATCCGTAAGGAGCTTATCGAAATTTCGGCGTTCATCTCATTCAAGGAGGTAAGAATTTCTGTTATCTGGGGGTGATCGGTTACGGTGGGGCCCACCAGCCCGATGCGGCGACGCAAGTTTAGTCCCTCCCATGCCTGCTTGACGATTTTCTCGGCGGAGCGGAAACGCATGGGGGCGTAAGCGCTGTTAACCAGGCAGAAGCGGCAGCCCCGCGCGCAGCCCCGTTCCGTCTCGATAAGATATGAGTTCCCGAATTCGGTGTCCTCCGTAAGGATTACTGACCTTGTGTCAAAGTCATCAAGGTTTTTCGCCCACTGGCGGGTGACTGAGGTGGATGGGAGGTAAAGGGGAACGTAAACGCCGGGGACTTTAGCAAGATTCTGTAATAAAGCCGTGCGTATCTCGCCGATATTGTCGTACAGCACCGGCAGCAGGTTAGGGACAATGGGCTCGGCCTCACCGATACAAAAAGCGTCGAAGAACGGCGCCAGCGGCATGGGATTAGCGGTTACACAGGGACCGCCCCCGATAACAACCGGATGATGGGCATCGCGCTCGGCGGACAAAAGCGGGATACCGGTGGACTTTAAAATATTTATAACGTTGAAATAATCGAGCTCATAGGAGATGGAAAAAGCCAGCACGGCAAAGTCGGTAAGTGGCCGGCCGGACTCGATAGCGGCGGGAGCGTTCTTTACCGTGGTATCTAGGAAAACCCTCTCGCCGACGGTCTTAAGGTCGCTGTTTAAAAGACTGTAAACGGCGTGAATGCCCAAGTTGGACATGCCGAGATAATAGGTATTCGGGTAGATAAGGGCTATGGGGAGTCGGCCGCCCCAGTCCTTGACGATTGCGCCTTCTTCGCGGTAAAGACGGGTACTGGGTCGACCTTTCGACTCGCTTTTACGGCTAGTATGCCTCATCTTCTCGATTTTTTTGAAGACGAATCTTTCCAGCAGTCTCTAAGAAACCGGGCGTTGATATCGATAACCATGTCCGCGGAGGACCTTAATTCCTGGGAAGTGCCCACCTTGCCGAACAAAGCTACTTCGACGTGCTTCCCGTTGTCCTTGACAGCCTGGACCGCCCCGGCGAAATCGTTGTCGCCAGCCACGAGAATAGCCACATCATAGTTGCCTTTATAACTGTGGGTTATCATGTCCGTAGCCAGTTGGACGTCGGTGCCTTTCTCGTAAGGCGGTACGCTGGGCCAGTTGGTATAGACCAGCCGGCCGAGTCGCAGCTCGGTGTAAGGTATGGCTTTTATGCCGTTGAAGAAAGACTGCTGTTGCTTGTATAATTCCGGTTCCTGTTTCTGTCCTACGGTGGCGTTATAATAATAAATTCTGATGAGTTGGCGTCGGCGCATTAATTTCTGGCAGAACCTGCCTAAGTCCAGGTCTGTCCTTTTAAAATGGTTTTTTAAAGAATGGTAAAGATTGCTGCCGTCCACAAATACCATCACCCTCTCCCCCATAATATGCCTCCTTATTTATTAAATATAGTCCTACAAATATTATATCTTTTTTATGTTAATTTTGCGACTATTATTATTGAGTTTTTGCCCGAAGCTGAAAACGGGTGCTATAATTGACGGGTAAAATAAACGTGAAAAAACGCGGAGTTAAAGATGAAATTAAGTAGAGAAGAAGTGCTGCACATCGCCCATCTGGCGCGTGTCGCCCTGACTGAAGAGGAAATAACCCGTATGAGTGAACAACTTTCCGACTTGCTGGAACATTTCGAGGTGCTGCAGAAAGTGGATACCGAGGGCGTTACCCCCACAGCACAGTCCGTCAATCTCCAGAGCGTGATGAGGGAAGACGAAGTAAAGCCGTCGCTGCCGCCGGACGATATTCTGGCTAACGCGCCGCGGCGTGAGGGCGACTGCTTCAGGGTCAAGCCCGTGCTTGAGTAGATATTGTCGAGGGAGGGTGAGATGGAATACAAAAGATGGGCGGCGATTATGCCGGTAATTATTATGTTGTTGGTTCTATCTATCGGGTGTACCACAGATACAGTAAGCTCAACGGAAACAGTAATGAAGATAACGCTACCGGAACCAATCTATGACAGCGAGACCTCTCTCGAAGAGGCTTTACTGGCCAGGAGGTCGGTCAGGAGTTTTGGCGAAGAGCCGATTACCCTCCAGCAGTTAAGTCAGCTATTCTGGGCAGGGCAGGGGATTACCGACCCCTCTGGTAAGAGGACGGCGCCTTCGGCGGGTGCATTGTATCCTCTCAAGTTATACGTCGTGGTTGGTAATGTGGAGGGTTTGGCGGCGGGTGTCTATGAATACGAGCCAGAGACGCATACGCTGGTTAAAATAATGGACGGCGACCAAAGGCAGTCTTTATCGCAGGCGGCTTTAGGGCAAACGAGTGTGCAGCAGGGCGCTGTCGATATCGTCATCACGGCTATATATGAAATAACAACGGTTAAATACGGCGAGCGTGGCATCAGGTATGTCCACATGGAAGCGGGGCACGCCGCCCAGAATATCAGCCTGGAAGCCGTCGCTCTTGAACTGGGTGCGGTAACTGCTGGCGCATTTGACGATGCCGACGTGCAGCAGGTCCTAGAACTACCTGAAGATGAAGTGCCTCTCTATATCATCCCGGTGGGTAATCCTGTGAGTTGAGGAGGTTGAACTTGAGTAACATATCGGGCGGGTTAACGATTCACGAAGCACATAAACTGCTTAAAGAGAAGAAAATATCGTCCGTCGAGCTGACGCAGCACTACCTGGAACGCATCAAACAGGTCGAGCCTAAGGTCAGGGCTTTCACAACTATCACCGAGGAGCTTGCCCTGGAGCAGGCGCGTAAAGCCGACGATGCTATTGCCGCGGGAAAAATCGGCCCCTTGACCGGCATCCCGCTGGCTATTAAGGACGTCATCTGTACTAAAGGTGTGAGGACGACCTGCTCCTCGAAGATGCTGGAGAACTTCGTCCCGCCTTACGACGCCATGGTGATGGAAAAGCTTAACGCTGCCGGCGTCGTGATGATGGGTAAAGCTAACATGGATGAGTTCGCCATGGGCTCATCGACGGAGAACTCGGCGTTTTTCCCCACGCATAACCCGTGGGATATAAATCGTGTGCCGGGTGGCTCCAGCGGCGGTTCGGCGGTAACAGTTGCGGCAGGCGAGGCTGTTGCCGCTTTGGGGTCGGACACGGGAGGCAGCATCAGGCAGCCGGCAGGCTTTTGTAGTGTGGTGGGGCTTAAGCCCACATATGGAAGGGTCAGCCGTTATGGATTGGTTGCTTTCGCCTCATCGCTAGACCAGATAGGACCACTCACACAGGATGTAACCGACTGCGCTCTATTGATGAATGTCATTTCCGGACACGATAAGAGGGATTCAACCTCCGTCCCCGAGTCGGTGCCGGACTATACCAAAAGCTTGAAGCCTGACCTGAAGGGCATGAGACTTGGCATACCTAAAGAATATTACGTAGAAGGAATGCAGTCGGGCGTCTCGGGGATCATGAATAACGTCCATAAAAAGCTGGAAGAGCTTGGCGCAGAGCTGGAAGAGGTATCTCTGCCCCACACCCCCTATGCCCTCGCCGTTTATTATATTATTGCCCCCAGCGAGGCGTCCGCCAACCTGGCGCGTTACGACGGCGTGAAGTACGGCTACTCCTACAAGGGTCACACAATGTGGGAGAACATGGAAAAGACGCGTGGGAACGGCTTTGGGGCGGAGGTCAAACGGCGTATCATGCTCGGCACTTACGCGCTTTCCGCCGGTTACTACGATGCCTGGTATCTTAAAGCCCAGAAGGTGCGCACCCTGATACGCCAGGAATTTGATAAGGTATTTGAAAAATATGATGCTTTAATTACCCCCACCTCCCCCACCGTCCCCTTTAAAATCGGGGAAAAGACGGACGACCCCCTCGCCATGTACTTAAGTGACGTCTGCACTTTACCCATCAATATCGCCGGGGTGCCGGGGATTTCCATTCCGGCAGGCTTTGTGGATAACTTGCCCGTGGGCATGCAGATAATCGGCAGGCACTTCAGCGAGGAGACTTTATTGCGCGTGGCTTACGCCTACGAGCAGGCTACGGAGTGGCATAAGAGAAGGGC
>DAOULS010000104.1:0-2883 GCA_034418415.1 Dehalococcoidales bacterium | reverse complement strand
CCCGGGACGTTGGTGATACGATGGGAGATAAGCCCTCCGGTGGCTGACTCCACCACGCCTAGAGTCAATTTCTTTTCCCGCAACAGCGCCCCAATTACGTATTCCAGGTCAGACATCAGACATACCTCTCCATAAGCTTGAACAGCACTTCATCAAGCTCATCGGGACGGATTTGCTCAAGAATCCGTTCGACTTCGCTATGACGGGCGGGGTCATCAAGGTCTTTAAGCTTATCATAAATAGCGAACCGTCTGCCCAGCTTATAAATATTTCTCTCATGCGGCGGTAACGACTGAAATTTTCGTATAACCTCTAAGAATCGTTCCTTATCTTCCGGTAATTTGCCTTCTAACTCCGGCAGAAGATTCATCATGTGGTCGCTAAAGAGCTGTGAAGTACACTCAAGGTTCTCCAGGAATACTTTTATTTCTTCGACGATTTCCTCGTCAGTCGAGCGAACGAAGTCACCAGAGACCACATCTTTATGTAAAAGCATCCGCGACTGAATGGTTAAAGTGCGGAGTCGAATAAAATCAGGGTCGATTTGATTAAGCACCCGCGCCGTTTCCATGGCATGCTCGCGCCACAGTTTTTTACCACCCGCACCCGGCATGACGTATTCGGATAATGATATCCCGGAGGCCTTAACGTTTTTACCAGCAGTTATATGGTCAACGGCGGTGACTCCTTTATCCATAAAAGCTAACACGGCATCGGAGCCGGACTCCATCCCTATGTGAAGTCGGGAAAGACCAGCTTCACGGAGGGAAACAAGTTCCTCGAGAGTCTTCCTGGCGGCAGTGTGGGAACGGGCATAGCTGGTAATACGCTCGATGCAGGGGAAGGTTTCTTTAAGAAACTTGATTACCTCAACAAGTCCGGGAGTTTTCATGATAAGAGAATTGGCATCCTGTAAAAAGGCGTTTTTAGCGCCGGCATACATCCAGAGAGCGACATTACAGCAGGCATCATTAGGAGCGTTTTGATAAACACGGGCGGCAGCTTCCCGTATGGTACCGGCATCAGGTGATTCTCCAGCTAACTCGAGGATTTTATCGTAAATAGCCCGGGCGGTCACTACATCCTGCTTAATCTCATCGACCGATCGCAGCTGAAACTTATCGTTTTTATAAATCGGGCAAAACTTACAGCGGTTCCAAGGGCAGTTACGGGTAACACGAATAAGCAGCGAATAAGCCTCATTGGGCGGGCGGATGGGCCCCAATTCATACGAGCCCACCTGAAAATCGGTCATAACCACTGGAAGACATTACTCCTGACAAACTCGAAGTTCTGCTTTACTTTTTCCGTACCGGTCACTATGCCCATATGGCCAGGAAGCAGATATTCAATATCAAGCTTAGATAATGCATTGATAGAATTTTTTATGTCGTCAGCGTTACCGCCGGGCAGGTCAACGCGACCGGTATTCATCTCGAAAATAACGTCGCCGCATATCAATACTTTCTCCTGCCGCAGGTAAAAGCAAACACAGTCCGGCGAGTGGCCGGGGGACGGAATTATCTCTATTTTAAAACTTCCAGACTTAAGAACAGGGTCTTTCAAAAGATAATCCATAGTAAACTCGCCCGGCTCCATACCGAAAAGCTGCGCGCCGTCAACGACCACCAGGCGGTAGTTCTCCTTCTGAACGGGATACAGGGCAACGCTGGCGCCGGACAACTTCTTAAACGCCTCGTTGGCGCCACAATGGTCGATATGCAGGTGAGTATTAATGATGATGCCAATATCCCCCGGCTTGATGCCATCCTGTTCCATCGCGGCAATACGTGTATCCAGGTAATCAGGATTGCCGGGGTCGATAATAATGCCGGGCATTCCCTTGAGTACGTAAGTATTACAGTCAAGCATCCCCTGCTCCGGATAGAAATATAGATTATTTATCAATTTCATGCTATATTATCTCCAAACGAAACTATATTTAGGTTTACGATAATTATTATATCATGCGAGCATTAAGATAAATAACAAGGAGGTCAAAAGATGGGACTCACAGCAGCAATCCTCGGAGCATTAGGCGTCATAGCTGCGGCACTCGGTGTTCTGGACATTCTTGACGTATTTTCAGAACCCCTCATCAGCTATAAACTCACCTGGGAATTCTGGATGTACGCGGCAATTATACTTATCCTTGGCGCCATCGCGTTTCTACTTGGACGCAAACAGAACTACGAAGACTAGTTTATTCTAACCAGCATCGAGCGTATAATTGGGTATCAAAAAAGGCAGCCAGGGTATCCGGCTGGCGTTAAAAGTAACACCTAATGCCGGACGTAATGAAATAATCGGCTATAAAGACGGAGCCTTACATATAAAAGTTGCCGTCGCCCCGGAAAAAGGCAAAGCCAATAAAGCATTGGTGGATTTACTGGCGGAGAGGCTGGGGATAAGAAAATCCGCTGTAACAATCATCAAGGGAAAGACCAGCCGCAACAAGGTTGTTTTTATTAATGGGGTAAGCAGCGAAGATTTGAAAAAATTACCAAACATATCGGGGTAAAAACGGAGGGGGGCCAAGGCCCCCCTCTTTCATTTTAACTGTTAATCAGTTTATTGAGTCTTCTTCTTGCGGCGTCGCCACCAAGCAAAGTACAGGATTACCAGGATTATTATCCAGAGCGGACTGAATATTCCCAGCCCGATGAAGAAAGCCCCCAAGCCGCGGAAGAAGGTGACCAGTGCGTTCCAAGCACTCTCGGCGACAGTGCCGGCACCCCAACCGGGAAGGACGGAGATGTAGTCCTCTCTTGTATAAGTTTCTGATGTCCCCTTGTCATCGGTGACCTTTAAAGAAACGGTGAAATCGCCACTTTCATTGTAAACATGGTAAGGATTGGCATCGGTGCTCGTATCTCCATCACC
>DAOULS010000103.1:0-3387 GCA_034418415.1 Dehalococcoidales bacterium | reverse complement strand
GCGGCGGAAAACATGTCCCGCAGCACCTGTCCCGCGACATTGTTAATCTTGTCCATATACTACCATCCTTGCCAGTTTATACGTATTATTGTCACCGCCACCAAGGACGTTTTATTTGCTAATCCAGACGCATTATGTTACTATTAATTAGCGGAATTTGCAATACCCCGGTTCAATTTCAAAGGAGAAAAAAGGACTTGAAGTGCGATTTATGCGGTAAAACGCCGCAATACGGTCATAACGTCAGCCATTCCAAGCGACACACCAAGCGTGACTGGACGGCTAATATTCACCCTGCTACCATCATGATTAACGGTAAGATGAAGCGCTTAAACCTCTGTACCCGGTGTCTGCGCACCCAGAATAAGACAGTTAAAGCCTAGACCTCCTGTAGTTTTTATTATTCAAACCGACCTGACCTCACCAGTCAGGTCTTATTTTTTCACTAAACTAAGCCAGCTGCCGACGGTTGCTGAACCAGAGACTACCGACAAAACCCACGACCAGGTAGATTACCATGCCCGCAGCCGCTAAACTGATGTCCATAGGCTTATAGTTCGCCATCATCGCGCCGAACCGCGACGCGTCGATTCCCAGGCTCTCAAACATTCTATTCACATCGACCATGACTGCCGTAATGCTGTCCCCTCCGGTGGAAAGAATAAACCAGTAGGGCTTACCGGTGGACATCAGCACGCTTTCCAGAATCCCGCAAACGACGAAGATGAAGAGCAGCGTCATTACCGTGGCGCCCATGGAACCCTTGGAGATGGCGCTGAAAAGGAAGGTCACGGATAACACCGCGGCGGCATACAGCATACATAACCCGAATGATTTCAGGAGTTCAACGGGTACCTGCTGGTATATCGCCACCAGCGCGATAGTAATGATAATGTAGCTGAATATTACCAGTATTGCCGTAGCCAAGAAACCTGCCAGGTATTTGCCCACCCAGAGAGTCAACCGCTTAACGGGGTTGATAAAAAGCAGGAAGCCGGTCCTGCCTTCATACTCCCCGGCGATGGCGTCGCCAGCAAAAAATACCGCCCCGATAACCGCCAGGCCCGGCCCGGCTGTCAGCAGCGCCGCCATGCTAAGAACGTCTTTGGGAAACCCCCCTGTCATCAGCGTCGGCACCAGTATCAACACCAACGCTTCCACCAGCAGCGCTATACCCAGCACGATATAGAGACGCTTGCGCCGGAAATGTTTTAAAAACTCGTACTGTATTACTATTTTCAGCTTTTCAAAGTCACTCAACGCTTCCTCCTGTCAGCTTGAGATAGGCCATCTCGAGCGACTGGTATTTTTGCTTTAGTGCGGCAATACTCTCGTAAATCAGCAGCTTGCCGTTGTTGATAATGGCCACTTTATCACATATTAAGTCCACCTCGTTTAACTGGTGCGAAGCGAAGAAGACCGTCTTGCTCCTGCCAGCATCCGAGATTATTTCCCGGAACTCAACCAGTCCCTTGGGGTCGAGCCCCAGCCCCGGTTCGTCCAGTATTAATATCGGGGGGTCGTGCAGCAGACATTGCGCCAGGGCGAGACGTTGCTTCATACCGCGCGAAAATTTCTCAATTTTTACCCTGCGCCAGTTATCCAGTTTGACCAGTTCGATTACTTCCTTAATCCGTTTATCCAGCTGCTCGCCCTTCATGCCGCGCAGTCTGCCGAAGTAGCTCAAGTTATCTTCCGACGTCATATAGGAATAGAACTCCGGCGTCTCGATAATCGCACCGATGCGGACTAAAGCCTTTTCCGGCTCCTCTGTGACATCGATGCCGTCGATATATACCTTACCGGAGCTGGGACGTAATAGAGCACACATTATCTTGAGCGTGGTGCTTTTGCCGGCGCCGTTGGGCCCGAGTAGTCCTATATTCTCCCCCTCCGGCACCCTAAGCGACAGATTGTCCAGCGCCAGGAAGTCGCCATAATACCTGGTCAGGCTTTCGATGATTATAGAATCACCCATATTATCTCTCCATTACTAACGTGTTTCTTTACGTTAATTCGATTTCTTTCCGGCGACAATACGGCGCGCCCCGGCCAGTGCCTTTTTCACCTGCACGGGGGCTGTACCGCCGACCGCATTTCTGGCCGCCAGCGACGTTTCGATGGTAATGGAACGCACGTCCGCGCCGAACAGCGGCGAGAATTTCTTGTATTCTTTTATATCAAGCCCGACGAGGGTCTTGCCCTTGCCGACCGCATAATTGACCAGCTTGCCGACTACTTCGTGGGCGGTGCGGAAGGCCGCGCCCTTTTTCACCAGGTAGTCCGCCAGGTCGGTAGCCAGGACATAGCCCCGCTCCAGAGCACTACGGGTACTCTCGTCACTGACCTTGATGGTCTTGACCATGCCGGCAAACACTTCCAGCGTAGCCTGCAGCGTATCCACGGTATCGAATAGCCCCTCCTTGTCCTCCTGCATGTCGCGGTTATAGGCAAGGGGCAACCCTTTCATCGTTGTCAGCAGGGCCGTCAGATTACCGTACACACGCCCCGTCTTGCCGCGGGCCAGTTCGGCGACATCGGGGTTCTTTTTCTGGGGCATGATGCTGCTGCCGGTGGCATAGGCGTCATCGAGCTCGATGAAGCCGAATTCCGCCGAAGACCACAGCACGATTTCCTCCGCCAGACGCGAGAGGTGCATCATGCAGATAGCGGCGTTTGATTCATATTCCAGTATAAAGTCGCGGTCGCTGACGGCGTCCAGGCTGTTCTGGCTGATTTTACCGAATCCCAGTTCTTTAGCCAGGAACTCTCTGTCAATTTTATAGGCGACACCCGCCAGCGCCCCGCTGCCCATGGGCATGACATCGACTCTTTTCAGGCAGTCGGTTAAGCGCTCGTAATCTCGTTGCAGCATCTCGAAGTAAGCCAAGAGATGGTGCGCCAGCAGTACCGGCTGGGCTGTCTGTAAATGGGTATAGCCCGGCATGACGACGCTCTTATTAACTTCCGCCAGGTCGAGCAGGGCCTGCTGCAGACCGCGGATGCCTTTTTGAGTAGCGACAACCGCCTCTTTGATAAAAAGACGCGTGTCCAGTGCCACCTGGTCGTTGCGGGAGCGGGCGGTGTGCAGCTTGCGCCCCACCTCCCCCACTTCCTCAATCAGGCGCGACTCGATAGCCATGTGGATATCTTCCTGCTCCGCAGCGAACTTGAATTTGCCCTTTTCTATCTCGCTGCGGACAGCCTCCAGCCCAGCGATGATGGTCTTGGCTTCATCATCGCTGATAATGGACTGCTTGGCCAGCATCTTAACGTGGGCGATACTGCCGGCGATGTCCTGCTGATACAGTCGCTGGTCGAAGGGAAGCGAGGCTGTATATTGCGCCGCCAGCTTGTCCGCCGGCTTATTAAAACGACCTCTTATAT
>DAOULS010000102.1:0-38515 GCA_034418415.1 Dehalococcoidales bacterium | reverse complement strand
CTCGAAGATTGCCTTGATAGATTCTCTATAGAGTCCGTATCATTCAGTTATATTGTTAATAAAGACTAACAATAAGAATAAGTTAAAGTTAAAGGGGCTATAAGGTAGCTATAAGGTAGCTATAGCCTTGCTATGTTTTAGCCTCATACTTGACAAAACGATGATTATTTATTGCCTGCGCTCATAGGGTGGCTGTAGGGTAGCTGTTAGGTAGCTATAGCCTACCTTTAAGGGGGCTACTGTTGTATGATTCTACGGGGGGGGCTTGACAAATCCCTTTTTACAGTTTATACTTATTAAAGTTATTTCCTAAGAGGTTAGCGAATGTCAGAGAAGTCACCTTATGCCGGATATCGCAGGGTATACAAGATGCGAGCCGAGGGTGAAAACGGTTTAAGCATTCGTGTTTCAATGCCAAAGGATGTTATAGATAAAGCCGCGCGAGAGCGCGGCCTTTCTATTGCCGATTTCATCAAGCAGTACCGGGCTGTTGCAACGTACGATAGCTTCGATGGCATACACTACACTTTCGAGCGCGTGCCGGACGTAAAAGAAAAAGACGATGGCGAGTAAGAATAAAGAAATTATACAGTGGTTTAAGTGCGATGCAGACTTGCCTAATAAGCTGCCTATAAAAACCCTGCGGGCAAAATATGGATTGATTGCCGAGGCTCGCTATATTAGATTAAAGTGCGCCCTACGGACAGCGGACGGATATCGCCTTGATTTCGGAGAGGTTACATTTAACGGCCTCGCCGAAGATTGGAAATGTAAGCCGGAAGAGGTAAGGGAATTTATTGAATACGCCATTAACCCGTGTAAACTAATTATCAGAAACGGCGACTCTTTCTATATGCGTGACCTTAGCGAGGATATGCGGGTGATGGAAGCGAGTTTAAACCGTATGCGTGAGGGTGGGCGTATGACTGCTGAGAAGCGTTGGGGTGCTTCGATAGAGGAAAAGATAGAACGCTTGATAAACGAGGCAGCCGGGCCGTTCAAGGTTGCAGAGTTTCTACGAGATTATTACTGGCCGCAAAGAGATTCGGTCATGGAAAAGGAAATATACGATATTATAGTTGAAAAAATTAGTAAAAGTAACTATCCTATATTTATCGAGGCTGTAAGTAAGTATTTTAAATATGGCGGGAGCGAAAAAGAGCACCCGGCCAATTACTTTCTGAAAATTATCGAAGATAAATTGAGCGGAAAGGGCAAGGGGGGCAAGCGGAAATGAAAAAACATGAGAGGTTAGTCTACTTGGAACTAACAAAAGAGATAGCCGCGAATCTTTGCATGGTGTGTAAGTATGGCGAATATGAATCAGAGGGTTGTTGCGAGGGCTACGGGTATTGTGTGCATCCAATCGAGGTATTATCTTTTGAAGATAGGATAATAAATCCGGGCGATGATTGTTGGGGATTTTGCTCTAATATGTCAGTTCATCTGCTCGCAGAATTAGCGGGCGCTGTGCTCTCCCAGGGTTACACGGAATGGGCTTTTATCAGGTATTCAAGAAATCAGCTAACCGTCTTTGGTAGACGTTTTAATGAGGGTCGAGAGTTTTCGGGCAAGGTAAGGATTAACTACGTGCCTAAAGCACCCGAAAATCAGATACCATTATTAAATGAAAATTCGGGAGAAAGGGGGTAAAGGCATGACTCTAATTTCTGAACTCATCGCTCTTATATTAATTGCTATAATCCTTGTGCCCATAATAAAGTTTCGGCGCGAGATATGGCGCTGGATTAATAGCAAGCCCAGTGTTGCCAAGGAATATATGAAAAAGGACTTGGATACACTAAGGCACTACGGGGTTGATGGCGCTGTAGATGTAATTGTCCGAAAAGAGCGCGCGGAGCTAGAGGCCCGGCAGGAACTTGAAAATAAACTACGCGACATGAGGCAGGAAGTATCCGGCGAAAAAGGCGGCCAGAAATAGCGGGCGGCGGCCCGCTATTTACCGGGTCAGGACGGTACTGATGATGGCGAAAGAGAAAATAGAAATATCAGACAAGCCCATTTACTGCAAGGATTGCCGGAGTAGCGAGAGTTGGGAGCGTTGCCCTGAGAGGGATATCAAAAGCGAAAGCGGGAAAACGATGTTTAAGCGCTGGAGATGCAAAATATGCCAAAAAACGACAATCTATCCTGTAAGGGAGAATTTATAAGGAGTATGGTAAAACTTTCTGAAATAAAATTGCAGCCCGGAGAGATTATTACAAAATGCTCCAAATGCGGGCGTAGAACGATATGGGATATAGGAATTATAGGTTCGCCCCTATGTAAGAAATGTTGGGATAATGAGAGTAGTAAAGATTACAAAGAGAAAGTCGCCGCCGGGCAGCGTGCCTATCGTGAGCGGAACAAAGAGAAAGTCGCCGCCGGGCATCTATTAAACTTTTAGGAGTGGAAAATGAAAACAGGCATTGAATTAATCAGGGAAGAGCGGGAGCGGCAGGTTAAGGTCGAGGGTTGGGACGCCCTGCACGATTCGCAGCATGACAAAGGGGAGTTGGCGCTTGTGGGCGCTCTATACGCAACTCCCGTGCCGCTTTTTAAGAAAATAGATGGCGGCGAAGATGGCGGCGTTTGCTTTATTGACCCTTGGCCTTGGTTCGATGAAGAGAATTATGACCGCTATAATGACGGTGGGGTTAATCACCGGGTAAAGGCTTGGGATAAGAGAAAGAAACACCCCCGGCTCAGGCAACTTGTGATAGCAGGGGCGTTGATAGCCGCAGAAATTGACAGGATACAGCGTTGGGAAAGGGCTGTAAAGGTGATGGAAAGCGTCCCATGATGTAATTTTTCTGGTATCGTTCTGTTTTGGTTGTTGAAGGAGGTAAATATGGAAATGGCGAAATGCTACAACTGCCAGTTGTGTGTGGTAACCGAAGAAGGTTATAAAGATTGCGTATGCCCAAAGCGAGAGGATAAAGATGGCGTTTGTATTCATTGGAATGGTAAACCAATGCCATTCTGGCATTGTAAATTAACCGTACAATGTGAAGATTGCGGGGAATTAAGAAGTTTAATAGCTATGGGTAAAGCTTCTATGATGCCAAACAAATGTTTCCCAAAGGGAGGGAGGCCTTGCGATTATTTATGACCCACCAACCAAAACAGAACGATACCATTTTTTTCTCCCGCTTCTTATCTCTGATATTTCTCAATCAAGGTATTTTTAGGGAGCGCAAGATGTCGAAAGAAAAGGGAAAGCAGAAAATCCATTGTGGGCTGTGTGATGTGGATGTAGATAACTGGCCTGAGCATGTTAAATCTAAGGGGCACATAAAGAACCTTGGAAATCCGCTCTTGATGATAGAACGCCTCGGCGAGTACCACGATGATTTAGGCCGAAGTATGAGAGGGGAAAGGTTTGACAATGATTAACGTAAGTATCCCTTCATAGCCCGTAATCTTTATGAAATCTTTATATATGAGCCTAGAATATACCTTGACAACCCGTAAGTAATAGTTTATAATTAAGGTATCAAAGGTAAGGAGGAAATAGAAATGGATACAAAATGGACACCAGGTGAATGCCCCTCCTGTGCTTCTCATGGCGGAAAGAATGTCCCGATGGAGCTTAACGGGTTGCGGTTTGTCTGTGCTAAACCGATGGGGGACACTGTTACTATTCATGTTGATGATTTGCCTATGGGAAGAGCATACTTGAACACCCCCGAAATGTACCGCATCCTGAAATCCCTTGAAGTAGAGAATTGCTATCTCTGCGATGGCACAGGGACAGAGCCGAATAACGACCAAGATGCCTGCCACATTTGCGGAGGCTACGGTAAGACAATTTCTGCACCGTGGCCTGGTGACGTTGAGGCTGTTTTGAGAAATATTGAGGTGAGCTAAATGCCATTCAACAAAGCCGGTGGTAGCTTCAAAAAACATGCCGATAGAGAGCATACTTGTAAATGCGGTAAGGTAATAAGAGGCAATGCCTATTATAATCATCGTAAATCTTGTCCTGCTTGGTTGGAATGGCGTAATAACTTTGAAAGGAGATATCAGAATAATGGAGACTATTGAGCAGATAAGAAAACGGATTGAGGATGCAGCTAAAAAGCTAGGATTAGATGCACAAGCTCTCATGCGGGAGTATGGAGTTACAACAGCCTTAGCCGAGATGCTAGAACGTGAGGTCAACAAGTGAAAACGGCTAAATACACGATTAAAGAGTTTAATGAGCAGTTCCCCGATGATGATACATGCCTTGAGTTCATCTTGCATGCACGTTATCCCGATGGTGTTTTCTGTGAGGTCTGCCAGCGTAAGGCTAAGCACTATCGCCGGACTGGACGCAAAGCATATTCCTGCGAGTTCTGCGGTAATCACATCTTCCCGACTGCTGGCACGATATTCCACAAATCGGCTACCCCGCTTCGCTCTTGGTTTTACGCTATGTTCCTGATGTCGGCTACCCGTTGTGGTATCTCTGCCAAACAGCTTGAACGGGAGCTTGGGGTCACTTACAAGACAGCCTGGCGAATGTTCAAGATGATACGCTCCCTGATGGATGAGAAAGCCAAGCCGATGAACGGTCATATAGAAGTGGATGAGACTTAACATTGGCGGTAAGCACGCAGGGACACGAGGGCGTGGTGCTGAGGGTAAAACGCCCGTTGTAGGTCTTGCACATCGGGATGAGGGGCAAGTCCACGCTACGGTCACTAAGGACGTTAAGGCACGGACTATAATGCCCCTCATCTGGAATAACGTGCCACGCTCGTCTGAAAACACCATCCATACAGATGAGCTTGCCAGCTATAATTACGTTCAGAAGCTCGGCTATTCTCACGGGGTTGTCCGGCATGGCAAGGGAATCTACGTTGACGGTATCAACCATGTGAACACGGCTGAAGGCTTCTGGTCGCTGGTTAAGCGTGGTATTAATGGCGTTTATCATGCTGTCAGTCCTAAGTATCTCCAGACGTATCTGAATGAGTATTCCTTTCGCTACAATCACCGGAAGTCTGCAACTCCGATGTTCCGCTTGATGCTGAACCGAGTTTCCGAACTTTCGCCTGTTGAGGTTGAGAGGCTTTAATGAGTAACGCTTCAAACCGTTCCTTAGTGAGTTCCTTCTTTCTTCCCATTTCTGTTACCTCCTTTTTGTCTCATTATAACACGGTTTTGAAGCTATTTTACGGGTTGAGAGGGGATACTTACCATGATTAATGTAATGAGAAAGGGCGAGCTAAGGGGCTTTCGCAAACTGGGGGATGTGATTATCATAGACACGACTGCGCGCTCCGGGATATACAGTAAATTAAGCCCCTTTAATCTAGGGCCTTGCAAGACATACGCCGGGGTCGCCCGCGTCTTTGAAAACCTCTGGCAATTTAGCAAGGTGTATCAATGCCATGTTGACGCTTTCGGATTCCAGAATAACGATTGGTATAAGTGGCGGGCTAGGGGTTGGGCTTGCAGGCACGCGATAAGGTATCCTTTGGGCCGGAACGCCAAGCCGCTCTTCGCCCACTGGCGGGCGGAGCGCCTTGATTACATACAGGCGAGAAAAAAGATATATGCCCCGGAGTATGCCGAAAACGTAGCAAAAACTGATAGCTATAGACGGCTCGAAAGAATGTACCGGGGTGGCCTGAATATACTACTCTTGGATTTTGACGCCTATGATTATCAGGCAAGTGGTATGACGCTTGTGGATGTTATCAACAACCCTCAAAAGAAGATGGGGCACGCCTTTGTTTTGGTGATGATGCTGACGGGCGAGCTTGAAAAGTGCATAAAAAGCGCGGGGAGCGCGCAATTGAATTTATTGGAGCAAGCGGAATGGAAATAAAATATACAGGGCAAAAAGGCAATACGCTTATTCTCCTACAGGAGCTAGAGCGGATTGTCGAGGATAACAAGGGAGAGGGCGGAGTTATCCGGTTAGGCACAAATGATGATTTCGTAGCTCGATACATGAAAGAGAAATACCCGGATATAATAGAGGTCGTTTCCTTATGAGGTTATTTTTGCCAAGGTGTAGAAAGTGCCGGGGGAATGTCCAGATTGAAAGGGATGAAGAGGGTGTTTGGATTCTACATTGTATTCAATGTGGTTTCTGGTGGCCTGTCATGCCCATGCCGATATTGAAATACAGGTTTGACACATCAAGGGTGACGAATCCTTACAGGGTTAATAAGGATTCGGTAGCGTGGCGGGATAGGCCGTCATTGAGTAGTACGTTGAGGCCGAGTCGCAGGAACGGTTGGAAGCATCCAAGCCCGCATAAAGGTATCGGCCCGGTAATAAATTATTGAGGGGGTTTATGAAATATTTAAGGTGGGTTTTATTGGTGGTCGGATTGCCCCTATTCTTTTACGGTATAGCGGCTGAACCCGATACACGGCTGACCTTTACCCTTAGTTTTATCGGCGCTGTGTTTTCAATCGTGGGTATTGTATACCCTTGGCTTTTATCTTTAAGACGAAAGGATGATAAATGAAAGCGTTATCATTGATGCAACCGATGGCTTGGGCGATGTTTCACGGGAAAGATACCGAGAACCGGGGGCGGAGATTTTCGCATCGCGGCCAACTTTTAATTCATGCTTCAAAAAATTTCAATATGGAGCATTACCGTTGGATTGTGGAGAATGATAACCGCCTTGTTACCTTTATCCCTGAGCACTTTTCGCCTGTGTTTGTGCGGGGCGCTATAATCGGGATTGTGAATGTTATTGATTGTGTAGAGAATCATGGTAGTAGATGGTTTACAGGGCCGCACGCCCTTGTGGTAAATGACGCCCGCGAATTTGCAAAACCTATCCCGTATCGAGGTTATCCGGGGATTTTTAATGTACCGGATGAAATTATAAAACCTGAGCTAGAGAGGTCGGGATTGTTGACACGTAGGTGGACATGCGCATATTGCGGGCACTATCTCGGAATATATGATAGAATCAAGGGCCAAACTCTATGCTTGCGATGCAGGAGCTACAGTTAATGAAACAGGGGACTATAAGCGTACTCTTCGGTTGCCACTCGATAGTGCACTGGCTTTATGTCGTCAAGGCTTGGTGGCGGCTCTACAAAAAGTGGCCCTGCCTTTGGGAAATGTTTTGTATCTTCGTGCATGACTGGGGGCACTGGGGGACTGCTTACTTGGACAATGACAAAGAAAAAGAGGCGCATTGGATTTTAGGGGCTTACCTCGCGGATAGGTTTTTCGGAACAAAGGGGCTTGAGCTTGTCGCGGGGCATTGCGAATACTCAAAATTTGAGCGGAGTAAACTTTATTACGCCGACAAGATGGCGAAGTATTTTGAGCCTAGAGTCTGGATGCTATGGTGCGCGTTGATAGAGCCGGGGTTACACAAGGATGAGTTAGCGGCGGGTGTTAAACTATCGCAGGCGGTTGATGGCTGGCGTGAGGCCGTAAAGAAAAATATAGAATCTGGTGCTTTTAGGGGAAACCATGAAATATATCTTGAGCGGCGGGAGAGCTTTAGAAAGGTGAAAAGATGAACCTCTTTATTGTATCTTGGTTACTAACGATAGCCAGTCTGGTAGGCGCTGTTTTCAACGCTCGCAAAAGTATTGTGGGTTTTTATATCTGGATTCCCACTAACATAGCGTGGGTAATCTACAGCTTAATTATATGCCAGTATGCCCTTTGCTTGCTCTTCGTTACATATACGGGCGTTACGATTTACGGGGTCGTGAAATGGCGTAAAGCGGAGAAAGGGGGAGAAGATGCCAGAGTGCCCTAATTGTGGATACACTTTCTATTATTGCGAAATATGCGGCGAGCCGTGCTCTGACGATGAATCTTATGCAGAGTCTTGCATTCATGGGCAGGAGTCGGGGCATGAGGGCTATATCTGCGATAACTGCAAAGAGCAAGAGGATGAAAGAGGGGGAAGGGAATGACGCTGACGATGAATGATGAAGAGTACCCGGAATGCTGGATTTGCGGCACGAAAGGGCCAGAGGTCTACTATGATGATGAAGATGATAGATGGTACTGCCCTGACTGCAAGCCGCCCGACATTGAGGACGGGGAAGATTAAAGGGGGTTAAATGGCTTTTTATTGGAAGATGAAAAACAATGAAACGGGGGAGCTTGTAGAGAATGATTATCCCTTTGCATCAAAAAGGGGTTGCAAGGTTTCCGCGAAAAGGTACGCTAGGCGGCGAGGGTGGGCGGATGTGAGCGTTTCAATATCTGACAAGCCTCATATCGGGAGTAGGCAATATAAATTAAATCCCTGTTGGGAAAGTGGTAGACGTTGCATTATCAATCGTAGCGCTCCTAGAATAGAGAGAGAAGAGATAAATGAAAACGAGGATAGTTAAAAAGTCTAGCGTGCCGGAGAAGAGACAAAGACGGCAACGGCCTTTTCGCTCAGTCAGGCACGAGGGCGGCTCAGTCGTTATTACCCTTGGTCGAGATATGATACCCGATGATTGGGGGATGGTGAAGCTGACAGTCCTAGCAAAGAATCAGGAGAAGCCGGGCGAAAGGCCGTATATAGTTTTGAAGATAGAGAGGGTGTCGTGAACCATCGCCTAGACAAATTATCGCAGGCAGTCGAGGCAACGCATAAGCGCTTGGGCGACCTGATAGCTTTCGAGTGCATCATAGTAAAATGCAAGAAGCTGTTGCTCGTTGTATCCCCGCATGGTTGCGGCAAGTCTAGGGCCTCGGCGTTCATAGGTGAGGCTACACACGGGGCGAAGATACTTGATAGGCTGAGCGCCGCCGGGCTTGCGAATGTCGAGGACTTCAACCACTTCCGCAGTGTTGTTGTCGTGGATGATATAGCTAAGACACAAACGAATTATGCTAGGATAAACACAATGACGACCTTGGCCGAATTAGTATACAGCCACTATATACACTCCCGCATGGCGCACATGAGTTTCGATATAGAGGATTTCTACGGGAGCGCGATTGTCAATATTCAGCCCGTGCTACTGCGAACTCTGGTAACTTCCGCCGAGTGGGAAGCGTCAATGGAAGATAAGGCAATCAGGTATTATCATCTTCACAGGCCGAGCGACCCGGTAAATAAAATGCCGGGCATAGAGATAGTGTGGGGCATGGAATTTGAAAAGACAATCGAGCCGGATGTGAAGTCGGAGAGATTCAAAAAATTCATGGCGGAGCACAGGGGGCAATGGACGCTCTCGCGGACGAAAGAGCACCTTAGTGATTTTCTAAGAGCGGCGGCGGCTCTCGATGGCCGGAAAGAGGTCAGGCTCAAGGATTACGCCCTGCTGGACAGGCTGTTAGTACCGCTCAAATTCGAGTCCTTAGTTATGGACAAGAGGGATTTTGAGTCGGAGATACACCTAGATTCTGCGCGGCTGGCGGTATTGACAGAAATGATTACATACGGCGGGCGCTTCACGTTGGAGCAATTGGCAGACGATTATCACATCCCGCAGTCTACAGCATACAGGCTCATGGAAGATAGCGCGGGTGACTGGGAGATAGTTTCAACTCACCCGGTAACTTACGCGCCTAGCCCTGAGTTTTTGGAAGAGATAAGGAAATTGCGGCTCGATGGAGCTATCCCGTAAAGAAAGGTAGCCGGGGGAAATGCCGAGGAAAGCCGAAGAGATTAAAATACTCCCCATGCCTGAGCCTTATTGCGGCGGCGGGCCTAGTCATACCAAGTTTTTCAACCGGGGTTGGGGCTGGATTTGCGAAAGGTGTCACCCCGTAGATTTTCCCGATGAGTGGGACAGATATGAGTACACGATAGGGGATAAGGTTATATACGTTATCAGGGGCGGAAAGAGAAAGATATACGCGAGGGAGCGCGAAGATGAAAAAGAAAATGACACAGGCGGAAAGGGACAAGCGGCGTCAAATATCAAAAAGGTGGCTGAGGGAAAACAATAAAAAGCTATTCCCGGTAGCGTTGCTATTTGCCATCGCCTTGCTCTTTGGTTATTTGATGCCCCAAAAACTACCCGGCTTTTGGGCCGCGATGGTGACGGGTATCCCCGCGTTTGCAGGGCTGTATATCTATTATAGATTCGTGGGGTTGTGGGAGAAGTCCGTTGACAGGGAATACAAGAGGTATAAAGCGAGCCGGGAGAAGAGGGGGAAATGACACACCCGATTTTCAGGAAAGGCGACAGGGTAACATTAAACGAGAAAGCCCCTAAGTGGATTTTGGAGAGGGTCAGCCCTTACGTGGCGCGGACTATCACGGAAGTCTACTATTCGCCGACTGGCGGCTACAATCTCTACTACCTTGGCTTTAATTGGCGTGGCTATGACATATCTCATATAGGTTTCCGGGCGTACATGCTAGAGCATTATGTCCCCCTGCCAACGGATAGGACTTTCAAACGTGCGCGCGCCCTGAAATCAAAAATCCAGAAAAAGATAAGGGATAATATCGCCCGGACGGGTAAACGGCCTGTCGTCTAATCTGTGCGGTTATTATAGGAGTAGGCACGAATGACAAGTGACGCGGCGAATAAAGGGAAGAGTGGGGCAGAATTCGCCTACAGAAAGAATGCCAGAGTGTTTCTCTACTACAGCGTAAAAGACGCGACCCGGTTAGGTTTGAAGAGGGACGCGGAAATAGGGCGGCTCTACAATAAAGAAAACAGTTATGAAGAGTTGCTTTATAGTGCACAGGCTTTGGGGCTTAACCCGCGTTGGGTGCAGAACAAAGAAGAGGGGATGCTGTACTTTTTCTTGTGGGGTATGCCGCTCAATCGGGCCAAGGCTGTCTATAAGAATTCTACACTTGAAGAGGCGAAGTTGGACGTTGAGCGCTTCGAGGATTCAGTCAGGACTTACCAAGAAACGGCAGAGGCAGAGATAAAGGCGGAAGCCCGGAAAGATGATTTAATCCTGACTAATTGCGGGTATGTCGCTTTTGTCTCTAAGTCCAAGGGGTTATATAGGTCGAAGTCAAAGGGGACGTATAGGATATTGCGGAAGCACTGGAAAGAGGTAGAGCTTTTCAGGTATGGCGGGAGTAGTTGGCATACCGAGAAACACTCGGAGTTTGACGTATGGAATCAGGAGCTAACGCAGGAGCGCATGGATGCTGACGCCTTGATGATTTTTATTAAAGAACGCTGTGACCGTAAAGGGGGTGGCGTAAGAGGGTTGGCATAAAAGGGGCTTAACGCAAGATTTTGAGATTTTAGAAATATCAGAGATAAGGGGCAGAAAGCCCCTTTCGTCATTATATACACTTGAAGCACTTGACAAAGCTCTCTTGAAAGTAGTAACATGCTTATCAAACAATGGCGAGCGCGGGGGATACGGTTTTCGCGCGCGCGGCTCTAATTATAATAGGTTTGTAGCTGTTGTAGTAGTAGTATGTTAAAGGGGTATATATATTAAATAAGGTAAGGGCACGGGGGTATCCTATCGTGAAAAACCTATCGGCAATATTCGTGATTATTCTGAGGTTGCCGTTTCTTATTTTTGGCTATCTACTAAAGAATAAGGCCGCGCTCATAATCTGCGTGGTATTGGTAATCGGGCTTGCAGTTTGGCAGACTACAAAGAGCAAGCCCGCGAGCGAAGAGGCCGCTAAAATCGAAGTGCCGTATTATCAGGAGAATGCGCCTGCCCGAGAGAAATCGCCTAACGTAATCCAAACCATCGGCCCGGATAGGGTGTACTATGTTGCGAGGTTTACCGATGATGGCGAGACTATAACCTTGGCGGCTGACGGTTTTTATATGTACAACAAAAAGAAGTGGGAAGTCGGCAAGCTACCCCTACCGCTCGAAAGGGGCAACTTCCAAAATATATTAATCTATAAAAGGTAGGTGCGCAATGGGGAAAGTTATAGTAGTAATAGCGGCATTGATTCTCCTGTTTGGTGTTTTTAGCGACAATATTATTGACGGTATAAATGACTGGCGGACGGATGAAACAACGGAAAACTTCTTGACGACTACGGGCGCGGGGCAAACGTCCGCGAACCTGACGCTATCCTATGACCTTTTCCAAGCCGCCCTCGCCGAAGTAACTAGCATCACATCAAGCAATGTAACGGACACCCCGGTAGGCACGGCTTATGTAGGAGATGATAAGCAACTGACTGTCGGGGGGCTGGCGGCGAGCGCTACTAGAACACTGACCGTAGATTATACCTCGGAAACGGAAGATGCGGAAATGAGATTGATAGGGCCGTTCTTGGGCGTCTTAGTCCTCGGCGGCGCTGTGTTCTATATCTTCTGGCAAGCTAAAAGGAAAGGCGGGTGATGTTATCGAAAAAGAAAAGAGATAATCAATACTTCCCTTGGGCTATCGAGCGGGGAGTGGAATCTTCGCCAGCCGGAATGCCAAATGAGGGCTTGGCGGTAGCCAAAACGAAATCCAAAAAGAAGAGGTAAAAATTAAACAATGGAAATCAGAAAAATACTCGCAATCATCTTCTTCTTTATGACGGTACTTATCGTCATACAGCTTGCCCCGGACGTGCAGACGGCCAATACCGCCGCCTATAATACATGGGGCGCCGCGTCAGAGAACGCATCATTTATCGGCCTCGGCACGATAATGCCTTTCGGCGATGTCCTGATAATCATATCCATAATGATTGCCGCAGGACTGCTATCAATGAAGATAGCCAGCAAGGTAAACGTCCTCGAAATTCTCGCCCCGGTAGGGTTGGTTATCGCTGTAATCATCGCCCTGAACTTCTTTGACTCGATGATTACTTCCCTGAATACCCTTATCTCCGGGTCAAGCGGATTCGGGCAAATCTTCTACGGTATGCTCGGCCTGATGATTTACCTGCTAATCATAGTCCTGCCCAACTCCTACTACGGATACCAGAAAGCCAGAGAATTCATCGGAGGCAAGAAAGGTAAAAAGGGCGGCACTACGGAAGTCGCTCACCTGTGATGCGGGATAGCTGAACGGCTAAACGGGCGGGGGTGCTCGTACCCCCGCCCTGCCCGGCAAAAGGAGTAAGGAAAATGCCAGAATTGCCATCAAGCGCAACGATACCGATACCTAAGTTGTCATGGGGGAAAAGAAAACAACGCTCGCAGATGTACCGCATTGCGACCCTTGACGGCAGGGTGGTACTGAGGGAGCTTGAAGTGTCTGTGGGTTGCGCAAACGAACCGAAATCTCAAAAGGCGTTTCTCGTTGACACTGAAAACCAATACCTCGATGAACGGGGAATGTGGGTACAGGTGGTGGGCGAAAGCAACGCCGTACCTATGATGTCAAGGGTTGAAAGAGACATGGAAGAGCAGGAGTCGTTAATCAATAAAATTTACCATGACACCAAAGAGGATGCCAAACTCGCGCAATTCGAGAGGGTTAAGAAAAATGCTCAGCTTGAGGCGTTGAAGTGGATAGTCGGACTGCCGACATGCGCGTTCGTCCTGATTTACGGCCTGTCAATGCTCGGAAACTAAGGGGGTAAAAATGGACAGGACATACATCATTATAATAGTAGCCTTTCTAATCGGAGCTTATATGATTTTCAAACAATTCAGAAAGGCGAAGCAAAAGGGCAAGGAAATTATGACGCCGGAAGTAACCCCGGAGAGCGAAGAGGGCGAAGTCGAAAAGCCGGGATTGCTAAAACAATTTGCCAAGGCTTTGAATTTAGAAAAGGAAACTCCGCCCCCGCCCGTCCCCACGACAGGCAAAGGTAAGAAAGGTGGTAAAGGGGGGAAAGAAGAGGCGGTAACAAAGTACGCCGCCGTTGACGCCTATGTGTACAATGATATGTTGGGGCGATGTGGGCCAGCCGTGATACCCGGCGATATAGTGAAAGAGATAATAGATAACTACGGAACACTCGGCAGACCGCGCATAGAAGAGGACGGGAAATCGAGGTATCAATTAACACATGACAGTGACGGTTACAAACCGACCTTTTATCCTTACTCGCCGGATAATTCATCTACCAGACTTTTCCGGGCGCAAAGCCACCCTGAAATACCAGTTATCTACGATGTGGAAATGGAAAAGGGTTTAGTGGAGAAGTACGGTATCTATATCCTCTTCGCCGGAATAGCGATATTTCTCATGTGGTCGGCGGTAGCCGGGTAAAAGGGGGAAAAGATGGTACGAAATAACGAAGATGTGGCAACCAAGGGGAACGGCAAACGAAAGCAGGCAATCCCCAAGAAAAACACGAACGGGAAAGGCAAAGAGGGCCAACCACTCCCGCAGTTTATGACGGGCGGGCAGTTGGCGGGCATGTATACGCACAAAGAAATGCCGAGCGCGTTAAACATGCTGGCCCACCCCGGAGATTCCCCCCGGCAACTGGGGATGCGCACGATACTAGGGAAAAAGACAGAGGGCCGCATTCTAGGGGTTGCGCTTGCCTATCACTTGGGTAGGCTTGAGGAATTCGGGGATGTTAAGGGCAAAGAGGAAATACTCGACATGGAAGCTCTTTGGGTAAGTGATTTAGGAATCGGCAGGACTCAGCTAACGAACGCGATAACCGGGGAGCGAAACCACGAAGAGGCGAAAGCCGGGCTTGGCGGATGGCTACAAAAAATGGCATGGGGAGATAAGGATAAAAATAAGAATGTCTAGCCAAACGCGAGTGCTCAGGGAAAACACCACGTCAAAAGTGCATATTAATACCGGGCCGAGGGGTGCGGGTAAAACACTTTTGATGGTGAGGATGATTTGCCTAGCCCTGATAATCTGCGAGTGGATAAACAACCTGTATAAAGATTATATCGGGACTAGGCTACTCGAAAAGCCCTTGCGGGTTTGGAGCAACTTACCTATAACGATAAGGTACGTGCCGTCACAGGATGGTGCGCTCTGGCCGGGAGCTAACCGGCCCAAGAAACTTTCTACCTTGCCGTTGAATATGCACAAACTCATGGCTTTCGATAAAGAAATGAAGTGGGGGTTTGTGTTTGTTGACGAATTAGACCAACACGCAGACCGTCAGGACTGGATGAACGGCGGGCAGAAACTATTTATGAAAATCCTGATTCAGATAAGGAAATTGCATCTTAGTTTGACGGCAACGATTCAATCCTTGAACTGGGTCAACCCCCGGTTGATGTTTCAGCTTGACACGGCTACGGCCTGCCGGGATGCGGCAGTAACGGCGTGGGGGCAGGCCAACGACCTAGAGCCGGGCACTCTGACGTTTACGTATTCGCGGGATATATCGGGCCGTGAAACGGGTTATACCTTTGAAGAGAGCGGGGAGATATACCAAGGCCAACTTTTCGGCCTGCCACTGCATAACCTCTACATCACGGATACCCTACTGAACCCTTGGGAGTCTTTCGAGAGCGTGAAAGTCAAGAGAAAGCAGTACGTACTAGACCCGAATGAGCAAAACGAAGTGGCGCGCTATGAGGATGATTTGCAGATTATCGAGGGTGCGCTAACGGAATTACTCGACAAGGGCGTACAGAAAATAAAACGTGCCGATTTTTTCAATATTGCGCAAGATAGGGGCATGGTGATGAATAAAGCTGAGGCCCTTTCCTTTATGGAAGATGTGCACGGAGTCAGGGCATACGGCTCGATGGGGATTAAACACCTTGACCTTAGCGGGGCAAAAAACATTGCATCACATCGGGTCGAGAAAGCGGCGAAAGGCAAGAAGCCTCGAAAGGCGGAAGAGCCGCCCGAAAAGATAAACGGCATGAGTGCTCAGGAGATAGGGGAGTTGGCGCAGAGTATAGCGGAGTCGGGGAAAGCCGGGATAGAGAAAATGCAACAAGGGGGGTTATGAGAAAGTACATAAAAGCGCCCCTGTTTATTTCGTTGCTCGTAATAGCGGTAGCTGTATTCGCGGTAGTCTCTCAAGCGAGCGCTTACACGCCGCCCGGACAATCGAGCGATAATGCAACGGACGTGATTATATGGCACGGGGACTCGGCGAATATTACTCTCTCCGGGAATGTAACGGCGAACGTCACGGGGGATTTGAATGTAAATATACCCGGACTGGGCGATGATATAGAGAATGCGGCGGAAGCGGCGGCAGTTGCGATGATGGCCCAATTATTAGACATGCTCAAGATGGTTATAGAGGCATGTATTGTCGTGGCAGTCAATTTCTTTGCTTATCATTATCGGGATAGGTGGCTGTTCGTGGCGGCGGGATTCGCGCTCATGTTGTACGGTTTTGGCTTGTGGGATGATTATTACTACCTTAGCATCCTACTTGTAATGACGGGGATATATAACTTAGGCAAGGCCGGGTGGGATAAAAAGGCATGGGAAAGATAGCTAAGAGATTCAAGAGAGTTTTTCTATTATCGGCGGCATTGTTGTTGGCGATAGCGACTCCGGCGCTGGCCTTTCTCGATAATCCTAATAGTATGACTATCGAAAACATAAGGTGGTTTCAAAATCTGGCGGCTGATGGTGACATGGCCTGCATCTTTCATTTTAATATAGATTACGATTCCTACCCCGATACCCCGGCGTCAGATACGATTGTTTTCAGGCTCTACGACACGGACGGGGAAACGTTACTAGCGGCGAACTCTCCATACGCTTACGTGCTTTTTAAAACGAACGGGTACGGGGACGGCGTAAGCTCGTTTTACATCCCGGCAGGCTCGAATATGACATGGGGTGAATCCTACAAGATAAACATATACGGCTTGCCTGCTTACTTCTCCGGGCTGGACGATTACATTATTGATATAGCGGCGGCGGATTGGAGCACTGCGGATACGGATAGCGAATCTCAGAAAGGGGCGCTTTACGACTACATCTTGGAGCTATGCGATGATTTCAAAACGATATACACGGACGTACCGTTAAAAGCGGCGACTGACGGGGAATTTACGCTGTCACCCTACGGAGAGGGCTATTTTACAGGAGCTATCCCCGGCATTTACTCGATGTGCCCGCAACTGTTTTTCTCTCAGATTTATGTACCTACAACGATGGCGACAGAGAATTACACGTTAGGACTGGGGGAAGAGTATGGCAAGCGCTTGGAAGATACCGACTTAGGGCGAGGGGCGGAGCGGGTCGGGGCTGTGTTCGGAGTGCCGGGAGAGTTTTTTTGGGGATTCTGGACGGTTGTTTTATCTATAGCGGCCTGCATCTGGACTATGAGAAAGGGTTGGGGGATTGAGTCCGGGATGCTCATATCTGCGGGGTTGGTAATTTTGGCCGCCGTTCTGGTGGGGAACTGGATGTTTACTTTGGTTATGGTGGGGATGCTCGCGGCGGCGATAGCGATATTCTGGATACTGCATCTTAAAAGGGCGACATAATGAAAAGAGTAACCTTGGCTATAATGCTGGTTTGCCTAATCTTGGCCGTGCCCGTTTTTGCAACGGATATATCCGATGCTGAATACCTGACTAAAATCTTGGTTACTAACAATACGACCTCAACCGTTACGGATGCGGCGATAGCCCTTACCTGCAATACGTCAGCTATGGTAGACGGCGAAATGCTTAATGACGATGCTGACGACTTGGTTATGCAGGACGATAGGGGCGAGGATATAGCGGTAATGCCGGGCTTGGGCAGTAACCCTTGGATTTTCTACACGGAAAACATAAGCCCCGGTAGCCAGCAGTGGAAGTTTCTTTATACGCGCGGGGTCGAGAGTGAATATCTGGCCTATTTTCCCAATAGTGACGGGATGCTGATAAACGACTCCCCGACCCTAGAATTAACGAATGTTTGGGAGATTTCGCTCAGACTTTTTGTGGACACAACGCAGGTAGGGGGGATAATCTTCGACAAGCCCAACGCGATTACCTGCAATATAACGGCGGCTCAGGAAATAACCGTAGGGGTTTACTCAGGCGGGGGGTTAAAATACAGCGTGACGGCAAGCGGGGTTGAAAAAGGGGAGCATGTCATTATTGTGCTGTCGGACGGCTTCGACATCTACTTATATGTAGATGGTGTTTTGAAAGATACGGACGAACTAATATCCTTGTAGGAGACAGAAATGACGATAATAACAGAGCCTTTCTTTTGGGGTATGATACTGGTAGGAATCCTTGGGGTTTTTGCCGGGTATCGTATAGCCAAGAAAGAAAAGTGATAGGAGTGAGAAAATGAATAAAAAATGGGGAATCGCATTTGCTTCATTGGTAATTATTGTGGTAATGCTGGCGGCTCTAAACTTTGTCGGCCTTACCATCGGGCCTTTTCACGGCGGGGATAACCCCGTTACAATCAGGGTAGGCCCGGCGAGCGCCGAGGCTTCCATATCGCCGGATTATATTGTTGATGGCGTGGCTGACGATGTGCAAGCTCAGGCGGCCCTTAATGCCCTGCCGAGCGGCGGCGGGAAGTTGGTATTTGAAGTATTCAACTACAACTTCACAGCTACCGTTAGCCGGGCAATTGGGGAAGTGGTAATAGAGGGTTTGGGCGATGGCACGAACTTCTCTTATAACGGGGCGGACGCTATCTTTTCGGCGGGCGCGCAAGCGGGCTGGATATTCCGGGAATTCTCAACGGATGCGGGCGGCGTTAATGTGGCAACCGCGAGTAAATACAGGATAGAGAATGTAACGGTTAGCACGACTTATTATCCGGCTTCCGTTAGGGCGGCGTCATTGATGATAGCGGCCTCTGACGCGCCCGAAAAGGCACAGTCTCAAGCGGATTATGTCTGCGATGGTACGGCGGATGATGTGGAGATACAGGCGGCGGTAGATGCGCTGGCCGCGACAGGCGGCGGGGAGATTCGTCTATCGTCCGGGACATTTACCCTAGCCACAAAGGTTGACATGGAAGATGATATTAACCTTGTAGGCATGGGGCATTCAACGGTAGTAGACAACCAAGGCGCGACTTATGCCCTGTCGTTCGAGGGAGCTTATGACGGGGTAACGACATTAACGGCGAACGCCGCGCCTTATGCCGTTACTCTATCGGTTGCCAGCACAGCCGTGATGAACGAGGGGGACATTGCCTACTTCGGTACGGCTCTAGTATACGAATGTGTGGAAATCGAGAGCGCGGGCGGTACTACCGTTAATCTCTATACCCCCGTTGGCGAAAATCTGACATCCGGGGACACTATGGAAGTTATGAATCCCATAGCTCATTGTGTAATCCACGATGTTAGGTTTGTCAACGGAAAGGGGTTGTACTTTTATAAATCATCGGATATAGAGGTATACGGCTGTTACTTTTACGGGGTAGACTACCCCCTTAACTCGCTTAACGGAGCGGCGGTTAGGGGGCTACATTTCCATGACAACACGATGAAGTCCTGCACAGGGCGCGCAATCACCTTTTTCAATTACGCTTCGGATTGCGAGGCGAATAATAACTACATACTCGATAATCAGTGGCAGGGGATTCAATGTGCACAAGCCGCGCATATCTACATACACCACAACACCATAATAGGGGCGGCGGATATAGGAATCTACGCGCAGAAAACAAAGGACGTTCTGATAGAGAGCAACGACATAAGGGGCTGTTATATCTCTGATAGCTTGGTTGCCGATGCTGTGAGTGACGGCGATAGCTATTCCTGTGTTAAAGTCAGAATCATAGATAACTATATTACGGATGGTGCGGGTGCGGGGATTCTGGTAAAGTCAAGGGGTACTGAATTGAGGCGCGCAAGTGATTTCCAGATAATCGGTAATAAGGTTATCAGGAACGGGGAAAATGCGATTGTAGCCTATGCCGCCGATGATGGCATTATAGCAAACAATATTTGTGATACTATCATTGGCCCGACTACGGACTCAATACAGGTAGCCGGAAACTGCCAGCACGTTTTAGTTTGCGGCAATACGGTTATAGGCGCAACTGACTACGATTTGTATGTATACCCCGGCCCATTTCCCGCAACCGGGATAAGGGTTGTGGACAACCATTTTTACGGCGATGCGTCCGGGCCGATTGACCCGGTATGGCTGACTTCTACGGGCGTTGTTATCGTAGAAAACAACACGGGCTATATCACTGAAAACACGGGTAACGCGACAGTCCTCAATGGCAATACAACGGTTGTAGTAAATCATGGACTGGCGGAAACCCCTACAGTTGTTATCGTTTCGCCTACTCTACTGAGTAATTCAAGCTCATGGTGGGTAACTGCGATAGGCGCAACACAGTTTACTATAAATGTTGACGCTGACCCCGGAGCGGGCACGGCGACTTTTCATTGGTATGCGAAAGCAGGGCAATATTAAGGGGTGAAGCTGTGAACTTCAACCTGAAAAAAATATCAATAATCGGGCTGGTACTGGTAGCTGTTTTCCTTGGCGCTTCGCTGTCTTTCAGTATTAAGGCTGTTGGACTTGGCACATATTTGAAGAGCCTTAAATTTATCGGGAGCGGAACGGCGGCAAGTTACATGGTGGGCACGGACGGCGGCTCGATGCTGTTTATTACTCCGGGCGGGGAGTGCGTGGACGATACATCAAGTAACCTGACGATAGGGGGCGATGCTACCTTATTTATATTGTCTGCAAACGTCACTGTGGACGGGACACAGGTAGGAGCTTGGAAGTGGTATTATAGCTCGATTTTCCCTGACCTTTCGGGATACGGGCATACCGCTTACCCCGGTTTCAGGACTGAATCAAGCGACAACTTGACGGCCTCGATAGAGAAACAACAGGCTTATGTTGAGGCGGCAGAGCCGCCCGGTGAAGAGTCTATGGCTTGGGAAATGCTAACGGATGCGGAAAAGGAAAGGCTGAAACAAACGCCGCTAGGGTTGTATCGAGAGGGTGGCACTGATTTTCCGGGTGGGGATACCGTGCAGAGAACATCCGACAAACTGAGATTTCCCGTAGAGGTTTTGTTGTACCCGTTGGCGATTCTTTCATCAATAGGCGCGGGCGTGTGGGTAATGAAAAAGACGCACAGGCCGGAGAAAGGGATAAGAGGCTCATTGTTTTTGCAAGCTATTACCTCTCTTTTTCTCATGGCGTGTTGGGTTGCTATCGGCGGTGGTGTAATATCCGGGTGGATATTGATACCCTTTGGAATATGGGCGATTGTAGCGCTGATATTCAGGAATCCGTATAATCCTGTTACATCATAGGGGGAGAAATTGAGCACAAAGCAAATCGAGGGCGCTTTTGGAATCTTCATCGTTGGCACGATTATATGCTGTATAGCATCAGGCCGATGGCTTTTGAATGGTGAACTCGATATAATAAGTACGCTTGCGTCTTTCAAGGCTGAAAATTTCGCAGTCGGCGGCGGGCTGACCGTGCCAACCGGGATAACCACCTACTGGAATGCGATAGCAACGGCCTTGACGTGGGATTATCCGTTTCTCGCATCTTCTTGGTTGATTTTCATTAAGATTCCCTTGTGGGTAATAAGCGCGGGTGTTGTGGTTGGGCTAATACAGATGGCAATTTATGTAATATCGGCCTTGGTAGGACTTGTGCGGAGCGTGATAGGTTATTAAGGGGGGAAATGGTTACTGGTAATGATTATATGGCGGCGTTGGCCGAAGCTGAAAGGGCAAGGATAGCGGCGGAAGCAGAGAAAGCAAAGCAGGCGGCGGAAGCGGCGGCGCAGGCGCAGGCCCAAGCGGAAGCGGCGGCACAGGCGCAGGCACAAGCGGCACAGGCACAGGCGCAGACAGAGGGGCAAGACATTCTTTCCGTTTCGAGAACTTCCGACCCTAATAAATTCGTAGTCCGTATACAGGTAGAGGGTGAAACCCCCGGCGTGGCAAGAAATGAGATAATGACACGGGAGCAAGTGCTCGATGCTGGCGGGGAAATCCCGGCAGGCGGGTACTGGGCTACCGGGATACTGGCCGAGAGGCTAGGCGGACATGAATACCCTACCGAGCGGGGCGTAGCGGAAGCGGCGGCACAAAGAGAGGCAGAGTTAAGAGACATCGCGGAGCAAATCGGTTGGGATGGCACGATAGAATCCTTACTAGAGAAAATAACCAAAGAGCCTAATAGTCCGTTGTGGAATTTAGAAGCGGCGGGCGGCGGTTTGACGATTGAAGAGAAAATGAGGCTGTTTTCAGAGGCAGGAGTATACTACGACCCGCAAAAGGATTTCCGGGAGTCGCATGTGCCTGTCGGTATAGATACTCGCGGGGAAACACAGTACATTACGAAATTAGAGGCTGAAAAGATAAAGAAGAGCAGTCCTAATCTGTGGGATGTCCTGCATAGGAAAGGGATAGACGCCTACGAAGCTACAGTTAAGCAATATACGAGGGAGCAACAGGTAAAGGTAGATGCGCTGGCGGCCTTGAATAAGGCGGGGGTTATCTCTCAGGGAGTGGATGGCGGCAAGGTAGACATTACAAGGGCCGTAGCACTGGGCTTGTCAGACGAATTAAGGGATGTGGGGGTAAGTATCGTAGATATAAGGCAAGCCGGAAAAGATATTGAAGAAATCAAGAAAGACGACTATCTTTACAGCGTCTTTCTTGAAAAAGGTGTTGAGGGTTACAAAGAGGCTCTCGAAAAGCGGGTAAGTGATATAGCGGCGATTCAGGAGAGGGCGAGCGCGAGGGAGAAAGCGAAGTATACTGCGGCTGTCGCTTCACTCGCCGGGTTTGGTTTTAATGTGCCGATAGGAGAGGCTACGCCCGGCGGAGCTTGGAATATAGGCGGAAGCCGCGAGTTTACTATACAGAATATGGCCCAGTATGCCCGGACAAATAAGGATGGTATCAAGAATCTGGCAACCTACGGATTTTCCGATGAAGTTTTAGAGTCTGTGAAAAATTATAATACAGAGCTTGGTAAAACCATTGGTGAAATCAACGGCCTGTTTGACACCATGCCGAGAAGCGCAACGGACACGCTGAGTAGTTACGAAATGGCGCTAGAGACTGCGCTACGGGATTTAGAGATTACAAAAATACCGGGGGCACATTGGTACGGGCAGGTCAGGATTGACGATGAAACAGGTGAGGCGATAAGCCGGAAAGAGGCCGTAAAAAGAGTTTGGGATTCCCTCAGCGACAGCCAGAGAGAGCAAGTCGCCTTGGAGTGGCGAAGTGATTATTTCAAGGGTAGTACATTTGCGGAAGTAACGCACTTTTTCCAGAAACACGCTGAAAAAGAGGGGGAAGCCGGGACGTTGCTTTTCGGGCTACCCCTTGCAATAACAACGCCTGTTGCCAAACAACTGACCCTTGATGCCGCTAAACAAGAGCTATCGCAAAGATACGCAAGTGAGTTGAAAAATCTTAGCGGGTATCTTCAAAGTAACGGCTCATTCGATGTTTCGAGATTGAGGCGGGACATGGAAAGGGATAGCGGTTTAGAGAGCCGGATGTTGGAGCAATCGGGTTATAAAAACCGTGAGGATTTATTAAACAGCTTGGAATTCTACAATTACGGAACACGCGTAACGCCGAAAGAGTGGGCGATTTCAGGGCTGTCTACCGCGTTGGTGGTACTGGGAATGTCGGGGGGCGGCGGATTAGGAGCGGGATTGCTAGGCAAGGCTGTTTCTATGGGAATCCCCGCGAGCTTGGGCGCGCTAATTCTCCCTGATACCATAAAAGCGATAAAGGACGAAAAGACGCCTTTGGCGGAGAAGATATTAGCCGGGGCAATGACGGCGGCTCTCTTAGCGCCTGTAGGCGTTGGAGTCGGCAGGTTTGCTTTCAAAGAATTGCGGCAATTTGTGAAGCCGGGAACGTTCGAGCCGTCAGGGGTATCCCTTGAAGTGAGTATCCCGCGAACACAGTTGAGGGGTAATATGACCCCCGCGAACGCTCAGAAATTAGTACAGGACTTGGAGCGGGTTTATAGCGGGAAAGTGCCGAAAGGCACGGAAGAGATTATAGCTAAATTCAAAACCCCGGAAGAGGCGCAGGCTTGGCTATCGGAGATTGTGAGAAAAGATATAATGACAAACCAAGTCCGGGCGATAAAGGCTTACGAGGGCACGATAAAAGCCCGGAGCAACCCTCTTCAAGCCGCCCTGAATCAAAACACACTTTTTAGCATCAAGCCTGACATCAACACTTATCTGGCCCGGATAGGGCGGCAAGGGAAAGACATAACACCTAACAATGCTATGGAGTGGTGGTCGCCCAACTATTCGGGTGATGTGGCGGGTTGGTATCTAGGTAAGATTCCAGACGCGGTTTTGCGGAGAGTAGATAGGCGGGCGGGCATAGGAAACCTTGCCACTACAGAAAAGGCGATAAGAGATTATCTGGCCGGGGAACGAACCTTTGACTATCTCAAGTCAGGGTTGAGAAAAACCTTTGAAGTGACCCCCGAAGAGGCGGCGGAGATAGAAGCGTGGTATACTCCCGGAGCGAAGATACTGAGATACAGCGCCGAGGACTTAAAAGACATCCCCGATAGCGTGTACAAGAGCGTGGCGGAGAAGATGCAAAATGAAAAGGCTTGGGCGCGGGCCAAGGCAGAGGCAAAGGGTGATTCGATAAGCGCGGTTAATGACTTGGTGAGGGATGAGATTTATCGCCGCATGAACCTGCCACGAAATCATCCCGATGCGCTCCCCCAAGGAATATACCCGGTATTCAAATTTCACTGGTCGCGTGAACCGAGCGGGCGGTTGAGTCCTACATGGGAATTGGAGTTTGTCACGCCGTCCGGGTTTTCGAGTGAAATCTTCCGCCCTGTGCGATACCTTGACAGGGCAAAAACAGGCGGAGAAACCATGCCGGAAGTCGCGGCTATGACAGTCAAAAGTCCTATCCGGGGGATAGATAAAATAACGGGCCAAAAGGTGAAGCTCGGACAATCAATGCCCGTCATTATAACTGCGACAAAGGCGGCTTTGAAAGAGGGTAAGGGGCTACCCAAGATAACGGAGCTTTACGCGGCGAAATACAAATACAGGCCGATTGCGGCGATTCAGAATATATTTGACAGGGGGCGGATGATTAGGCCGGAAGCTGTCGAAAGCTCGATGGTAACAACGCCGAGGGCTTGGTACTCTAGGGCGTTGAAATTTGAGAAGCCGAGGGAGTCTACGGCGGACGTGGCGGCAAAGAGGTATATTCAAAAGCTGAGGGAAGAGGGAAAGGCGGAGATATTGTCAACGGACGCCTTGGCCGCAGAGCTTGAAAAAGTTGACGCTCCAAAGGGGGCGAAGATAACTGAGGGTGGCAGGCTAACACGGACGAGAGAGGCTTATTACCATCCTGTCAGGGAATATGCTGATAACTGGGTAGTACCGAGGGTGGGGGTCATGCTTGAGCACCCGAAGATAAAGGGCGCGTACATTGTTGTAACGGATACATCGAGCGCGGCACAGCCCGGAGTTTGGGATATTGTAGGCGGGCAGATAGACATAAGAGGTCAGCCAAGGGTAAATAGGCCGTTTGGTAGAATCTCTGTACAAGAGGCGGCAAGGGAGCAAGTAATCTCCGAGCTTGGGGTGGATTTGAAAAATATCAGACCCGCAGAGATACACGCCGGGAAAATGACCGAGCACTCAGCCTATGGCGGATATATGTTTGACGCCAAACCGACAAGCCTGAAATTCGACATACCTATGAATAAGTGGTACGACATGGTGAGGGGTGAGTGGGTTATCGAGCCGGAAGTCGGGGCAATAAAGGTACTACGCTCCGGGGAGAAAGCGAAAGTAACGCCGTCATTGTACATCGAACTCTATAAGCGCGGATTCGATGTAGAAAACCTCAGCGTTGTTGATAAGGGATTGCCAACGGCAGGAGCTAAACAGTATGCACGCGGGACTCCTGAGTACAATATATTAAAGAATGCGAAAAAGGCAACCTTGCCCAAAAATAAGAGAGCGGTAGCGGAAATGGTAGAGGACGACTTGAGCGGCAAGGATATTCTTTACAGGGCCGCCAAAGAGCCGGAGCGGGTCAAAGTGTTCTATGATACCTTTGCGGATGCAGGTCCGACAGATTATATCGTGCCCACAACGGCAAGTAACAGGGCTTTTACCGGGCTTGTCCCGTCACTGCGCCCGATGCCGGGGGAAGCGGCGGACATGGCCGTTTATACGGTATCTTCCCCGGAAGAGGCGGCGGCGGTTTTCGATGTGGGGGAGAGATTGCCAGCCGGAGCGGAAAGAGAAGTGCCAAGGGCGGGAGAACGTGAATTTCCTGTAGTCGAAGAGGGTGTGACTCCGAGGGCTGAGGCGAGAAGAGCGGCGAGGGCAGAAACAAGGGCAACCCCAAGGGCGGAAACCCGCGAAACCCCGCGAACCGAAACGCGGCCAAGGGTGGAAACCCGTACAACCCCCCGGACTGAGCCGCGCCCTACTCCCCGGACTGAACCCCGCCCTACCATTAGCGAAGTGACGCCTGAACCTACCGAGCCTGTAGAAATACCAAGGCCAGTGCCCGGCGAAAAGAAAGAAAAGAGGCGCAGGAAATTAGGCGACCTGAGCGACACGGAGAAGAGGCGGCTTATAGCATCCTCTCATTCCGCAGTCACGTATAAAAGAGGGGAGTTGGAAATTGAGGGAGAATTGCAGGGAGTGTGGCATACCTTTATGAAAGAAAAGCGAGATTCGGATTGGGAGCGCGTTATAACTATCGGGTTAAAACCGGATGGCGCTGTTTATTCGAGCGGCCCGGAGAGCGCGACAAGAACGATGCGGCGGCTCGCGGGCGAAGAGCCTATTAATATATTGGAAGATACGGGGGCGGTTGACACGGTAATAAAGGGTGAGGCGGGGGAAGAGCACCCGACAGTGAAATTTGTAAGGGATAAGAAAGTTAAGGCGGGAAAGGCTCGAAGCGAGAGAGGGCCGGGGGAGATAGACTTAGGCGCAGGAGTGGTGCAAGAGGGGAAGAGGCGACATATAAGGTGGTAAGAATGAGTAAGAAAAAGAAAAACCCGGAGCTACTAACGGAAGAGGACAAGGCTTTAATTGAAAAGGTGAAGCGGTTTTACGGGAAGTATAAGACATGGATTCTGTTAGCCTTGGGCGTACTCTTCGCCCTGTCTGTCTGGCAGTGGGGGATGTCCACACCATTAACCATTGTCCTCTCTATCGCCCTTGTTTATATAGTAGGCTCTCTGGTGTGGATGATGGTAAAGTGGATACGTGATGCAAAGAGTGAATCCATGAAGCAAAAGAGGATTATCGCCCTTGGTTGTACCGTAGTTTTCCTTGTGGGGATGGCCGTTTTAATCGAAGTATGGTTTGAGGATACGCGGATAGGGCAGGCCCTACAGGGGTTACTTTATGATAAGAATACCCCGGATGTAATCGAGTATGGCGGGGAAGTGGATTTCGAGATAGAGATAACCCCACCAGACGGGCAGTAACCCTTATCTCTGATATTTCTCAAAATTCTAAAAAGGGGTAAAGCATGGACAAGGTGAACCTCGATAAAGATGATGTGAAAGCAATCGCGTCACAGCGCGCTTTCAAATTACCGCCAAAAACAAACAGGCAAAATCTATTTGAGAGGGTAACGTTTTGCGGGACGCTGGCCCTGCTGTTGTTTGGTGCTATAGTGGCGCTATTCGGCGGCAATGAGGCGGAGAATGACTTAGCCGGGGCGTTGATACTCGCGGGCCTTATTTTCGCTGTTGTTTATGCGATAGGGCGCTATCGGAATAACGCCTCGTTGAGAGAGGCCCAAGATGCTTTCGTTAAGCACTGGGAAAAGACGGGCGAGATTAAGCCGCGTTGGGAAATCCTGACAAAAGACGAAAGCGAAAGCAGAGAAACCCCACCAGACGCCACGAAATGAGCGAGAAAGGGGCTAACGGGATTTCGAGGGTAAATCCTCTGCCCCGCTTGGGATAGTTAGGGCGGTAGAGTGATAGGTTTCATTGAGTAAGTCTCTACCGTTTTTTGGCAGGCACTTGAAGTATCTATCATGCTCCAAGGTTGGCAAAAGGACTCCATGCCAGCTTTGGGCGCGGGGGTGTGATTCAACCTCTTTCAACATCTGGTGTACGTCTTTGCCGTTAGGTCGTTTATCCCCTGCCCACTGGTAAGAGGATGATAGAATCATAACCGGACTTGGCGGGTTGATTCTCCATTGTCCGAACTCTTTATGAGCGGGTATGTCAATTTTCTTTGCGCACAGGCAGCCGTCAACCGTAACGGATAGCAAATCGTTCACGAGATTATTGTCATAGATAAAATCGCAAACGCTTATGCGGGTACGGCTCGCAACCATGCAGGCATAAATGCTATTCCAGAAGTCGCCGTAGCCCTCGCCGCGCCTCTCCTGGAATTTGCCCCATACGGAAACAGAGGCGCTTTTAGCAATGTTATTTTTGAGGGAATCGGAATCATTACGGAATCCGTAAAGCCTCTTCATTGAATAATCAAAGAGGTATTGAACGGACGGGACGCGGAAAAACCAACCCTCAACCGGGGCAAAGTCTCCGATGCCGTGTCTCTTGATACATTCCCACTCTTCGAGCGGTAATAGGCCGGAGTAAGTACCATTGCGAGCCGTGCCATCGTCAAAGATTACAGGGCTTACATCGGAGTCAATGGTAATCTCGCCCTTGAGAATCCCCCATTGCAAAGCGCGCGGGCCGGGCGGGATAGCACCATCGGTATGTATAAATTCAGCCTTGGCTATATTAGGGAGTTTGGCGATTTGAGAGGGGTAGGCACTTGACAGGTCGTAATCCCACGCAGAGCCGGAGCGCCATATTCCCAGTTGGTAAGCGGAGCGCCATTCGCGTATGTAATTCATGCACGATTCCAGCATGGGTATAGCAGAATCCGGGAGAGTGTAAATATTGGGGATAGGCATTAATCGTAATATAGACTCTTCGTATATGGCGGCGGGCGATGTTAGCTTGGTAGGCCTCATACCCATGCTGTCGAGAGTCTTTACGAGGCTATCCCCCATGTCCGCAACTTCATTGAGGGCCGGGGGCTTATCCACGCCGGGGAAAAACGTTTTTAGCTCGTAGATATTGATATCGTAAACTGATTCGTTATAAAGATTACCCTTGACTTGCTCGCGGTATTTAAAGTTGATACCAAAAAACTTACCTTTGTGGATAGATAGGTAAAGGCGGAAAGGCTGCCAGATAGCCCTTTCGCCGCTATTCAGTTTCGCCCGGACTTCCGGGGGGAGCAACTTAAAAATAGGGGAGAGAAACGATATTAAATCCCATGTAACCAAAAAATAATCATCTGATTGGAGCATGGCGAGCCATGTCAAAATCTTGGCGGGGTTGGTTGTGATGCAGTTGCCGCCGCCAGACGTGAAAATGTGGGCGACTTCATCTATACTACTGGAATCGAGGGCATTAATTTTTTTCATGCAACACCTTTTATCTATTCCACTGGCAGCGGCAACGGATTATGCCGAATATGGAGTGTTGGTATCCAGAACCGAGGCACCAAGGGCAGATTTCATCGCCATTTGCATCGAAAGCTAGTATGCCGCCGAGCGTGAGCACCTTTTTAACGCCACCCTCTAATTCCTCAACAACAACGGCAACTTCACCTTTGTGTTTACCTTTTGTGATTTTATAATCAAACATGGAAAGTCATTACTACCTTATTGAACGAGTATTATTTAATTTCAACATTAGGCTCTAAAAAATGCAATAAGTTATTAAATTCCGGGTGGCTTTCTCTTAATTCATTGTATAAAATTCGGTCAGTGGTATATACGGGTTTGTTAAGGCGCAAATAGATTAATGCGATTGCTCTTAATGTTACTTGTTTTGGTAAATCAGGGCTATAAGAATAAACCATCTTTCTCCCTCCTGTACTAGACGATGGTTATTTGTTCGCCATCTCCAAAAGTACATCGGCGTGGCAACGTTCAGGGGCACACCAGCAAACCAGGTCCTTACCCCTTAAATCTTCTAGCCAATGGCTATCTTGAAATTGCAGGATATTAAGTACCCGAAGCCGATATTTGGCTATGACCTCATCCCGAGACCCGTCTTGGCCTATTCGATAAGGATTCCCATATTTCGATGGTCTACCAACATAAACCGCATCGGGTGGTATCATGTCAGTTCTTTTATTCAGCACCTTCGGCATATACTTACTCCCTGAACTATATTTGCATCGCATATTGATGGTCTTTTCTACCCTGAAATTCATTTATTCTATTATAAAATTCTAACGCCTCGGATAATCCATTTGCGTTACGACCTTCACGCCGAGCTCGGTAACTCCATGCCATACTATCAGCACTATAAAGCATTGAAAGAATAAGATTGTCAGCCAAAGATGTACTTTTCAATCCAAACCCATGAAGTTTCAACCCAGGCATAGCTTCTGTAATCGCCTGTAGAACAGATAATATTGCTTGTGGGTTACTATTACGCTTACAGACACTACCTACGCCGACTCTCATGCCCTGAGTTAATCTCTCGCCATACATTTTAAGATGTTCCACATATTCTTTCGGTTCGTATCCTTGTAATACTGGCATGATGTAAACAGTCGTAATCTGTAGCAAAGCGTCGTATCTCTGAATAGTAAGTATTTGGTGTTCTTTGATTGTTAATCCTGTTTTAGAAAGCATGAAAGGTTCACACATATAATCCTGACATATAGCAGCTTCAAGTTTGCCGCAAGATGACCATCGGTTAATTATCTTTGCATATTCATCCACAGGGAATCTATAACCACCATATAGCGATAATTCAGTAAAAGCACCACTGTCCATAATCCAGTTATTTACTAGGAAATCGGATTTTCGTCTGCGTAGGACATTTGCAGATATAAAACATCTATCAAAGTTCTGCGCCAATTGCTCATGGTGTAAACCTATATAGAATATCAATATACACTCCCTATTTTAGCTACCTTGTTTACGTCTAATTAACTAGGCGAAATAAAGACTTTTTTACCGAAAGCTATTTTACCTCGCCCTCATTTTCAATCGGCGATGATAAGACTGTCTTTGCTCGCGGATTGTATCGGGGTGTAATTCACGGTAGCGTCTTTTCTGACCCGTTGTGTCACCCTTGTATCTCCGCAAACGGAGCGTGCCATCGGGATTACGAAAGACGCTGCGCCTGCCGCCAGGACTGGGGTTAATACCCTCGTTGATAAGTACCTGGCGGAAATCATCGAGCATACGGAATATTTCGCCCTCGCCTTTTCTATTCAACCAATTACGCTCGCGGTATTCAGCCTCGATAGCCTCTTTGAGCCGCCTCTTGTATTCTGCGTTGCTCCAATGATTCGCCTTTTTCTGTATCTTCATTTGATTGATAAGATTCTTGCGATTTTGAGCCATCGCTTCTAAATATTTAAGGCGGGAGAGCGGGAGTTGGGAGAGGGAAAGAATCTCCCCCGGTGTCCAGATGGCAAGCTCTTTAAGTTTAGTAAAGCGTCTTTCATTCTGAGAGCCGAAGATAGAGCGGACGTAACGGGTGGTAAGGCTCTTGGCCGGGATGAGTTTAGGGGTATCCTTGAATACAGAGCGTCTTTCTTTAAGGATATCGCTATGCCTCAAACCGACTCCGAAAATTTGTTGCAGGCGAGCGTTAATTTCCTCTTTATTCAAATCGGGGTTTTCTCTGACAATACTCTTGACTTGTGCAAGGCGTGCAGGGCGGTTAAGAGTAGGGGCTTCGCGCGGAACGGCAGGAGCATAGACTATGCGGGGCGCTGCGGCCCGGATAGGGCGGACTCCCCAGTAATCGGGGGCAGAGGTATATTCGCGGGCAGGTTTAGGGCGCTTGCGCTCTTGGGTGGCTTCGTATTCACTTACAGAGCGTTGGTAGCGCGCTAACTGTTCGAGTTGCCAATCCTCTAACTCTTCGCCGTTTCCCTCTCCCCATAAATTAGCCATGTTATCTACTCTCCTGGTATATATATTGTATCACAATTAATATTTTGATGCCTCATGGACGTTGCGGGCCGCGATTTCCGCGCGCTCCGCCTTGGCGCGCTCTTTTTCTTGGTCAAGCTCTTCGAGTATATAGCGCTCACGCTCTCCCCAGTTGATATAGAATGCTAGGGGGTATTCGTACTTAGTGTCGTAGCCGTGAGTCACCCAATCGAAAGTCCAACAGTAATTGTCGAATGAGAGGTAGTCGTAATTGTACTCAGTGTCCCTTTTTACTTTTATCCGGCCTAATTCGCCTTCATCAATAACGACCTTTAGCCGCCCCCAACCCTTATCATCGTTAGGGCAGGCAAAAAGGGCTTGCTCCTTGACTTTCAAGGTTATTATATCCTCTCCCAAATTATAGTTACCTCGATTCTTATTGTGGTCGTAATTAACAATTACGTATTTACCGTGCCAGGCGCGCGCCCATTCGCGGGAGCGCTCTTGAAAAACGATGCGCCTTTGGGATTTGCTCATATCCGCAATGGCCGCCGCATCGTCACGGGCGGCGTTGTCCACGTCAATTTTGTTAGCGCAAGTTTTGCAGACGCGCAGGGTTATTTTTACATGAGGGGAAAACGTAGCCTTGCGCTCGAATAGTTGAAAACTCTCGTTTCCGCATGAGCCGCATTTAACGCCTAGTAATTCATCATCGGGCTTCATATATATTCCCCATGTAGTATTCTGTCAATGGGGTAGAATAGCTGACGTATAAAGGGTGCTTCGGGTGGCCGTCTTTGGTAACGCCGAGGCAGAAAGGCTTGGGAATCATTCGTAGTACATCCCCCGCCCTACTCATAACTGCCGGGAATGCTCCCCAACCGCAAACTACAACCCCTGAGAGGGTTATCATTTCTTTCAAGTAAAAATCAGTTTCAGGCCCTATAAAATCGCCGTCACCTGTTAAGGCGTCCGGGTCGGTAGACTTGTAGGCGAAGATATTGCCCATGAGTAGGCCGCCGTATCCGAGGCGTGATGCCCGGACTTCGCCTCTTGTAACAGTAGGGTCGTTTACGACTTCATCGGCCTTGGACGGGTTAAGCCCTATAAGCATCATGGGCCTGCGGGTGGGATTCCAGATGCGCCAGAGGGCGTAGCGGTATTTCCTGTCAGGAGAGAATACCGCGCCTTTGGGAGTCGAAAGATTAAGTAGGCTCATAATAGCGCCCCCTTTCTAAATGTTGACTTTGCCTTGCTCGATTAGGAGCTTTACATTCTTGAGAATACGGGTGACGTTAGTGCGGCACATATTGAAATGTATGCCGATTTCTTTTTGGCTTAAATCTTGATTGGCAAGCCAATACTTATAAACCTTTATGTCCCGCTTGGCTTTTCGCAGTGCATCCCATTTAACCATTGTTTTTTATCTCCTGTTTTTGAGTAGTGATTATTCGATAGCTCCCGGAATATATCTCCCCTCGGTTAAAGACGCCTCGATGCGTTTTAGCTTTTTGATGGCGCGTAACAGACTAGGGCCGGATTCAAAAGTTGTCTGGACGCGCGAAAGGTAGCGGAGCGCAAGGTGAGCCTCTTTAATGAGCTTGGTTTGTCCCCGGAGTCTCATTCTCTTTTGTGCTCCTGTATCAAAGCCTCTTTTTCTTTTTCATATTTTACTCCTAGTCTATAAAGTCAATATCTTCCAGCTTAGCCGCGATGCTCTCTGATTTGTCCCCGATGTCCTCAACTTCATCCTGCGGCCTTGCTAAAATTACCTCAAGGTAGAGTATTTCGTCCTTGGTTAAAGCAATGTTGTAATCCATTCTTTACCCCCTGAGAATACGCCTTATAAATCTCCCCCACTTGAGGGCTTTGGGCGGCGGTTGAAAAACAATAACAAGATTGCGTAACGTTTGTAGCGGCGCTTCTTGGCTTTGAAGCATAAAGCGGGCAAATGTATAGAGGATGTAATTACTGGTTTTCCCGTCAAGCTCTTTTATGTCCTTTAATAGCTCTTCCATAAGAACCTCTCAATCTCCCGTATAGTGCGGGTCGGGTTTCCATGCTCCGTGAAAAAGGCGATAGCCGCCCGTCCAGTCCCGCTTGAGCCGGATTTTCTCGCCGTTATGCTCGAATATAGCGTGGGATTCGCCTGTCATATCACCATCGCCGCAAACGAGAACGAGTTTGTGCTCCTGTATCAAAGCCTCTGCCCATTCGGAGATAATTGAAAAGCCTATCCCCTCTATAGCTTTGGCCGTCAAGTCCAGCGCGCAGACAACGCCCCTCTTTGTGAAAGCGTCCGGCATATCGAATTCTATTACCGAAAATTCGGGTGGAGAGATTAATTGCCAGTGTTGAGGTAGGGATTGAGCTTGTAGTATGGCGTCCTCGCTACTGTCCGGCTCTTCGATTTCTACAACCTGTCTCTCCCTTGTTATGCGGGTTACTTCGTAGTATTTCATTTCTTCCTCTTTTCTAATTCCCTGCCGTTTATCTTTCTGACAACGGAACTCTCCGTGTAGAGGTATATCGTTCTGCCAAGCTGATGTTTCTTTGTGCAGGTCATACCGACCTCTCCCCTTTCCTTGCAGATGCGATACCACTCTTTAACAAGCCCGGCTTTGTTTTCGTGGGGGCGGAGTATGAATACAATCCCCTTACAGAAAGGCGTTTCCATTTCTTTTAAGCGTCTTATTATGTGTGCACTCCAATTTATCCGGGCCGGGATTTTGTCAATATCTATTAAGTATGATTCAGCCATTATTAGCCCCCTCTTTTTTGCATATTGAGCAAAAACGTTTCGCTCCCATATTTTTAAGCTGTAATTCGCGCTGTCTGGCTTCCCAAGTTGTAGGGCGGTACTCGGTATGTACGCAGGTGAAATCAATGCCAAGAGCCAAAGCATAGGCTGCAAGTTTACTACCGTTGCCACTGCGATGCTTCTTGATGCGCCTTTTGGCCGTGAATTTCGTATATCCGATATAATGCTGTGCGTTACGCCGGTATGGACGCTCGAAATGCAGTACGTATATTTCTGGCATTTAACCTTTCCCCTTGATTTTCTCTTCTAGCTTGGAGTCAAGCGGCAGGATAAATACAATCTTGGTTTCCCCTGCCAACTTGGAAGCCTCGCGGTTGAGCTTGGCTACTATCCTTTTAATCTCTGCTTGGCTGAGCATAATCAGATTGCCCCCTCTTATCTTTCTCTATATGAAACTGTAACTCTTCGATAGTGATACTTTGCCCCTCGTAATGCTGAGAATCAAAGCAGGGCTTTCCCCAGTCGTAAGCGATTTTGTGGCCTTGGATAACAACCATTAACCATACGTGGTTTGATTCAGAGTAGGATTCCCCGGATATTTCGAGGTTGCCGACAAAGGGGGTAGCGGGGTAGCCCATGTTGTTAAAATGCTGATACATGAGCATAGCGCCATCGTCACAATCGAATGCGGCGGAATAGCCGGGGGTCGCCGGGAATAAAGCCCCCATGAAGTATAGTAGTGCGATTAGCCCTATTATAATATTGTAATCCTTGGCCTTGAATTTCATTTACGCCTCACGGTTAAGGAATTTTAATAGTAGCACGCGGGAATCTTCTACTCGGTAGAAGTCACCTTGGCAATCTATCCACTGTCGGAAAACCCACCCGTTTTTACTATCGGTAATCTCTTCAAGCTCCGGGTAGGCCGCCTCTAGCTCGGAGCAAAGCCTTTTAACCTCTGCCTGAGCGCTGGCGATGCTCTCCAAGATATAGTAAATGTATGGCGGTAAAGACTTGATAGTCATTTCTCCCCCTTGTTTTAAGCGCTCCTGTAAAGATAGGTTATGCGCATTTCGGGTTTTTCATCTATAGGGACACGGGTAAAGGTGCGCATAACGTCTATAATGGACTGCCCAAGCGCTATATCCTCGTCAAATTCTATAGGCTCGGTAACTATGCAAACTTTTAGGCCCATAAGGTGAATTAGGGACTGGGCCGCGCGGTGTCCCGCTCCGCCAGTGCCGCCGCCGTCTGCCCGGAATCCGTCACCTATGATGATGATGTGCTCCATTGTTTCATCGAAGATTGCGAAGCCGTAGCCCTCGCTATGGCCGCCGTGTTCTATGGCCGGGACTTGGGCGATGGCGAGCTTGTGGTCGTAGCGTTTTAAGATTTCGTCACGTAACGCTTTAAGCGCAGGCTCGGTTACTCCCAGTGTTTCCTTGTGCAGTATAGTTTTCATGCTTCCCCTTTCTTTTAAGGCATCTGGATATTACCGCAGTCGCGGCAGTACCAACGCAGGGCGTTTATGGCGGCCTCTTGGCCGATGGTTTGTTTGGCGCTGTCAATCCAGAAGTCCTTTTGTAGCTGAGTAGATGGTGAGATAGAGTAAAATTTATCCCCCCATTTTACAACCCACTGCCCATGACTCGTATCGTGTTTGCATTTCTCCCCCTCTGGCGGCACGGGGTCAGGGATTGCGAAAAGGCAGTAGTCGCCGGGTACCTTTTCAACCTTTTTGCTCATAGTCGCTTCTCCTATTTGTAAAGATTCCTTTCTAATTCATCCGGGGATTGCGCGATTGTGGCCCGGAGAGAGTCTAAAGCTCTAACGAAGTCTGCCGCCTCGCGCATAATACCCGTAAGCTCTTCATCTGTGTATCCGTCAAGGTAAGTGTCGGTATCTATAAGGTCGTCCGGGCTGATAATACCAACCTTGACGAATGAATGCTTGATAAACTCTTTCATTTCGTTACGACTTAATGGATTCATAATTTACCCCCTCGCTCATTGAGACATAGCGGCTCATATAGGTGGAGCATTCGTTAGGCTGCCATCCGCACAATCTCTCTGCACTCCGGCAGGAGTCAGCGCCTACGATACATCGCTGCTTGGCGGCAAGGTTGATAACCGTGTATTCGTGGGGATGGTGCGATGCGTCAACTGGTACTTTCCAACTCATTTTTTGACCTCTCTAACTCGGAAAGCTCAACGGCAAGACATTTTTTGCAGATACCGGAAGTTATGCCTTGGCCGCCTTTTTTAACACCTTTAATCTTGCCGCAATAAGCGCACTCGCTAAGCATGATATTGAAGATAGAGAGAAAGCGAGCGATAGCGTTTTTGAAAGTCTGGAATTTACGGTGGTTTTCCCTTTTCTCCGTGCCCTCTTTTACCCATTCCCTGTATTCATCCAGAGTGAGAGGTTTCCGCGCAATGTCGCGCTGTCTTCCATGAAAGGTGATGTTGATAGGTGGTTTTCTCATTTCGTGCCCTGCCTTATAAAGTTTATTTTCTAATTCATCCGGGGATTGGATAAAGGGAGCGAGAAGCCCCGAATCGCACATAGGGCATTGACCGTACTCAGGGACGGGGTTGCCGAGAGTGGTTAGGGACTGGCAGGAGTTGCATTTATATATGGTGTTAGTGGGTGTCATTGACGGTATCCTTTCCAAGGGGTAAAAGTATACCATTTTGGCAATAAGGGCAGCCATGATTGCTATCAAGGATGTATGGGGGTGAGGTGACACGGGTCATACATGAATTGCATTCATATATGTCGCTTGAGTTATCGGTATGATTTATGGTAGTAGATTTGCGTAAGCAGAAAGAGAGTATCAAAGGTATCCAGGGGGAAATAAGGGCGAGCCACAACCAACGGGCGCTGCGCCCTTTTTTACTCAGGCGGAATCCGGCGAAAATTGTAATCGCCAGATAGATGATTAAGATTATTATGGTAGTCGTCATTTCATTTCCTTTCTTTTAAGCTCTCGCTTGATAGGGGATTACCTCAAATCCCCTATCAAGCGAGAGTTTAATCAACTTGGTATCTTGTGGAAGTGCATGTTGTAAAGGCCGATGTCTAGTTGCCTTTTGATGTATCCGGCAAGCTCTCCCTTATTTGAGAAAGTCGGGTGCTCGGAATAGTAAACTGCCCTCTCGGTATTGTTGAGGGCTTCTCCCTCAGTGCGGACGCGGAAAGCAACGCCGAATTTTGTCTCTTGCCTTGTGATTAGCTTTCTCATTTTAATTTTCCTTTCTGTATGGCTCGATTTCGTCAGAGCCGCATTCCGGGCAAGTGTGGTATTGTTCGTCCTCGAATTGACCGGGGTAGGTTGCCTTGGTGGTGTTTTTATAATCCCCTACCCAACCGCAGGCAACGCACTTGAATGTATTTTTGGAGCACTTCTCACAGATAGCAGATAAAATGTTACTCCTGCGAGTCTCGCCGCATTTCGTACAAGTCTGAATACTGGTTTGTAATTCATCACTCCGGGTGTTCATTTCACCGGGGATGGCATACCTTTCAGGGTTGGCGTTAAGACGCAACAGGTAAGCCTTTGATATTTTTATTCGGAATTTTAGAGGGTTGTTATAGATAAGGGGCATTGCATCGTTAGCGTCTTGTTGGTCTTTAATGTCGGAATAGTCGAGCCATTTACCATTATCTAGAATCTGCACCTGTGCATCGCTTGGCTCGATATTGTACCTCTTATGGTTGACTGTTATATTTATCATTTCTTTCTCCTATATAAGATAAGCCTAAATATAATATAAGCCATGTCAGGGGAAATGTCAAGAGAAATGACAGGGTAAAAGTCACAAAAATATAAAGATTTTATAAACAGAGGGGACGGTAGGCTCAGGAGTCGTCTGTAACTCGTTGCTCTGACGCTACTGCTATCGGCAAGAGATAGGGAGGCTATCACACGCTACTTCCCGTCCCCTAAAGGAAATTATAGCACAGACGCACTAGAATCGAAATCTGAGAGTAGAGGGTATTTAGGTATGCAGGGAGAGCAAACGAGGCAGAATGGGCATAGGGGGCGTAGAGAGGGCTATCAAAAGAGGGGTGGGGAGTTAGGGATTTAGCGAGAGGCACGAAGATACGCCAAGGGAGAGAATGAGCCGGGCCAGGTC
>DAOULS010000101.1:0-11003 GCA_034418415.1 Dehalococcoidales bacterium | reverse complement strand
CTCATGACCAACGACTTCACACTACCGATTACGACTTCGTTCCTGACGCTGGACCAGACGACAGGCAAGCTCTGGCCGGAAACAAGCACCCTGGTAAACGTGCCTTTCGGGGTGCTGGTGGCGGTGTTCCTGTTCATCTCCGCCGTCGCCCATTTCACCATCGCCTCACCGGGGACATTCGGGTGGTACGTTAAAAACCTGAAAAGGGGCATCAACTACGCCCGCTGGTTCGAGTACGCCTTCAGCGCCTCGCTGATGATTGTACTCATCGGGATGCTCTGCGGCGTGTACGACCTCGGCTCGCTAATAATGGCTTTCGTGCTGACCGGGGTGATGAACCTCTGCGGTCTAGTCATGGAAGTGCACAACCAGACGACGGAGAAGACGAACTGGACCTCCTATGTGGTGGGGTGCATCGCCGGCATCGCGCCCTGGATAGCCATCGCCATCTACTTCTTCGGGTCGCTGGCCAAGACAGAGGGGGGCGTGCCGGGGTTCGTTTACGTTATCCTGCCGACGCTGTTCGTATTCTTCTTCAGCTTCGCGGTCAACATGGTGCTGCAGTACAAGAAGGTGGGACCGTGGCGCAATTACATCTTCGGGGAGAGGGTCTATATCCTGCTAAGCCTGATTGCGAAGTCGGCGCTTGCCTGGCAGGTATTCGCCGGGACTCTGCGGCCGGTATAAGGGGGCGGAGCGATGAGTATACAGGTTATTACCGACAGTACTTCCGATATCACGCCGGAGGAAGCGAAACAACTCGGCATCAGGGTGGTGCCGATATACGTACGTTTCGGGGACCGGGTCTATCGCGATGGCGTCGATATAGAGAGCGATGAATTCTACCGAATGCTGGCTGACGCACCGGTTCACCCGGCAACCTCACAACCCAACCCGGAAGACTTCGAGAGCACCTACCGGGACTACTGCGAAAACGTCGACGGCATTATCTCCGTACATATATCATCCAAAATAAGCGGGACATACAATTCAGCGTCGATTGCTAAGAAGATGCTGGAAGGCAAATGTCCCATCGAGGTAATCGATTCCCAGTTCAATTCTGCGGGATTGGCCTTAATAGCCAGGGGTGCCGCCAGACTGGCCAAAGCAGCCAAGGATATGGCAACCGCCGTGGCTGAAATCAGACGTTACATCAGCCAAGTGGACATGTTCGGTTATTTTGATACGATGAAATACCTGGCGCGAAGCGGACGGGTGAGTCGGGTAATTGTAGCCGCCGCCAGTGTTCTGAACGTAAAACCGCTACTGACTTTCCGGGAGGGGGAAATCATCAGGGCGGGGCTGGTACGCAGCTTTTCAAGGGGAGTCGAGAGACTGATACAGTTCGTGGAAAGCAAGAAAAATATCGCGGAAATGATAATTACCCACAGCGCCATACCGGAACAGGCCGAGAATTTAAGGAAAACACTGGGGCGTTTCCTGCCGGAAGACCAAATCAGCATCATGAAAATGGGGGCCGGGCTCGGGGTGCACGGCGGACCGGGTGTTTTGCTGGTAGCTGTACGGCAGAATATTTGAACATGATACAAGATAATAACGGGCCGACTAAACGCTGAACAAAGCCGGCCAGATAAGCATATCCATCACGGCCGTCTGCACCGAGAAGGCGGCCGCGCCGCCGACGGCGAACCAGTAAGCGATACCCGTTTCCCGCGGGCTGATAGCCAGAATCGCCCAGAGCAAAGCCAGCGACCCGATACCCACCAGAGCCAGCACAAGGCGAATGCCAATCCACAATCCGGTTGACGGGTTAGACAAATAGGAAAAACTAAGCGGCATCCACAGCGCCGAGGGGATAAGAATCACCAGGAAAATGATGAAAAAGAGCCAGTAGCCAACTTTGCCAGCGATTTGCACATTATCAGGATTGATGCTGAAAAACAGCCAGTAGCTGAAGGCGAAGAAACCGAAGACAGCCAGGAGCATAAACACATAATTCAAAATGCGCAGTCCGCCGGTGACACCACCCCATAGGGCTTCGGCGCCGCCGGGGTGAGTGCTGAACCCGTGTATATAGCTGCCGATGACGGCGGCGCCACAGACAGCCATTATCGCCAGTAATATCCACTGTTGCACATGCATATCCGTTTTACCTCCCGACTAAATTTCAGCACAAAGATTATTTTCATAATACCAAATCAAAGTCAAAGATATCTGCGACAATTGTCTCAAGCGTTTAGTTACCAGATTGTTTTGACATGCACCAGACCAATATTTATACTTTATAGGTTGGTATAAAACAGTACCAGCAAGGGAGATTGAAAATTATCATGCCGAGAATGCTGAATGCCGCCAGCACCGCGCTCCTGCTGATAGACTTCCAGGAAAAGCTTTTCCCCGCCATGCACGACAAGGACAAGCTGCTGCGCAACGTGGTGAAGCTCGTTCAGGGGGCAAAGGTGCTGGAGATACCCATACTGCTGACCGAGCAGTACCCCAAGGGCCTGGGGCCAACTATCCCAGAGATAAAGTCGCTTATCCCGGACATCAAGCCGGTGGAAAAGGTGTGCTTCAACTGCTGCGACGAGGACCTATTCTGCAGCGCGCTGGACGGGCTCAAGCGCAAGCAGGTGCTCATCGCGGGAATAGAGGCGCACATCTGCGTTTACCAGACAGCCATAGCGCTGGTGGGGGCGGGCTACGATGTGCAGGTGGTCGGCGACTGCGTCGCTTCGAGAGAGCCGGAAAACAAGGTAACGGCGCTATCCAGGATGGTCGGCGAGGGAGTCAGCCTGACAACGATGGAGATGGCGCTGTTCGAGCTGCTCAAGGAAGCCAAAGGGGACAAGTTCAAGCAGATAAGCAACATCGTGAAATAGCATCATGAAACCGCCTAAAAACAGTCCAATCGAGTTCAAACGCGAGATACTGCCGTCGCGGATAATGGTCAACGACAGCTCGGGCAACCCGGGCGAGTCGATTGTGCCGCTGGAACTCCGCTACGACCCGCTGACAGGGCAGACCTGCCGCATCGTCCAGTATGCCACCGAAAGAATTATCAGACCGGACCTGGACGCCCTGGAAAGAAGGTCGGAGGAGTCGCTCTGTCCGTTCTGCAAGCCGTTTGTCGACAAAATTACGCCACGTTTCCCGCCCGACCTTATCCCGGAGGGGGCCATCCATAAAGGCAAAGCCATGGCTTTCCCGAACAACAACCCCTACGACATTTACAGCGTGGTAGTGGTGGTGTCCGACGAGCATTTCATACCTTTGAAAGACTTCGACGCGGAGACGATATACAACGCCCTGCACGCCGCGCAGTCGTACCTTAAAAGCGTGGCGAAATTCGACGCCCGGGCGATTTACCACTTCATCGCCTGGAACTACATGCCGCCGGCCGGAGGCAGCCTAGTCCACCCGCACCTCCAGAGCAACGCCGGCTACTACCCTACCGGCTACCAGAAAGTCCTGCTGGAAGCAACGGAGCGGTACTACCAGGAAAAGGGCACTAACTACTGGAGCGACCTGCTGGTGCAGGAGAAGAAAACGAGGCAGCGGTACATCGGTAAAAAGGGCAATACCGAATGGCTTACGGGCTTCGCGCCCAAGGGGCGGCTGGCGGACGTCATGGCGGTCTTCCCGGGCAAGGCCTCGGTGCTGGACCTGACCGCTAAAGACCTGCACGATTTTACGTCCGGCCTGCTCAAGGTCTTCAGCTACATCGACAGGCTGAACCTGATAAGCTTTAACTTAAGCACCTATTCCGGGTTCGACCGCGACCGGTTCTGGGCGCATGTACGGATAACGCCGCGAGGGCTGCTCCTCTATTCGCCCATCGAGACCAGCGACCAGTTTTACTACCAGGTGCTGCAGGACGAGAACATCTGCATCATCCCGCCGGAGGAAATGGCTGCGGCAATGAGGGTGAAGTTTTGACGGGCAAGGTAAAAGAGAGAAAAGAGACGCCCAGGATGGAGTGCCGGCGCTGCGGCGTGTGCTGCACCCAACACCAGGCCTTCGTGACGCCGGCGGACATAGACCGGATTATCGACTACCTGGGCATAACACTAAAAGAATGGGATAAACTGTATGACGACGAGCGGTGGCGGTACTCGGAATACCGCCTGATACGCCACGTAAACGGCGCCTGCGCCTTTTTACGATTCGACAAAGGGTTGGCGACCTGCCTGATACACGAGGTTAAACCGGCGTGCTGCGCCAAGTGGCAGGCGGGACCGGACAAGAAGGAGTGCCGGGAGGGGATGGAGAGGACTAGTTAGGTTAAAGTAATTTTCCCTCTTGCCTTTATATCCCTTGACGAGCTGCCGACCAGTATTTCAAAGTCGCCGGGCTCTGCCACCCACTGCTTGAGGGCGGGGTTGTAGAAGGAAAAGGCCTCTCTATCAAGCGTGAATTCCACCGTTTTAGTCTCGCCGGAGAGGAGACTTACTTTCTGGAAGGCTTTAAGCTCCTTGGGGGGGCGGGGCAGGCTTGATTTAACGTCGGAGACATAAAGCTGCACCACTTCTTTACCCGCCGCTTTGCCGGTGTTTTTTATATCAATACTTACGTTTACCTTTTTCCCGGCTTCAGCCCGGGCGGGGCTTACCCTAAGGTTGCCGTATTCAAAGCTCGTATAGGAAAGTCCGTGCCCGAAGCAGAATAAGGGGTCGATTTTCTTGGCGTCGTAGTGGCGGTAGCCGACGAAGATACCCTCCTTATAATGAACCTTGCCGTTGGCGCCGGGGTAGTGGGCAAAGGCGGGGTTATCCTCATAGCGTCGCGGGAAGGTATCCGGCAGCCTGCCGGAGGGGTTGACATTGCCGAAAAGGACGGAAGCGATAGCGTTGCCGCACTCCTGACCGGGGAAGAGGGCCTCCACGACGGCGGGGACTTTTTTCAGCCAAGGGTCCATCGCCAGCGGCGAGCCGTTGTTCAGGACGACGACGGTATTGGGGTTAGCGGCGGCTACTCTGGCGATAAGCCTCTTTTGTTTAGCCGGCAGGCCCATGCTCTTTCTATCGAAGCCCTCGCTTTCGTGTTCATGGGTAAGGCCGGCGAAGACAACGGCAACGTCAGCGCGGGCGGCGGCTTTTACGGCGCGCCCCAGGAGGTCGGGAGGCAAAGGTATATCACAGCCGAGCCTTAATGAGCCCATCGGCAGCGGAGAAGCGGGGTTCTTGCAGAACTCGATTTTAACCGGGTAGTACCTGCCGGACACCAGAGATATACGGCCGGTAGTCTCCTTGACCTGAAAGGCTTCAATTACCTTACGCCCGCCCCATTGGGAACAGACCAGCTTACCACCGATATAGAGACGACCCCACCCGCCGGCCGCCAGTCCGAACTTATATTCTCCTGTAGCCGGGGCTTTAAAAAAGCCATGCCACCGTATGGAAAAGTCTTTTTTCACACCGGGAACGGGCGGGACCACCCACATAAAGGTGAAGGATTTATCTACCTGCGTTGCCGCGGGCTTGCCTTTAAACTCGTTGTTCGGGAAATATTCACCCTTCAAGCCGTGTTTCCTGCCGGTTTTATCACAAAACAAATAATCGGGGTTGAGGGGCAGGGTGCGGATGTTGTTGGGACAGCCGAGCTCGTAAGATATTTTGATTTTTTTACCGCACTTTTGCTTGAGGGCTTCAAGGGGGGAGACCTGATAATACGGTTTGACCTCCGCGCTGCCGCCGCCCTGAATGCTGGCTAAAGCGGCATTGGGGCCGATAACGGCAATCGAGCGGACCGACCTTTTCAGGGGGAGGACATGATTCTCATTCTTCAGGAGGACAATAGCCTCCTGCGCGACCTCGAGGGCGAGTTTACGGTGGGCGGGGAAGTCCTGAATCTTACCAGGGACGATGTTTTTCCCGTCCAAAGCACCGGTGTTTACCATCACTCTCAAGATACGGCGGACCTTATCGTCTATTGTTTTTACATTCACCTTGCCGCTCTTCACGGCTTTCAGCAAGTCCTTCCCGAAATAGAGCGGCGGGCCCGGCATCTCCAAGTCGAGGCCGGCATTGGCGGCTGGAGCAGTACTGTGCGTGGCAAACCAGTCGGACATGACGAACCCTTCAAATCCCCACTCATCCTTTAGTAATTCGGTCAGCAGCCAGTGATTGGCGGAGGCGTAGGTGCCGCTGACCCTGTTATAGGAGCACATGACCGACCACGTGCCAGCCTCTTTGACCGCTTTTTCAAAAGAGGGGAAGTATATTTCCCGCATCGTCCTGGCGTCGACCTCCGAGCTGATGGTCATGCGCTCGAACTCGGAGTTGTTGAGGGCGAAGTGCTTGACGCAAGCGCTTACTCCTTTACTCTGGAGTCCGGTAATAAAAGCCACCGTCATCCTCGCCGAGAGACAGGGGTCCTCGGAGTAGCTCTCAAAATTCCTGCCACCCAGGGGCGAGCGGTGGATATTGACGCAGGGACCCAGCAGAATCGAGCAGCCCCGCGCCCGGGTCTCCTCCCCGATTGCCATGCCCACCCTTTGGATTAGATCTGTATTCCAGGTTGCCGCCAGAGCGACCCCGGTGGGGAAACAGGTGGCGGGAAGGGTATGGTTAAGGTCGTTTTCATCCGCCGTCCGCGGACCGTGGGGTCCGTCGGTGACTTTAATCGCCGGTATGCCGAGTCGCTCAACAGCTTGCGTGTGCCAGAAATCCACTCCGGCCAGCAGGGATACCTTTTCTTCCAGGGTCATACGTTTAATCAGTGATTCAATTCTCTTCGGCACGGTTAATCCCTCCGGGGCATCAGTTTAGTCTTTGCTTCAGGCGGAAATTTCTTTCAGGAAACCGAAAACGGCTTCCCGGTAAGCCGGGAAGTTCTCGCGGCGAATATTATGACCGGTACCCATAATTTGAACCCACCTGAAAGGCTGTTCCGACTTCCAGAGTTTGGCAGCGTCCTCGGCGGTGGCTCTGGAGACCAAACCGTTTTCGGCGATAATGAGGAGGGTGGGACACTTAATCTTCGGCACCTGTTCTTTATAAGAACGCGGATTGATGACCATGAAATCAAATAACGTGGTGTCGAACTGCAGCTTTGATTCCGCCCAGGGCCTGATTTCCACCTCCGCCCACTTGGGATTCGAGGCGCGGCATTCCGCCATGAGCTCTTCCAGCGCTTTTTTGCTTAGCGAAGTCAAATAGCTCTTGGGGTCTACCGGTGGGGGGCCGACCGCATCCTGTACCAGCCAGGCAGGGTCTTCCAGGATAATAGCCCTGGGGAGGTCAGGATAGCCAACAGCCACGTTTACCGCCGTCCCGGCGCCCATGGAATGCCCCATGATAATGGGCTTCTTAAAATCCAGTTGTTTTACCAATCCAACAACCTGGTCGGCATGACTTTGAAAACTAAAGTTTTTATCCAGCCTGTCGGACAGTCCGTGACCCTGCGCATCCGGCATCACGACATCGTATTTCTCCGCAAGCGTTTCGGCGGTGGTCGTCCAGCAGAGTCCGTTATCCGTAGCGCCGTGGAGGAGGATAAGGGGCGGCTTATCGCCGCCGGTGCGGTAGTAGTGAATCTTAACTCCGTCGATTTTAAGGTCGGCTTCAGTATATTTGAGCATGTTTATCCCTCTCTACAATAACAAATACCCCATTTTAGCCAATTACGGGTCAGTATTTCAAAATCCATCGTGAAAATGAGTACCTGATATGAAGTAAAACATCTAAAGTTGTATAATATCAAAAGCATTCCCAGCAGGAGCGTAAATAGAGATGGCCGACGTAAAATTCGAGAAGCTGCTTGAGCCGGGTTATATCGGCAGGGTAAAGACGCGCAACCGGATGGTAAAAACGGGGGCGGGGACGTTCATGTTCCACGAGGACGAAACGCGCATGAACAAAGCCGTCCTGGCTTATTACGAGAGCCTGGCGCGGGGAGGGGTGGGACTCCTGATAGTGGAAAGCCCGACCATCGACTACCCGGCGGGGACGAGGTGGCGGCCGCGCTACCGCATCGACGACGATAAATACATCAAGGGCTTGAGTGAACTGGCGTCGCTTATCCACAAATACGGCTGCCCTACCTTCATGCAGATGAACCACGACGGCCCGTGGCAGTCGAACCCGGTCAACGACCCCGACCCGCCCTTCAAGGGACCCCCGATAGCCGCCTCCAACGTGGTACTGAAATCAGCCAACGATTTTCACAATGAAAAGCCCCACGAGCTAACGATACCGGAAATCGAGGCGATTATCGACAAGTTTGCCAGCGCGGCGGTGCGGGCGCAAAAGGCGGGTTTCGACGGGGTGGACATCAACGCCGCCAGCAGCCATCTGCTGCACAACTTTCTCTCGCCGTTCTGGAACCGGCGCAAAGACGAGTACGGCGGGAATATCGTAAACCGGGCGCGCTTCGTGACCAGTATTATAAAAGAAATCAAGCGGCGGTTGGGACAGGACTTCCCGGTGTCCGTCTGCATCAACAGCATCGAAATCGGGCGTATCGCGGACGTCTTCGAAGGCCGGTGTCTGACCGTCGATGACGCGCGGCGTACAGCGCGGTTATTGCAGGAAGCCGGTGCCAACGCCCTGCACATACGCAGTCACTGGCTGGGCTATCACGTGGGCGCCTACCTGCCCGACCTGCTTTTCTATCCGGAGCCCGTCGTCCCTTTAAAAGACTTCCCGAAGGAATACAACTACAGTCAGCGGGGAGTGGGGGCTAACATCAACCTGGCGGCGGGGATTAAAGAGCTGGTGTCAATACCCGTCATGGTGGTGGGCAAGCTCGACCCGGAACTGGGGGAAAAGGTATTAAGGGAAGGCAAGGCCGACTTCATCGCCATGACGCGGCGGCTCCAGGCCGACCCCGAACTGCCCAATAAAGTGATAGCGGGGAGGCTCGAAGATATTGCGCCGTGCACCGCCTGCGAGAACTGCCTGGGGAGTCGCCGGTGCCGCATCAACGCCTTCATGGGCAAGGAATACAACACCGTCGGAGAAGCGAAGAAAAAGAAAAAAGTGGTGGTGGTGGGCGGCGGTCCGGCGGGCATGGAAGCGGCCAGGGTGGCGGCGCTAAGGGGACACGACGTGACGCTTTACGATGAGGGTGCAAAACTCGGCGGTCTGCTGCCGGTGGCGGCGGTGGTCAAGGGGACGGAGCAGGAAGACCTGCCGTCGATGATAGATTATTTCCAGCGCCAACTGACACAGCTGGGCGTTGATATTAAGCTGGGGGAAAGGGTGGACGCGGCGGCGATAGAAGCGGTCAAGCCGGACGCCGTGATTATCGCCACAGGGGGCGTGCCCACCGTGCCGGAGATAAAAGGCATCGACGGCCCGAACGTGGTCGGCGGCGCCAAACTTCATAAGAGCCTTAAGAGATTCTTAAGATTCATCCCGCCGAACATTTTAAGATGGCTGACCAAGTTTTATCTACCCATCGGCAGGCGGGTGGTGGTTATCGGGGGGAGCCTGCACGGCTGCGAGCTCGGCGAGTTTTTAGCCAAGCGGGGCCGGCAGGTGACCATCGTGGAGAAGTCGGACACGCCGGGACAGGGCATGGTGGACGTCATCCAGGCTTACCTGTTCATGTGGTTCCGCAAAAAGCGAGTCGAAATCATCAGCGGGGTAAAGGAATACGTGGAAGTCACGGCAAAAGGGCTGACGATAGTCAATAAACACAACGAGAAAGAGACAATAGAAGCGGATACGATAGTCCCCGCCCTGCCTTTAACTCCCAATATGGAGCTCTACGAAGACCTGAAGGGGAGAGTGCCGGAGCTGTACGCCATCGGGGACTGTAAAGAGCCCCTGTTAATCGTCGATGCTATCAGCAAGGGCATGGAGACCGCCCGCTTAATCTAACCGTAAGGAGAATGAAATATGGCTAAATTCGACGCTAAAAAGCATTTCGTAAAAAAGCCCGCCTACGAGGTCATCCCGACAATGGAGGTAAAGGGGCGGCAGACGGCGATGACGCTGATGAGCAACAACCTGGTGCCGGGGAGCAAATTTTACATCGAGACGGGCTGGGTGTTCGGGATGCCCGATCCCGCCACCCACATCCACGAGCACGTGCACGACTACGACGAAATCGTCATCCACCTGGGAACAGACCCGAAGAACCAGGAGGAGCTGGGCGGGGAAATCGAGTTTATCGTTGACGGGCAGCCGCTGACCATCAATAAAACGTCGGCGGTGTACGTCCCCAAGGGCGTCAAGCACGGGCCGCTGACCTGGAAAAAGTTCAGCAAGCCGCACCTGGAGCTGACGATTATGATAGGGGCGGGGTCGCTGGCCGAAGCCGACCCCGGCGGACATGAAAAAAGGAGGAAAAAGAAATAATGGCCAAGTGGGATAAAAAATACTTCGTGACGGAGCTTAAAGACGTGGTCGAGGGCGCGCCGTGGTCGCCGGACTACACGGATAACGAGGCGAGGCGGGTGCTTTCGCTGGACGGCGACGTCATCAAGGGCGCTTTCTACATGGAAACGGCTTGGTTCCTGCCCGGTGACTGGCCCCAGAAAACGGGGTCGCTTAAGGACCGCACCATCGGGGCGCATACCCACAACTACGACGAGGTCGTCGCCTGGGTGGGCACCGACCCCGACGACCGGTATAACCTCAACGGGGAAATCGAAATCTGGATAGACGGCAAACAGAACATCATCGATAAATCTTTTGTGGCGTTCATACCGGCGGGCGTGGAGCACGGGCCGATAAACATGAGAAGGATAGACAAACCGATGTTCCACTTCACGGCAGGCATGGGGAAGAAGTACCGGGAGTAAAGGTTATTAGAAAAATCCCCCGTTTCCTCAAAGATTCGGGGGATTTGGTTTTTTATTTGGCTTTTGGGAAATGATAACTAATATACCACTGGATACCAAACTTGTCGGTACAGCCGCCGCAATAATCTCCCCAGTAAACGTTCGTCAGTGGTGTCTTTTCCGAGCCGCCATCGGATAACAAATCATACAATCTCTTTGCCTCTTTAATGCTGCCAACGCTGACTGCTATCGTGATGTTATTGCCCTGCACCAGCTCCTTGGGGTACAACTTGCTTTGGTCGTCGCCCGCCAG
>DAOULS010000100.1:0-16672 GCA_034418415.1 Dehalococcoidales bacterium | reverse complement strand
GAGGTCCGTGACCGGACGGGTCTTTGTCCCTTTCGGGAACTTCAAGCGGCGGCCCTTTATCTTGCCTGTAATAACCCGCATATTTTGGTAGTGGAAATACCAAGTAATAGGATAAACAGATAGCTATATATTTGTCAACCTAGGGAATGCAGGCGTTGGTTTAGTTGCCCATTTGGCACTGATAATGACATAAAAATGTTGACAAATGTGTTTCGTATTGTTAAGCTTATTATTGACATAATGTAATGGGAGAAAACTATGTTTGATTATAAACACTATGTTCCCATTCTAAAAGGAAAACAAAGTGAATTTCTTGCACTAGAACAGGTGAGTTCAACTCGTAAAGCGCATATTACTCCATTAATTGAGATTCAGGAACTTGAAGGAGAGTTAAGCCTAGATAGGTTAAGCCGAAGGATACGAAAAAGCTGGAATTCAGAAGTCCCTATCTTTATTGATGTAGATAATAACTTTCTAGTTAATTCACCTCGTAATGCTAATAGTGCTTTAGACTATATAATAAACGATACTCGAAAAAGAGGGTATCGTACAATACCGGTAACAGGATTAGATAGAGATGTAACTTATCAGCAGAATATAAACTTGTTGGTACGGAAAATAGGTGAAGTATGTATTAGATTAAAAAATTCAGATATTGGAAATATATCGAAAATGATAGAGAATCTGAATGAACTTGTAAAGTTGTTAGGCCTAGAATATAAACAAATAGACATAATTATAGATATTGGCTCATTTTTACATTACCAAATGGGTACATTTACGAATGCAGTAATAAATACAATCAACAATCTTCCATCTTTGAATAATTGGCGTACTCTTACAGTCATAGGAACTTCGTTCCCTTACTCGCTAAGTAGGTTTAGACCAGTTACACCTTGCTTTACACCACGTTCTGAATATGCATTATGGCAAAATCTTTTGACAATACAGACAATCAAGAGATTACCTTCTTTTGGTGATTACACAGTTGTGCACCCTGTGATGCCAGAAATTGATTTTCAATTAGTCCCTATAGACGCTAAGATAAAGTATGCTACGGAATCTGATTGGTTAATATTACGTTGGCATCATGGCAGACAGTATAGTTGGGATAGATTCTATGATCTATGTGATATACTGGTTAGACATCCAGCCTATAGTGGACCCAATTTCTGTTGGGCAGATAATAAATTATCACTTTGTGCTCTAAGGAACACGAGCTCCGGTAATCCTGCAATGTGGGTTAGAATCGGAATTAACCGTCACCTTTCCTTTGTTGCGGATCAAGTCGCCAATTATGCCTTACCTTAAGTTGCCGGCAGACAAGTGTCTTAAGCTTTTCAACAGGAACTTCATCAGCAAGTTTTTGCCGTAGTATAGCGCGTGGTTTACTAAGCAATCCTTTCGCAAGCCCCATGTCTTTGAGAATTCCTAAAACTTCATCACGCCAGAGACATTGAACTATTGCTTGAGGAACAACGCATGGGTTTAACTCTGGATTTCGGATTATTTCAAATTTAATACCGTCATAGTCTTTTATTACATTCCATATACCCCACCAGGAGGGGATTTTCGAAATTACATTTGCAGTATGCGGCCAACCTGTAATTATCGTTACAGTATCAAAAAACTGACTGTATATTTTTTGCTGTAATGGAAGACGTTTCAAATTATCTCTATCGCTTTTTATTTCATATCCATTAAGTGAACCATTTATTGCAGCCAAATCTATACGCACAACACCATTAAGTAGTTCAAATTCTTCAATGATTCGAGTATCTGATTCGTTGGCATAAATAGTGCGAAGATTTACGAGGAGTTTATTACGAATGTCTATATCTCTCATTAATTAAACTCCTGGACGGGATTTTAGCATTTCTACTGAAAATTAACCAAATTTATATTTTTTTAAGGAACAAACAGGTAAGCAGTCTACCGGTTTACCGCTTACCTGTTTAAATATATTATCTTTAGCTAAGATTAAATAAAGTGTCGCTGTTTTGGCGCTTCCTCTGCCGGGTAGGGAGTTTTGTTCTCCGTACCTATCTTCCTGCGACTGAAGAGCGGGCGGCGCAGGAACGAGGGCATATCAAGCTCCTCCTCGGTCTTCATGTTCTTGAGTATCTTGGTAAGCTCTTCCTCTTCCGCGTTGACTTTGCCCATTCCCATCTTGGCATGGAACCCGGTAGCAATCAGGGTAATCCTGACCTCCTGGCCCATCGACTGGTCATTAGCTACACCGAAGATGATAATGGCATCCGGGTCAACGGCGGCTTTGATGACATCAGCGGCCTGGTTGACCTCGAACAGCGTCAGGCTGCTGCCACCGACAACGTTGAACAGCACGCCTTTGGAACCCTGTATCGAGACCTCAAGGAGCGGGCTGGCCAGGGCTTCCTTGGCGGCGTCGATGGCGCGGTTCTGGCCGGTGCCCTTGCCGATGGACATCCAGGCCGGGCCGGCGTCTTTCATAATGGCTTTGACATCGGCGAAGTCGAGGTTAATCATACCGGGTGTGGTGATGACCTCGGCAATCGCCTGCACGCCGTGCCGCAGCACATCATCGGCGAGCTTGAAGGCGCTGTCCACGCCCGTCTTCTGGTCACAGAGGGTCAGCAGGCGGTCGTTGGGGATGATGATGAGGGTATCGACCTTATCGACAAGATTTTGAATTCCCTCTTCCGCGACATCCGAGCGATTAGCGCCCTCGAAAGCGAACGGTTTGGTGACCACGGCGATGGTCAGCGCGCCGCTGCTCTTGGATATTTCCGATACAATCGGAATGGAGCCGGTGCCGGTGCCGCCGCCCATGCCGGCGGTAATGAAGACCATATCGGCTCCGGCGATGATTTCCTTGAGCTCATCGCGGTTTTCTTCGGCTGCCTTGGCACCGATATGGTGGTCGCCGCCGGCGCCAAGTCCCTTGGTAAGCTTGGGGCCGAGCTGGACGCACATCGGCGCTTCGCAGATGGCCAGGGCCTGGGCATCGGTATTCATGGCGATGAATTCAACGCCCTGGATATTTTCCCTGACCATTCGGGTAACGGCATTGCTACCGCCGCCACCCAGACCAATTACTTTAATCTTAGCGGGATTAGCAACGAAACTTGTTCTTGCCATCTCCTCCTCCTTTTATTTTGCTAAAAGTTAATTTTTTAGCGGAACAGTTTCCTAAGCTGCGACGCTAACTTAAATATTGTTCCGGCGAACCCGCCGGTTTTCCATTGTTTTTTACCCTGGTGCTTGTTGCCCCACAGAAGGAGACCGACACTGGTGGCGTAAGCCGGGTCCTGAAGCATGTCACCGATGCCGTACATGTTGCCGGGAATGCCGACTCTTACCGGCATGTCGAGGATTTCTCTGCCGAGGGTATCCATACCGGCGAGATTGGAGCTGCCGCCGGTGAGAACCAGCCCGGAAGGAGCAATCTCTTCATAGCTTGAGCTGGGCATTTCCAGGACAATCAGCTTCAGGATTTCTTCGACCCTGGCGCGGATAATCTCGCACAGGTCCTGGTAGGAAACGCCGTGGCCGTCTTTAGAGATAGCCGGCGCCGTGTCTTCCTTGCCTTCATAGACGGGCATCACACTGCCATACTTTTTCTTCATTTCCTCGGCGATTTCAAACGGCAGACCCAGTCCGATGGCGACGTCACGCGTCAGCTGGTAGCCGGCAACCGGCAGAATCGAGGTGTGCCAGATGCTGCCCTCGCGGAAAATAGCCACGTCCGTAGTGCCGCCGCCGACATCCGCCATGATAACGCCTACCTGCCTTTCGTCTTCGGAAAGGACTGCTTCACTGCTGGCCAGGGGTTCGAGGACAAGGTCCTCGATTTCTATGCCGAGGCTGCGGATGCATTTAACGAGATTCTGGATGGAGGTTACCGCCGCGGTAATGACATGAGTCTCGACGTCGAGGCGGAAGCCGTGCATGCCGACCGGGTTCTTGATGCCGGCCTGGCCGTCAACCGCGTAATGGCGGGGGATGATGTGAAGCAGCTTTCTATCGGCGGGGGTCTTGACGCTCTGGGCAGTAGTAAGGACGCGCTTCAGGTCGTCGGGGCGTACGACGCGGTCGTTACGCGTGATGGCAACTACGCCGTGGTTGTTATTGGAGGAAACATGCCGGCCGGTAACCCCGACATAGGCCGACTCCACCCGGTAGTTGCTGGTCTGCTCCGCTTTTCTCACCGAGTCGCGGATTGATTCTTTGGCCTCATTGATATTTACCACCAGCCCTTTGTGAAGGCCTTTGGACGGCGAGATGCCGACACCGACAATGCGGGGGGCGGCATCGGAAATATCCGCCAGGATAGTGCAAATCTTGGTAGTGCCAACATCAATGGAAGCTAAAATATTACGTTTTTTCATCTGCCCTCCTTAGTAACTGGACGTAATTGAGTTCTGCTGTTACCCAGTTATTACATATTTTTAAGGACCTCCTTTCAGAATCTCTTTTTAACATCAAGCGGCCAGAAAGACCGTCCTGACTTTCTGCAGCAGGACCGGCTTTCTCCAGCCTCTGGTCCTAACGATAGTGGAAAATGCAGGCTCATCGACAATCTCGCAGCAGTCCTCTTGTTCGGTGATGCGTTCCGCCGCTCTTAATCTGGCGCTGCGGCTGCGCGGATTGCTTTTAATCTCATCTGCCGATGGAGTGATTACCTTTTTATTAATAAGTCTTAAGCTGGCCTTGTGGTCGCAGACGCAGGTCGGGGTGGTTGGGGGACATATGCAGTCCCTGGATTCCGTCCGCAGAAACTGCTTGACAATCCGGTCTTCCAGGGAGTGGTAGCTGATGACTACCAGACGGCCTTCATAGCCCAGCAAGTCGACGGCCTGACTCAAGGCCGATTCCAGGTTCTCCAGCTCATGATTGACGGCGATGCGCAGCGCCTGGAAGGTCCTGGTGGCGGGGTGTATCTTGCCCCGCCGCCCGATAGTCTTTTCTATCAGCAATGCCAGCTGGCGCGTGGTCTTGAACGGGCGTTCGCCGACGATGTTGCGGGCGATACGGCTGCTGTAGCTTTCCTCGCCGTAGGTCTTGATAATCCGGGCTAGTTTGGCTTCCGAGGCGGTATTCACGATATCGGCGGCGCTTACCTTCTGGTCGGGACTGAAGCGCATGTCCAGCGGGGCGTCCTGCTGAAAACTGAAGCCGCGACCGGCATTGTTCAACTGTAATGATGATAGTCCCAGGTCGAAGAGTATGCCGTGCACGGGGAAAAAGTCATATTTAAGGCAGATTGCCTGCAAATCGGCGAAGTCGCCGTTTACCAGCAGGGCGGAGTCTTTATAAGTCTGAAGCCGCTCCCGGGCGGCTTCAAGAGCTTTGGGGTCGGCATCAATGCCGAGCAGTTGACCGCCCGGCGAACTTTTATCAAGAATGGCGGCCGCATGGCCCGCACTGCCTAATGTGCAGTCAATATACCGGCCGCCCGGCTGGACGGCCAGCGCTTTGATTGCTTCCGGCAGCAATACCGGAATATGGCTGGGAGCCGACCTGTTACTCATTTTCTTTTTCTTTAGCCGTTATTGTCCAGGCTTTCAATGATCTGCCATGCCTGTTCCTGGCTGGAGACCTTCTCTTCCTCCCAGAGCGCCTTGTTCCAGATTTCAAAATAGGTGTTGGAGCCCGCCACAACCACATCTTCGGCAATCTGCGCGTGCTCGCGGAGAGGCGCCGGGATAGCGATACGGCCCTGATTGTCGGTTCTGGTGCTGAAGGCGGTCGCGAACAGGGCACGACTTAGCTTGCGCATCTTGCTGCGGGAAAGCGGGCTGTTGGTGAGGTTGGTGGACAGCTTTTTCCACTCCGGCACCGTATAGGCGGTGATGCAGGCTTCGGCACCGGGTGTTAGGACAACGCCGTCTTTCAGGTAGTTACGGAATTTGGGAGGAATGGGCACCCGACTTTTTTCATCGACCTTGTAGTCAAATTCTCCGTAAAACATTTTCTCCTACTTATAACCCTATCTCCCCACTATCTACCACAATTTACCATTTTATAACACATGTACCCCTATTTGTCAAGTATTTTATTCGGAATATTTAGAATAATCGGCATTTGTGACGAATCTGTGACGTTCCGCAGGCATATTACAGGGTTAGAGTGGGGTACGTATATTCGGGGGAGGTGGGGAAAAATGGGGAAAGTATGCCGGCGGAATTATGAAAGACGATGTGCTATTATACGGCACTTCCACCGTAAGCCTTACTTATGGTAAAATATAACTTGTTTTGTGAATACGGCGATGATTAAAACAGGCGTACTTACCATCAGTGATAAAGGCTCGAAAGGGCAACGCGAGGACAAAAGCGGTCCGGTTGTCCGCGACAGCGTATCGGTGATGAACGGCAGGGTAGTGAAATACGAAGTCGTGCCGGATGATAAGGAGACCATCGCCGGTAAATTGTGCGAGTGGGCGGATGGCGGTGAGATAGACGTTATCCTGACCACCGGCGGGACCGGACTTGGCGAGAGGGACATTACGCCCGAAGCCACGCTGTCGGTTATCGACCGCGAGGTGCCCGGTATCGCCGAGGCGATGCGGGTAAAATCGCTGGAGAAAACGCCGATGGCGATGTTGAGTCGGGCGGTGGCGGGGCAGCGCGGCAAGTGCCTTATCGTCAACCTGCCGGGCAGTCCCAAAGCAGTTAAGGAATGCCTTGATATCATCATGCCGGTGCTGCCGCACGCCGTGGAAATCATCAGGGGAGAGGTAACGGAGCATTCGTTGCAGGATGCCGGGATACAGTAGAGAAAATGCGCATCGATATTCTGACCATATTCCCGCAGATGTTCGAGGTGCCTTTCGGCACCGGCATTTTCAAGCGGGCTATCGATAATGGGCTGGTGACAGTCAACCCGGTGAATATACGCGACTATACCCACGATAAGCACCATACCACCGACGACTATCCCTACGGGGGCGGCGCCGGCATGGTCATGAAGCCGGAGCCCATTTTCGAGGCGGTGGAAGCTATTAAAGAGGGAATGGACGATAAGAATGTTGACCTGCCGGTGGTATTGCTTTCGCCGCAGGGCAGGCTTTTTTCGCATGAGGTCGCCCGGGAACTGGCGCAGCATCCTCATATCGTCCTGATATGCGGCCATTATGAAGGCGTCGATGAGCGGGTCGCCGAGCACCTGGCGACGGATGTCATCAGCATCGGCGACTATGTACTGACCGGCGGGGAGCTGCCGGCGATGGTGGTGGCGGATGCCGTGCTGCGGCTGGTGCCGGGGGTGCTGGGCTCGGAAGAGTCGCCGCTGGAGGATTCTCACGCCGGTGGACTTTTAGAGTATCCCCAGTACACGCGGCCGGCGGACTACCGCGGCTGGAAGGTGCCGGAGATACTGCTTTCCGGCAATCACGCCCAGATAGCCAAGTGGCGGCGCGAACAGATTATCAAGAGAACGCTGGAAAAACGACCCGAACTGCTGGACAAGGCAGAACTGGGGCAGGAAGATAAAAAACTGGTAAAACGCATGTTGCATGCCGATAATAATATAGATAGGGAGTCTTAACATGGATGTCTCGTCGCTCGTCGAAGTAAAAAAGAAAGCCAAAATGCCCGCCATCTCCCCCGGCGACACCGTACGTGTCCACACCCGTATCGTTGAGGGCGATAAGCAAAGGATACAGGTCTTCCAGGGCGTGGTGATTAAAATCAAGCACGGGGGCAACGGCGCCGGATACACGGTAAGGCATATCGCCTACGGTGTCGGTGTGGAGCGGACCTTCCCGATGAACTCGCCGCTGGTGGAAAAGGTGGAAATAGTACGGCACGGCAAGGTGCGCCGGTCCCGCCTTTACTATCTGCGCAAGCTTAGTGGTAAGGAAGCCCGCCGCAAGATAAAGCACGTCGAGAAGGCGGTAATGCAGGTCGGTGAGGAACTGCTTCAGGAGCAGCCGGAGGAGGAAATCGAGCCTATCATGGATGAAGAGGCGGTAGCGGCAGCGGAAGCTGCGGAAGCGGAAAAGGCGGTCGAGGAAAAAGCGGCGGAACCAGCCGCAGCTGAAAAGGCTCCCGAAGAAGCTAAGGAAGAGAAGCAGGAAGCAGTCGCTGAAGAGCCGGTAGAAGCGGCGCCAGTAGCGGAGAAAGAGCCAGAACCGGTGGCGGAGAAGGAAGAAGCACCGAAAGCGGAAGAAGAAGCAATTGCCGAAAAACCAGTAGAGGTAGCACCCGCAGCGGAAAAAGAAGCGGTCGCTGAAAAACCAGTAGAAGAAGCCCCGGTAGCAGAGAAGGAAGAAGAGGCGCCTGTTATTGAAAAAGAAGAACCGGTAGAAAAACCTGCTGAAGGAGAACCAGTCGCCGAAAAACCCGCCGAGGAAGCTCCAGTAGCGGAAGAAGAGGCGCCGCCAGTGGCGGAAAAAGAAGCACCGACGGAGCCGCCTGCGGAAGAGCCGTCTGAAGAACCCGCCGAACCGACTGAAGAAAAGAAAGAAGAAAATCCTCAACCTTAGTTTATAGATAACACTTTATTACTGGTATAATCTGCACATCCTCTGGAGGCTGGGATGAGATACGCCGAGGTAAGCGTCAATTCGCCGGTAGCCCAGCGCCGGACTTTCAGCTATGCTATTCCCACCGGACTTGATATAAGCCCCGGACAGGCGGTGCTGGTGCCCTTCGGGGAGAAAGTCCTGCAGGGGGTTGTCCTTGAGGTTAATCCCGTTCCCGCCGTCGAGGACACCCGCGAAATTCTCGATGTACTTGAGCCGGAACCGATTTTATCGCCCCATCAGATACAGCTCGCCAGCTGGATAAGCGATTATTACCTGGCGCCGCTTTTCAGCGCGGTGGCGCTGATGCTGCCCCCGGCTTTCGAGCGCAAAGCCCTGACCTTCATCAGTCCGGCCGCTCCGGATATTGATATCGACTCGCTTGAAGATGAATACAAAAAGGTAATGACGCTTGCCGGGAAGAAGGGCAGGGTGGAACTCAAGCAGGTGGAAAAAGCGCTGGGCAAGAAAAAGGCCGCGTCTGTCGTCCTGCAAATGGTCAGGCAGGGACTAATCAAAAGGAGCTACGAGCTGGCGCCGGTCAGGATAAAGCCAAAGACTGAATTGTTTATCGGCCTGACGGACGAGACCGTAGATGTTTTAAAGCTATCGGCGAAGCAGACAGCGCTTTATGATTTTCTAAAGGGGCAATCAGGTTTTGTCCCTTGGTCGGGAGCCAGACAGAAGACCGGATGCAGCAAGTCCATCGCCAATGCCCTGGAAAAACGCGGGCTGGTCAAATTTGAAAAAATCGAGGTCAGGCGCCAGCCGGTATCTTATGAAAATATTGCCCCATCTGTCCCCCTTAAGCTTACCGCCGACCAGCAGACGGCTTTTGAAGCTATAAAGTCAGAGTTGAGTCGGGCGGGTGAGAAAGACGCGTCTCGTGTCTTCCTGCTCCACGGTGTCACCGGCAGCGGCAAGACCGAGATTTATCTGCAGTCGCTGGCCGAGGCTTTGAAGAAGGGTAAAAAAGGCATCGTGCTGGTGCCGGAAATCTCCCTGACGCCGCAGACCATCGAGCGGTTCGCGGCGCGTTTCCCGGGTCGTGTGGGCGTGCTGCACAGTCGGTTATCCACCGGCGAGCAGTTCGACGAGTGGCGGCGTATTAAAAACGGGGAATGCGATGTCGTCATCGGGTCGCGCAGCGCGATATTCGCCCCCCAGCCCGACCTCGGCCTGATAATCATCGATGAAGAGCATGAATGGACCTACAAGCAGGAAAACGCCCCGTATTACCACGCGCGTGACGCGGCAATTAAGCTGGCGGAGCTGACCGGAACGATAGTGGTCCTCGGCAGTGCCACGCCGGACGTGGAAACCTATTATAAAGCGAAAAACGGAGAGTACAAATTACTCGAGCTGCCGCAGCGGGTCGTCCCCAGCGTGGGCGGGGCCCTGCCGCAGGTGGAAGTGGTGGACATGAGGGATGAGCTGAAGGCGGGCAACCGCAATATCTTCAGTCGCTCGCTGGCGCAGTCCATCAACCGGGCGGTTGCCGCCGGGGAGCAGGTGATTCTTTTCCTGAACCGGAGGGGCGGGTCTTATTATATTCAATGTCGGCGGTGCGGGTTCGTCTTGCGCTGCCGTCGTTGCGACGTGCCCCTGGCGCACCATATCACCGACGATGTCTTGACCTGCCACCAGTGCAACTACCGGACGCCCGTGCCCCAGGCGTGTCCCAACTGCGGCAACCGCCAGCTCAAGTTCCTGGGGACCGGCACGCAGAAGCTGGAGCAGGAAGTAAAATTCACTTTTCCGCGGGCGCGGCAGCTCCGCTGGGACAGTGACGCCGCGACCGGCCGGACATCCAACGAGGATATTTTACGCAAGTTCCGCGGCAAACAGGCGGAGATACTCATCGGCACGCAGATGATAGCCAAGGGACTGGATATCCCCTCGGTAACGCTGGTGGGGGTGGTCAACGCCGATACCAGTCTCAACCTGCCCGACTTCCGTGCCGGCGAGCGGACATTTCAGCTTTTAAGTCAGGTTGCCGGCCGGGCGGGCAGAGGCGAGGCGGGGGGAAGGGTTATCATCCAGACCTTTTCGCCGCAGCATTATGCCATTCAGGCCGCGGCGCGGCACGATTACGCCTCTTTTTACCAACAGGAAATCGAATACCGGAAACAGCTCCATAACCCCCCGTTTACGCAGCTGGCGCGGTTGAGCTTTGTGCATACCAACGACGCCGTCTGCCAGCATAAAACGGAGGAGATGAAACGGGCGCTTGATGAGGAAAGCCGGGCCGGGGGCATCGGGGGGATAAGCATTATCGGGCCGGCACCGGCTTTTATCCACCGACTGCGCGGCAGGTACCGATGGCAGCTGATTCTGCGCGGCCAGAATCTCACGGCGCTGCTGTCTCAAATCACTTTCGGGCAGGGCTGGACGGTGGACATTGACCCCGTGAGTCTCATTCGGTAAACTTAAAATAGATAGTTCTAATATATATATTAAGGAAGCGACATGGCGGTTTTACCAATAAGGGAGGTGCCCGACCCCGTACTGCGGCAGAAGACCAAAAAGGTAAGCAGTATCGACAGGTCCGTCAAGAAACTCATTGCCGATATGAGGGAAACGATGCACGCCGAACCCGGACGGGTAGGGCTGGCGGCGCCGCAGGTGGGGGTATCTTTACGCGTCACCGTCATCGGTTTACCTGAAGAAGAGGATATTATCCTCATCAATGGGCAAATCGTCAGGCGGAAGGGAAAGCGGCTGGTCAACGAGGGCTGCTTGAGCATCCCGGGCTATGTCGGCGAGCTATACCGGGCGGAGACGGTGACGGCCAAAGGGCTGGATATCAAGGGGAAAGCAATCCGCATCAAGGCGGAAGGCCTGCTGGCACAGGCACTGGAACATGAAATCGACCATCTAAACGGGGTTCTTTATATCGACCATCTGGAAAGTCCGGATGCGCTGCGTAAAATTCAACCCGAAGATATAACGATTTAACACCGGGCAGTCGATTCTGCAGAGGTTAGGCCGTCCGTGAACTATATGCAGTCGTGGATGATTCGACTAAGCTGTCTGAAGAGTGGTCTCCCTGAAAATAAAAGAGCTCATCCAGTCTATGTTCCGGGAAAGCCATTTTAGCCCCGACGATAAATTTCTCGTTGATGCCGCGTTTCCCCTCGCGCACGCGGTAGACCTGGCTGACGGATATGCCCATCGCTCTGGCGAGGTGGGAGAGGTTCTGATACCTGCCGTCGGCCATTTCAAAGACTCTTGTCTTGATTATCATAGGCATATTCCCTAAAGTAAATGCCAATTGGCAATATTATAGGTATATATAATACATTTGTCAAGACTATCAGGTCATTTTTCCCAGGGGACAGCCTGTCTAACAAAAATCAGGTGTGTTTATCTTGAAGATATTTGTGCTACAATACTATAATTGGTCTTATAGAGAAATATGCCTGATATATGGAATCCCAAACCCGGCGATAGAGTCTTTAGGCCCCGCAGGATAAAGAGGTTTCACCTTAGAAGGGTGTTGGGTGTCGCCGCGGTCTTCAGCGCCGGTTATGGGAACGTCGGTTCATCGATATATTACGCGCTGGGGATAGTAGCCTTGGTGGCAGGGGGCGCCACGCCGGTAGCGCTCGGTGTAGCTGGCATTCTTTTTATTTTCACCGCACTGACCTATGCCGAAGGCACATCCGCGATTCCGGAGGCGGGGGGTTCGGCAAGTTTTGCCCGCCATGCCTTCGGGGACACGGCCGGGTTTATCGCCGGCTGGGCTTTAATGCTAAGCTACATCGTCACTATCTCCATTTCTGCCTTTACCATACCGCCCTACCTCGGCTTTTTCTGGGAACCCTTCAAGTCTTCAGCGATTGTCGGCACGTTTACGTCTATCGGCATCGTGTTTTTCCTGATGGTCATCAACGTAATCGGTGTCAAGGAGACCTCGTTTCTCAATATCGGCGCGACTTTGATAGACATTCTTACCCAGGTAACGCTGGTCGTTATCGGTTTTATCACGCTGTTCAATCCGTCGGTAGTAATCCAGCGGATTGTGGATAACTGGCCGTCGGCGGAGAACCTGATATTCGGCATCGCCCTGGCGACTATCGCTTATACCGGCATCGAAACGATGTCGCAGATGGCGGAGGAGACCAAAAAGCCGGAGAGAAGCGTGCCGAGGGCGTTGGTCTTGATGATTGTCGCCGTGCTGGTCATTTTCGCGGGCATTTCCCTGGTATCGCTTTCCGCCATGCCGGTGCAGGAACTGGCCACGGAGTGGTCCCGCGACCCCGTGGCAGGTATCGCCTCCTATATTCCGATAGACTTAATTAAGGTGGTGCTGAAGCCCCTGATTGCCGTGCTGGCGGGGACGATACTGTTGATAGCGACCAACGCCGGACTTATCGGCATATCCCGACTGGCTTTTTCGCAGGGCGCTCACGGCTTGGTGCCGGCGATGTTCAGTCGGGTGCATAAACGGTTCAAGACCCCTTATATCTCGATTATCATCTTCAGCCTGATTGCCATCGTCCTGCTGGTGCCGGGATTTTTTGAGTCCGATGTCTTTTCCAACATGGGCGCTTTATACGCCATCGGTTCGCTGCTGGCATTCATGCTCGCCCACGCGTCGATTATCGGCTTGAGAATTAGGCAGCCGGACCTGCTGCGCCCCTTCCGGCTTAAAGGAAATATAAAAATTGCGGGATTTGATATTCCCATTACCGCGGTAATCGGACTGCTGTCCATTGTTGGTATCTGGGTTATTATTCTCATGCTGGAGCCGTACAGTCGCTGGGTAGGCCTGGGATGGATGGCACTGGGTCTGATTATCTACGGTATTATGCGGTTAAGAAAACACCGAAAATCGCAGGAATGGCAAATAAAAACATAATAAGCTAATCTGGGTATTGTAGTTTTTTAACAATAGGGTTATAATTGCCACTGTCTAATTAATTAAGGTATAGAGGTCGATTTTGTTTAAAAAGATACTGGTGCCAGTATCCGGGACCGAGGCCGATACCGAGACAGTCAAACTGGCATGCCGCCTCGCCAGGAAAGACAGGGGTCAGGTCTGGGCGGTGTCGGTGGTGACTATCAAGCGCGCCCTGCCTCTGGACGCGGAAATTGAGTCGGAAATTAAGAAAGCCGAGGAAATTCTGGACAAAGCCGACGTCGTGGCTGGGGAAGAGGACTACGAGATTGAGACCGATGTCCTCCAGGCGAGAGAGGTAGGTCCGGCCATCGTGGACGAGGCCGTGGAGCGGGGCGTCAGCCTGATTCTCATGGGCGTTGCCTACAAACAGCGTTTCGGTCAGTTCAGCCTGGGTAATGTCGTGCCTTACGTGTTGAAAAATTCGCCTTGCCCGGTTATACTTTTCCAACAGTAAACCAAAATATATATTACAGGTAACTAATTATGAAAATTATAATTATGGGGTGCGGGCGTGTGGGGGCCAGACTGGCGTCCTTGCTGGACGAAGACGGCCATACAGTGACCGTGCTGGACAACGATACTTATAGTTTCCGGCGGCTGCCGCCTTCCTTTAGTGGTACAGCCCTGTTCGGCAACGGCACCGATGAAGAAGCTTTGAAAAAAGCCGGCATCGAAGAGGCGGACATTTTTATAGCCTTAACGCAGGGCGATAACCGCAATGTCATGTCATGCCAGATTGCCAAGCACGTTTTTAAGGTGCCCAGGGTGGTCTGCCGCATCTACGACCCCCTGCGCGAGGAAATGTACAGCGCGCTCGGGTTGGAGACGTTAAGCCCGACCAAGATTTTCGCGCAACTGCTTCGAGAACAGATTGAGGGTGAGGCATAACCATGTATATTATTATCGTTGGGGGAGGCAGGGTAGGCTATTACCTCCTTAAAGCTTTATTAGCAGAAGAACACGAAGTCCTCGTCATCGAAAAGGATGGTCGTGTATGTAAGACCATCAACGACGAATTGGGTAGCGTCTGCACTCGCGGCGACGGCTGTGAAGCAGCGACCCTGGCCGATGTGGGCACCGGCCGCGCCGATATGCTGATAGCCGTCACCGGCGACGACGAAGACAATCTGGTCGCCTGCCAGGTCGCCAAGCACAAGCATAACGTGCCCCGCACTATCGCCCGCATACGCAATCCCAGGAATGCCTCGCTCTTTAAAAAGCTGGGCGTGGATGTGACGGTCAATACCACCGATACTATCATCGAGTTAATCGAGCATGAAGTACCCACCCATCCTGTGACCGAGCTTTTATCTCTTGACGAACAGGGCTTGATAATCGTCGACGTTAAAATAACCGAGGAATCCACCACGGCGGGGAAAATAGTCAAGGACCTTTCTTTACCCAAGGAAAGCAAGCTGGCATTGATAATCCCCCACGAAGGCAGCGCACATGTCCCCGCGGCAAATACGACGCTGCAGGTCGGCGACCAGATAATCGCCGTCACCCCTTCGGAATATAAAGAAGAACTGGAAAAAGCCTTGGGCGGCGTGTAAACGGTCCCTTTTTCCATGTTCGAAATTTTTTGTTTTTCTAAATAATATCCCACCTCTTTGCCTGTACTTGAACCACGGTCATGATGTGGAGAGAAATTCGCCGGATGGCGAATGGAAAATAACCTGACGGAACGGCGTGGTTTTTATGAAGGCAGTCAAGTATGTCAATGGCTGGATAGTAGCCGTCCTGTTGCTGGTGATAATCATTGTCGCCGGCATCGTGATTATCACCCAGAAAGCCGGTCAAGGGCAGGCTATTGATATTTCCACGACGGCGGGACAGGAGGTAATCGGGAGGGTATTCGTTGGCGGGGAAGTAAATAATCCTGGCTACTATCCGATATTCTCCGGCGACAATATAGATGATATTATCGCGGCGGCAGGGGGACTCAAAGCAGGAGCCGGCCTGGACAGCGTTGAACTCACGATTTGTGGTGAGAGCAGTCAGGATATTCCCCAGAAAATTGATATCAACCGGGCCGAGGCCTGGCTTTTGCAGGCGCTGCCGGGGGTAGGGGAGGTCAAGGCGCAGGCGATTATCGAGTACCGGCAGCAGCACGGCCTTTTCCGCGACATCAATGAGCTGAAGAACGTACCGGGCTTCGGCGATATTAGTTTTGAAAACATCAGGGATTTCATTACCGTGAACGACTGATTTCAGGGTAGGGGCAAGTGTTACTGATATATCTTAGCGCGGTGTGGGTGGTGGGGATTTACGTCGGCTCTCTGCTGGAACTGCCGCCGCTGTTCTGCTTATTCGGACTTGTCCCGCTACTATTGATATTTTTCGCGCGGCGCCAGTGGAAAAAGATCGTCCTTGCCGGACTGGGTATTGTTCTCTTCGTAGTCGCGGCCGTCTATGCTTACGGCAGTCTCTATACCGTCGATGAAGGGCGGGTGCGTTACTATAACGATACCGGCGCCCTCGAGATAAAAGGGGTGATAACGGGCGACCCGGATATCAGGGACCGAAGCACCCGCCTGACCGTGGCCGCGGAAGAGATACGTCTGGAGTCGGGCTGGCGGGAGGTCGGGGGGACGGTGCTGGTAACCGTGCCGCGGTATCCCGAATATGATTACGGCGACCTTTTACACATCACCGGTGAGCTGCAGACGCCGCCCCAACTGGACGACTTCGATTACAAGGGGTATCTGGCGCACCAGGGCATCTACACCACGATATATTATCCGAAAGTAGAGGTTATAGAAGGGGGGCATGGCTCTCCCCTTTTAGCCGGTATCTATGACTTAAGGCAAAACATGGCGGCGACGCTGGCGGAGGTGCTGCCCGAGCCCCAGGCGTCGCTGGCGCAGGGGATTCTCCTCGGCTTGCGGGGTAATATCCCCGATGACCTGCGTACCGATTTCACCCGCAGCGGCACGGCACACGTACTGGCGATATCCGGTCTGAACCTCGGCATCATGGCCGGCCTGCTGGTGAGTTTCGGACTCTGGCTTTTCGGCAGGAGGCATTATCTCTATGTCTGGCTGGCTTTCGTTATCATCTGGTTTTACACCATTATCACCGGCATGAACCCGCCGGTGGTACGCGGCGCTATCATGGCCAGCATGTTCCTCTTCGCCGAGGCGCTGGGCCGACAGCGCAGCAGCTTGGCGGCTTTGACCTTCACCGCAGCGGTCATGGTGGGCGTCAGCCCCTATATCCTGGGCGACGCGTCTTTCCAGTTGAGCTTCCTGGCTATG
>DAOULS010000099.1:0-4946 GCA_034418415.1 Dehalococcoidales bacterium | reverse complement strand
AGGGGGCATTTATCCTCTCCCTCCGCCCTATCCATCTTGAACTCGCAGGCAACACAGCGTACCTTGGTAAGATTGCCGTGCAGTTCGGCCAGCAGTTCCGGCTTGATGCCCGACTTCAAGTGCAGGTTGTCCACGTTCTGCGAGATGAGAAACGCCAGCCTGCCCAGCTTTTGCAGTTCCATGATGGCATTGTGGCCGCTGTTCGGCTCGGCGCCGGTGAAGTCCTGCTGCGGCGTGGATAATCCCTTGTCACGCCTCGTCCAGAGTCCGTCCGGCCCGCGGAAGTCGCGCAGTCCGGATTCCGTGCTGATGCCCGCCCCAGTAAATACAACGGTATATTTTGACTCATGCAGCCACGTTGCCAGCTTCTCGACTCTCTCGTTCAAGTCCGCCATCGTTCAATTCTCCATACACCTTTTCCCACCTTCATATTATCGCCATAGTATTTATCTGTCAAAAACAGGTGCATCCTATTGACAATTCTGAAATTTCGTGCTAATATTTAGGTGTACCTAATATTTAGGCTTGCCTAAAAGAAGCTATTATGAGTACGAGTACCGAAGAATATCTTGAGGCTTTATACTATTTAAGTCGTGAACGTGAGCCGGTCAGTACCTCGGCGATATCCAAGCGACTTGACATCGCGCCGGCCAGCGTCACCGAGATGATACAGAAACTGGCCAAGCAAGGTTATGTCAATTATTCCCCCTACCAGGGCGTGACCCTCACGGCTAAAGGCTACCGCTCCGCCGAGAAAATGACCCGCAAGCACCGCCTTTTGGAGCGGTTCCTGCACGATGTCTTGAAGATAAAAAAGGACAGCGTGCATCAAGAAGCCTGCGAGATGGAGCACGCCCTCTCCGACGGGACGGCCCGCGCCATGTGCCAGTTTTTGAATTCCCCCTATATATGCCCCGACGACGGCAAGCTCATCCCCCCCTGCGACCTCTGTTTTACCAGCTGCGAGGAATGCCGACAATGGGGTCAGGATAATCCGCAGAAAATTCCCAAGCGAAAGACCAGGATCGTCTCACTGGCCGACCTGAAAGAGAATCAGGAAGGGATAATCAGCTTCATCAGAGGGGATAGCGGCTTACTGCGCAAACTTATGGATTTGGGCTTGAAGCCGGGAATAAAAGTTAAGGTCATTCAGGTCGCTTCACCCGACGGGCCGGTAGGAATAACCTTCGGGGACTCCAGACTATCTCTCGACGAGAAAATGGTCTGGAATGTCTTTGTTAAAAAAACAGCCGGTTGAGCCAGGTAAATCGGATAACTTAGCAGGTATCAGGTGTAACGAAAGGACAAGAATTCTATGCCAGACGAAAAACAGGTATCACTGGACCGCATGCGCTCTGGACAGAGCGGCCTGGTACTGGGTATCGACGGCGGACACGGTATGGTGATACGTCTTAGTACGCTGGGCATCATACCGGGCAAAAAAATAACTAAAATCAGCTCCCAGTTGATGCGGGGGCCGGTGATGATAGAGGTAGACAGGACCCGCGTGGCTTTGGGTTACGGCATGGCCAAGCGGATACTGGTCCAGCTGATTAACAGGCCATAATTATGAAAATACTCCTCATGGGCAATCCCAATGTGGGCAAAAGTGTTGTTTTTTCACGACTCACCGGTGTGCGCGTGATTGCGTCCAACTACCCCGGGACCACGGTGGGGTATACTTCCGGCAAAATGAGGCTGGGCGAGGATGTGGTAGATGTTATCGACGTCCCCGGCGCTTATACCCTGGAACCGACCAGCGAAGCCGAGGAGGTCGCCCGGAAGATGCTCGATACCGGCGACGTGGTAATCAACGTCGTCAACGCCACCAACCTGGAGAGAAACCTTTATCTTACCCTGCAGTTGCTGGAAAAAGGCGTCCCGGTAATCGTCGCCTTGAATATGTGGGACGATACCAAGCATCACGGCATCAACATCGACCTGGATAAATTGCGCGAGCTCCTCGGAGTGCCGGTCATTCCCACCATCGCGGTAACCGGACAGGGAATCAGAGAACTGGTAGCCAACATCCCCAGGGCGGTTTCTCCCCCTCAACCCGTGCGCAGTCATGACGAACGCTGGACGGCTATCGGCAATATCATTGAGCAGGTGCAACAAATCACGCACCGCCATCATACCTGGCGGGAGAGAATCTCCGACGCCACCATCAAGCCCATATCCGGCGGTATCATCGCGGTGGGGATTTTAGCCGCCTCGTTTTTCGTCATCCGTCTCATCGGCGAGAGCCTGATTACTTATGCATTCGAGCCTTTATTCAACAACCTGTGGCTGCCGGTACTGTCGAATTTAAGCGGCGCCATGGGCGGAGGTGGCTTTTTCCACGACATCATCGTCGGCAAGCTTATCGGGGGGGAAGTAGACTTCGTCCAGTCCTTCGGCCTGCTATCGAGCGGACTTTATGTCCCCATCGCGATGGTCCTCCCCTATATCGTCTCTTTCTATCTGATACTGGGCATCCTCGAAGATACCGGCTACCTGCCGCGCCTAGCCATGCTGGTGGATACTCTCATGCACCGTCTGGGACTGCACGGCTACGCCATCATCCCGACACTGCTCGGACTCGGCTGCAACGTACCGGCCGTTATGTCCACCCGTATCCTGGAAAGTAAAAGGGAGCGTTTCATCACCGCCACCCTGATTTCCATCGCGGTGCCGTGCGCCGCCCTGCAGGCAATGATTGTCGGTCTGGTCGGCAAGCAGGGCGGACAATACGTGGTTATCGTCTACGCCACCCTTTTTATTGTCTGGCTCATCCTGGGATTTATCCTCGCCCGCGTGTCTAAAGGGTTCTCCCCCGAACTGCTTATAGAAATACCGCCCTACCGCTTGCCGCCGTGGCGGGCTGTCCTGCAAAAACTATGGATGAGAACGTTTGGCTTCCTGAAAGAAGCCCTGCCTATCATACTGGGAGCGGTCTTTATCATTAATATCCTGTACTACTTCGGTGTTTTCAATGCCATTGCCGACTTCACCGCGCCGGTAATCACCAACCTGCTGGGACTGCCCAAAGAAGCCGTTGCCGCCATCGTCGTTGGCTTCCTGCGTAAGGACGTAGCCCTCGGTATGCTGGCGCCGCTGGCTTTAACCGCCAAGCAGCTGGTCGTCAGCAGCGTCGTCATGGCGATGTTCTTCCCCTGCATCGCTACCTTCATCGTTTTACTAAGAGAACTGGGCATCTTAAATCTATTGAAGGCAGTCGGTATCATGATTGTTGCCTCTTTAGCCGTCGGCGGCCTGTTGAACCTGATACCCTTTACCTAAAGTATTAAAAAAGGGCTTGGTCTGGTAACCAAGCCCTTAAAACAACATCTCTATATGCTGCCTTTTATTTCTACGGCACACTATCTCTTTTTCTCGATATTACCGCGAATCTTCACGGGTACCGGTTCGGCGATATCCTTCGGCGTTTTCTTCTTGTTCTGGTACACTACACCTAAGTCTTTCATATAGGCGCACTGCAGACACTGCTCGTACCACCCGATGTAATCACTATCCAGATACAGGTTGCCACCGCACTTGGGGCAGCGCACTCCGGAGATTAATCTTCTCATCTCTCCCTCCCTCCTGCCAAATCCTTTCAGCCTTGATTAGCAGTCAACCTCCTTGACTGCTAACTATATTTTAATGAGGTTGCCCGTCTTTGTCAATACCTTTTCTCATGAAATATGCCTACCAGACCTTGGGTATCAGGGCTTTGCGCTCCGCCGGGTAATCGGCGAAGGTGCGGCGGTACCAGGCGTGGTTGTCCCGGGCGCGCGGCAGCAGGTTGGCTACCGTCCATAAAGCAAAAGCCAGCCCCGGCAGCGACCACGTAGCCAGGGCCCACCCTATCCAGATGGTCATTTCACCCAGGTAGTTGGGACTGGACACCAGGCGGTGCAGTCTTGAGTTCGATATTTTATAGCCGGATTCCCCGGGCTGCCTCAAAGCGCGCAGGGCGAGGTCAGCCTGGCGATTGATGATATATCCGGCGGCAAAGAGAATTACCCCGACGATAAAGCGGGGGTCGGCGAGCCAGCTGTTGTCATAGCCTCCGGAAAACGTAAAGATGTAGCGGCCGTTCAAGTATCCGTTCATGATGTTAAAGAGGAATCCCATAAAAATAATACTTATCGGCATACGCCGGGCAGCACCGCGCAGACTGAAGGGATAAATAAAGGCGCGGTGCACATAATGCAGCTCCCATAATGCTAAAAAGACAAGCCCAACCGGACTGCCCCTGTTATCACCGAATATAAAGCAGACGGCAAAGATAATCGGCGTCGGCGCTTCCATCAGCACCCAGCCCAGCCTGTTCCCCACCGAGTACCCAAACCCCTTCCTCAAGTGTCGACCGTACGGAGCTACGATGAAGAAAAACAGGGCAACGAATACTATGGCCGCGATGATAAACCAGGCTACCAGCAGGCTATTGTATATCATCGATTCGTTCATCGTTATTTCCCGATTGTTACACTATCATCTAATTTAAGTTGTCCGTTTTCCCGGAACCACTGTAGCGTATCCACCAGCGTCTCGCGGAAAGGACGGGGCTGATATCCCAGCTCGCGCGTCGCCAGCTCGTGGCTGATGTTGCGGTTGCTCTTTAGTGCCCTTAGGGATACGCTGGTATAAAGCGGTCTTCTCCCGTTCAGACGGCTGATGGCCCCGATGAACGGCGCCCCGATATGTGCCAGCCACAGCGGGCATATCGGTTTTCCGGTAGATACGCCGGTTATCTCTTCGATTATCGCCGCGATTTCACACATGGACACCCAGTGCCCCGAAAGCAGGTAGCGCGCCCCGGCGGGCGCCTGTTCCGCCGCCGCCATTGCCCCGGTAACCACGTCACGCACGTCCACCCAGTTGAATCCCCCGGTAACGAGGGCCGGCAGCTTCCGCTCCGCTATCGTAATCAAAGCCTCGCCGAAGTAAGACGGCTGATA
>DAOULS010000098.1:0-15242 GCA_034418415.1 Dehalococcoidales bacterium | reverse complement strand
CGACAGCCTTCCACCACTTCCTGAATGTGCTTTCTGGCTACTGCAATATCTGATAATTGTTTCCTGACTTCATCCTTAACCTGGAATTTTACAATCACGGCAATCATGTTATCTTAATTCCTCCCTGTTAGGGATTTTCCATCTTACGGGCTAATTCCTCGATATTGGTTTTCTCACGTATTAAAAATTTCTCTCTGCCTTCTGTGTAAGAAGGCAGAACCCATTTCATCTCATGTAAATTTTGCGTGATAACGGGTATCCAGTTATAAGGTATAGATATCAATACCCACCCTTCCTCAAAAACCTCTTTCGACTTCATGCCAAAAGCCAGTCCGGTAACGGTAAAATTAACCTTACCGCTTCGATACGGATAATTATAAACCCAGTGGCACCCTAATACGCCGGTTGTTTTGGACTCTCTTAAAACACCGGTAGAATAACACATTGCTCTTAGAATAATCTCCGCCTGGCTGGTACTTGCCAGAATAATCAGGAGGTCCGGCTCGAACTCAAGTTTATCCAGTGTTGAATATGCCACATAGTTTACAGTGCCCCTCGGCAGGAGATTAAGGTATTGATAGAGGTGACTGTTAGCCCGGAGCTCCTGGAAAATCTCAAGTCTAATACCTATTTCTCCCGCTTCAGCGAAGGCTGGCAAAGGCTCCATTCCCAGCAGGGCTTTGCCAAAACAAGTTTCATTCTCCTTGGCAAAGTAAAACGGCTCTCCTCTTTCTTGAGCTTCTTTGAGCATTTCACAAAAAGAAAGGCTTTTATCCAGCTGCGTCATCCCTTCCGGTCTGGTAGGCAGGAACTTAACACCAACGGGGGGCTTTTTAAAGTTAAATTTACGGTATATGGATAAATCTTGCTTTAATGGATTCATTTTGCACTCTCCTTACGACTAAACAGCCATTAAGCTATTCATCTTTTTGGGAGTATATGTTTCAGACTGGGGAATTTATCCTCGGCGTGAGGGAAATTCAACGCCTTGGTGAACGCATTGTTGAATGCCGGCTCCAGCGTTAATTCAATATATTCCACGCGCCTCGCCCAGAAGTCCGCTTCATCCCTTTTGTCCACATTAAGCAGGGCGATACGCGCCCCGTCCCCGGCGGCATTACCCACCGCATAAACTCGCTTGGGGGCGCAGTTCGGGAAAAGCCCAATAACCGCCGCCGACGTCTTATCGATATAACTCCCGAAAGCTCCTGCCAGTATCACGCGGTCGATTTTACTTACACCCATGCGTTTCATCATTATCTTCGCCCCGGAGTACATGGCTCCCTTGGCAAGCTGAATTGCCCGGATATCCTTCTGGCAGACCACGATATCCTGATTTATCGCTGTTTCTTTAGCCCATGCCAGGACAAATTCCGCCTCCCCGTTTCCGTTAAGTCGCAGCCGCGGCGATTTTATTTTCATGTTAAAGCGACCGCCCTTATCGATAATACCTGCTAGGAACACCTGCGCAGCGACATCGAATATACCGGAGCCGCATATGCCCTTTGCGCCAATCTTTTTATCCTCGGTATTCCATTTATCGTTGCCAATGACCTTGAACTGTACCTCTTTGGTCCTGGGGTCTATCTTCAATTTTTCAATCGCGCCTGCCGCCGCCCGCATGCCGTGCCTTATTTCCGCCCCTTCAAAAGCCGGCCCCGTGGCGCACGATGAAGACATCAGTTTATTTTTATTTCCTAATATCAGTTCACCGTTGGTGCCGATATCGATAATCAGCAGCATTTCATCCTGGTTGTAAGGCTCCTCGGCGATGAGCACGCCGACGTTGTCAGCCCCGACGAACCCCGCTTCTATGGGCAGGACATGCACGTAAGCTCCAGACGCTATTTTTAGTCCCATGTCGCGCGCTTTTACATCCACCGAGTGGTGTATCGCCGGGGCAAACGGCGCTCTACCCAGATATTGCGGATTTATATTGAGGAACAGATGATGCATACAAGTGTTGCCCACTACCGTCATGTCAATGATATCATCATGCTTTATACCGGCTTTTTTTACTATTTCACCGATGATTTGATTAAGTCCTTTGGTAATGGCATCATTAAGTCGTTTCAGGCCGCCCTTCTCCTTGGCTGCATAACCGATGCGGGACATCACATCCTCGCCGTAGGCAACCTGGGGATTCATCATGGCTCCGGTAGCTATTATTTCCCCGGTAGTCAGTTCGCAAAGATAACCGGCTACGGTAGTCGTGCCGATGTCCACTGCCAGTCCGTAACTCTTCTTGACCTCCCCCGCCTCAATATCTATTATCTCTTTACTCTTCCAGACCGATGCGGTCACCTTCCAATTGCCTTTACGTACCGTCTTCTGTATTTCCAGGAGCGTAGGATAATCGATGGTTAGGTTATCCAGTTTGTATTGTTTTTTTAATGCCGACTGCAACCGCTCATAATCACCAATGCTATCATCGAGGCTGGCTGGTTTGAGTTCCAGATAATACTTTTTAACGGCGGGATTTATCTTGATTTTCCGGGCGGTGGCTTCCTTACGCACTATCTGCTGTCCCTTGCGGCTTTCCTCGGGAACAAAGACAACCACGTCGCCGTGGACACGCGTCTGGCAGGCAAGTCGATAGTTCTGTTTCAGCTGTTGTTTATTCAGGAATTTAGCGTTGACTTCATTTCTGGTGGTGGTAGATTTCACCGAAGACGATATACCGTATTTATCAAAGTAGCCCTCTTCAATGCGGATTTTACACTTGCCGCAGGAGCCCTTGCCGCCACAAACGCTTTCCAGTCCCGCCCCCAGCTGCCGCGCCGCATTGAGCAAAGTCGTGCCGTCCGCCACCTTCCCCCGCCTCCCCGAAGGCTGAAAGACCACAGTGTATTTCTGGTTCTTCATTTGCTCACAATCTTACCATATACCTTAGTAATTTCAAAGCTAGACGGCTTTGTTTGGAACAAGCATATTAGTGTTATTTTGAATGTTTGTGATTCTTATTTTAGTTGTGCCAGCTTCCCCAGGTGGTAATCAACACCACCAAAGCTGACCTCGTAAGCCCGGCTGCGCTTGGTATAGTAATGCAGGATATGGTCTTCCGTGAAGCCGATAGCGCCATGCACCTGGTGAGCAGAAGCCATGACACGCCTGCACGCCTGGCTGACAAACGCTTTGGCTAGCGCCGTTTCTCTGACTGCGTCAAGACCCTGGTTTATCTTCCAGGCCGCCTGGTAGGTGGCGAATTTCGAGCCATCGATATCAACCAGCATATCGGCGCAACGGTGCTGCAGGCTCTGGAACGCCCCGATGGGATGCCCGAAAGCCGTTCTTTCCTTGGCATAGTCCAGTGTCAGCTTCAAGACCTGTTCCGCCATGCCGACCATCTCGGCGCACCGGGCGACGTTAGCCCGCTGGAGTACTCTTTCGACGCACGACCAGCCTCCGGTTTCCTCTCCCAGCATATCTTCCGCCGATATTTTTACGTTTTCGAAAACGACCTCGCACTGCTTGTCGCCGGCAACCGTCGGCAGAGATTTGATAGAGACACCCGGCGTATTGACATCAATAACAAATAACGTGATTCCTGGCTGTTTATTTTTATTATCTTTTACTCGGGCGGCACAGACGATATAGTCTGCCGACTGCGCATCCGGCACGAATAACTTCCTGCCATTCAGGATATATGAGTCGCCCTGCGAGACTGCGCTCGACTCTATTTCATCTATATCATATTTTGCTCTGGATTCGGCGACCGCCAATGTCACTTTAATCTTGCCTTCGGCAATACCAGTCAAGTACTTCTGCTTTTGTTCTTCACTGCCGGCCTCGGCTATTATGGATGCTCCCAGCACCAGTGTCGCGAAATAAGGTCCCAAAAAGCAGACCCGCCCCATTTCCTCCAGCACCACAATCAAGTCCAGAAAATCCCCGATACCGCCGTACTGTTCGGGGATAGAAAGCCCAGTCAGGTTCATCTTCGCCATCTTCTTCCAGAGTTCCTGCGTATAACCCTTCTCGTCCTTGACCATGGCTTTGAGGACTTTATCGGTGTACTCGCCGGACAAAAAGTCCCTGGCCAGCGTCTGCATCATTTCCTGTTGTTCATTAAGACCGAAATCCAAGTTATTCCTCCGGACTTTCTTTAGCGTAAGCGGGGCAGTCCCAGTCCGCGCTGGGCGATGACATCCCGGTCGATTTCCGATGTTCCCTGCTCCAGGCTATGTGCAAAAGAGCGTAAGTAGCACGAGGGTATTCGACCGAACATCGGCGCCAACGCCGATTCTTCCGTAAGCTGACTATAAGGTCCCGCCACCTCCATGCCGAAATCCAATATTCGCTGGTACAGCTCGAAGCTGAACATCTTACTCATCGCCGACTCATGATTGGGCACCATGCCTTGACTCTGCATCCAGGCACAGCGGTAATGCAGCAGGCGGGCTACCTCACATTCAGCTTTAAATTGGGCAAACCGATTTTCCATGACCGGATTGAGCAGGTCGTTATCGCGCGCGTATTCCTCTAAATCGCTTAAATACGTAGCAGTGAAAGCGTATACCGTGTCCGTAGTACGTTCGTAGTCGAGGAGCGACATCACCACATAAAAGCCCTTATTCAACCCACCCACGATGTTTTCTTTAGGAATGCGAACGTCTTCAAAAAAGACTTCATTGAACTCATGGTGGCCGACCATGTTGATAACCGGGTTTACGGTTATGCCCGGCGTCTTCATGTCTACCAGGAAAAAGGTAAGACCGCGGTAATTAGGGCTTGCCTCGCGGTCAGTGCGGACAATCAAGGCATTCCAGTCGGCGAAGTGCCCATTGGTCGTCCAGATTTTCTGTCCGTTAACGACGAAGCAGTCCGCCTCTTCCTTAGCAAAGACTTCAATCGCCGCGAGGTCGGAGCCGTGGTTGGGCTCGCTAAGCATCTCGCACCATATCATTTTACCGGAGGCGATGCCCGGCAGGTGGCGTTTCTTTTGCTCCTCACTGCCCTTAAGCAACAGCGCCGGCGCTACGATGCCACAGCCTATCGAATCATAGCCCGGCGAGTGATACCTGGAGAGTTCTTCTCTTAGGATAAGTCGATAGAAAGGAGAGACCCCCTGACCGCCGTATTCCTCGGGCCAGTGCATGGAAAGCCACCCCTTTTCACCCATTTTTTCCGCCATAGCACGGTGCACCTGTATCCAGTCGTGTTGGGCAGACATATCGAAGAAGGTGAGGCGTTTTTCGCGGTATTCCCGGGGGACTTCTTTTTCCAAGAATGCAGCTACCTGGGCCCGGAAAGCCTCCTCTTCGGGTGAAAAGGCGAAGTCCATGGCGTTATCTCCTTATTTGCCGGTGAATTTAGGTGGTCGACGGTAGTTCATCGCGGTGATACCTTCGTTAAGGTCTTCGGTCAGGGCAGCATCTCCGGATATCGCCGCCTCAAGGAACAAGGCTGTTCTCTGGTCGGCCTGGGCACCGTAGTAAAGCAGGCCTTTAATCAACTTCTGGGTCAAAGGCGGACCGCTGGCCAGTTTAGCCGCGACTTCATCCACCATCTTTTCAAATTCTTTCGGTTCAGCGACAAAATGTACCATACCCCAAGTCAGGGCTTTGTCAGCGCTAACGGGGTCGCATAATAATATCATCTCTTTAGCGCGTGCCCAGCCGATTAACCGCCCCAGTCGCTGCGTAGCCCCTGCCCCGGGTACAATCGCCAGGGTCAGCTCGGGTAGACGTACGATGGCTGTTTTATTCATAACCCTGATATCACAGGACAGAGCCAATTCTAACCCTGCCCCCATAGCCGGGCCGTTGATGGCGGCAATAACCGGTTTACTGTAAGTTTCAATCCTGGTAAATATGTTGTGTGGAGCTTCACTGAAATTGAAGGCAGCTTCCACTTCCCCGGCGGCAAAAGCAGCGAAATCGGCACCGCCAGAGAAATTAGCCCCAGCGCCGGTGATAACGACACACCGTACGTTACTATCTTTCTCCAGTTCGCCGAGCGCCTTACCAAGCTCCGCCATGAAATCAGCATTGAAAGCATTGGCACGGTTGGGACGGTTCAGTATGAGCTTAGCGACTTTCTTTTCCTTTTTGATATCCAGTTTAATGAACTCGTATTCGCCCGGTCCGTAGGAATAGAAGCCTTCGCCCGTTTTCCTCCCCAGCTTCTTCTGTTTCACCAGCTTGGTTAAAACCGACGACGCTTTATACCTGTCTTCTTTATTATATTTGTTATAAAGGCGGTTGAGTTCATCAACAATTTTATCCAGACCGACGCTGTCCGCCATACGCAGGATGCCCCTGGGGTAATTCAGCCCCAGCAGTACAGCAATGTCTATCTCTTCTTTGGTCGTGGCATCCATTTCAATTAACTTGGCGCCTTCATTGACCGCTGTCGCCAATACCCTTATCGGGTCGAAGTCAACTCCGGCGTTCATCGGTATTTCATTAGTCCTGCCGCCCGACCAGTCATAATACCCTTTGCCCGTTTTCTTGCCGTAATTCTTTGCTTTAAAAAGCTTGGTCAGTAATGGAGCGGGGCCGTAGCTCTTGCCCATCGTTTCCCCGAAATACTCCATGACGTGAAACTGCGTATCGATGGAGCCGCCGCCGAGGGCATCCTGTAACTCCAGCATTCCCATCGGTAAACCCAGTTTGTACTTAATCGCCGAGTCCACTTCGAAAGCGCTCTTAGCTTCGCCCTGCGCCACCGCCCAGTCAGCCTCATTGGACATATTACAGAATATCCGGTTAGCCACGAAACCTGGAACATCCTTGACATGAACGACCGCCCGACCCATCTTAATAGCCACTTCTTCGGCTGTTTTGATGGCTTCCTGGCTCGTTTTTTCGCCCTTGACGATTTCCAGCAGCGTCATCCGACTCGGCGGATTGAAATAGTGGGTACCCACTACCAGCTCAGGTTGTTTGGCGGCAGTGGACATTTCGGCGATACTTAGCGAAGATGTGTTGGTAGCAAAGACGGTATCCGGAGGACATAATGCGGTAATTTCTTTAAGAACGCTCTTCTTCAGGTCCATTATTTCCGGTATCGCTTCTATAATAAAATCTGCATCTTTAACCGCTTCTTTAAGGTCGACGAGAAAGGTAAGCTTGCTCATGTACTGTTTCTTAGCCTGCTCGGTCATCCTGCCGCGACTAATCCGTTTATCATACATTGCATTGATGGTCTGGCGGCCCTTTTCCAGAAACCGCTCCTCGATATCGCGTACTTTAACGTTATACCCGGCTTCGCCGGCCAGGGCGGCTATCTGGGCTCCCATTGAACCCGCGCCGATTACGGCGACGTTCTTAACCTTTTTCATGGCAACAGCCCCTTTCCGTCCTCAATATCCGGATGTATCCAGTTTTCTATTTTACTGGTTCGAAAGCGTAATATATTCTATCGCTGACCTTAGTATCTTTTTTCACCTCAAATGGATGAGCCGGTACACTGAAGGTAACAAACTTAACCTCATCGCCTTCCTTGAGTTCACCTTCCTTGCAGTGGATAATTCTCGCCAGCAGGTGCTTGAGAGGCCCTTTATCGCCGAAGGTAAGCCAGGCGATGATGAGCGGCGGTTCAAAGCCGAGGGGGGCACCGGCCTGGGTCTCTGTTAAAGTAACTACTTTAGCCCTTTGGGGCAATTCCACCCATTCCAGCTCATCTGACCAGCACTTGGGACAGATGACCTGTGGCGGAAACATGATATACCCACACTTTTTACACTTGGTAGTAGTAAATTTACCGGCTCTTAAATTATCGAAAAAGGGGTAAATCCGGTTGAACTCCGGCGCTTCAAAGGGCCACATATCCATTTCACCGATGTATTGCCCGTCCAGGGCCGGCGTGCCTACTATTTCAGCTTTCTGTAAATCAGCCATTTTAATCTCCTTATGTAAAACTAGCGTTCTTTTCTTATTTAACGGGTTCTTTGCCGTAAACGACAACGGTATGCTGGGCGCAGGTGCCGCTTAAATTATGCGTCAGGCCGAAGGCGGCGTCCTTGACCTGGTGAATCGCCCTGCCCTGCAGCTGCTTGCATATCTCCAGAGCCTGGCGGGCGCCGGAGGCCCCGAAGGGATGTCCATAGACCAGCAATCCGCCATCAGTATTAGTGGGTATAGACCCGTTGATGCCAATTTCTCCAGAAGCGACGAAGGCTCCGCCCTCCCCCTTTTTACAGAAACCGAGTTCTTCAAGCTCGATGACCTCGGAAATGGTGAAGCAGTCGTGCGTCTGAATAACGTCCATGTCCTTGGGGGTCAGTTTGGCATTCTTAAAAGCTACCTCGCCCGCTGTTTTAAGGTGCGGCCACTCGGCAAGTGTATCGCCAGGCCAGCCAGCGGACATACTGTGGGTGGCATGCTGTCCCGTGCCGCGCAGGTAAACCAGCGGTCGGTTGCTCATAGCTTTAGCGCGCTCTTCCGAGGCTATAATGACAGCAGAGGCACCATCGGACAGCGGACAGCAGTCGTAAAGTCCGAAGGGGTCGGCAATTATCCTGGCTTCCAGCGCCTGCTCCATGGTCAGTGTTCTTCCGCCAAAATGGCCGTTCGGACTATCCGTTCCGTAAGTATAGTTAGTTACTGAAACGTGCGCCAGCTGTTCTTTGGTGGTCCCGTACCGTTTCATATGCATCTTGGCAATCATAGCGAAAAACGGCGGTGGCACACCCAGTCCCATGGCGGAATCCCAGTCGTGGTCATTGACGGCCAGCTGGGTATAGTTGGTTTCCCAGCGCTGCGGCATATAAACCTTTTCCCCGCCAGTAACCAGAATTACATCGGCGATACCACTCTCGATAAGCCCCTTAGCCACGATTATCGCCGAGTTGGAACCGGCACAAAGCGTATCAACACGTATACAAATCGAGGTCGGTTTCAATCCCAGGCGCTGCACGACCAGCGGTGCCGTATTCAGCGCCGAGGAATGCCTGCCGGCCATGGTCGTGGCGACAATAAGTCCGTCGATATCCGTCGGCTTCAGTCCTGGGATATCGTTGGCGCAGGCCCTGGTAGCTTCCTGTATCATATCCAGCAGGTGCGCCTGCCTGACGCCGAATTTACTCGTTCCCCCGCCGACGATTACAGCGTTCTTTTTCTGTGCCATATTAATCTCCTTTTTCCCCGTTATTGGTTCTACTATTTGAAAAGTATGGTGAAAAGCCTGATAGAATGAACAGCCGCCCCAATTTCCACTTCCTCATACTAATAATAATAGCAGAAAATACGGCTAGCAGTAAAGTAATCATACGTATGTGTCATACCATCATGTCTGTATCAATAATTTCTCTTGGATTATTTGACACTCACTTTAAAAAATCGCTAATATAAAATGTTCGCTATTGTTCAGAAAGGAGATTGCGCATGGCTAAAAGCAAAGCAAATAAAGTGCTTTCCACACTGTGGTCGGCGGGATGCGGTTCTCACGGCGGTTGCGGCTGTGAGATATACGTGCAGGACGGTAAAGTTACCAGGGTGGAGGGCAATAAAAATCACCCTTTCAACCAAGGTCGACTCTGCGCTAAAGGCCTAGCGATATCACAGTATATTTACCACCCCGACCGCGTTCTTTACCCCCTCAAGCGTGTTGGAGAGCGCGGCGAGGGTAAGTGGCAGCGCATCACCTGGGATGAAGCCTATGATACCGTTGAGAAGAAGTTTAAAGATATCCGCTCTAAATATGGCGCTGAATCGGTTATTTTCTGCCAGGGCACCGGCCGCGATATCGGCGGTCCGATTACCTTTCTGATGTATGCCTACGGCAGCCCCAACTGGGTGCAGGTCGGCCTGGCCGGCCACGCCTGCTATACGCCGCGACTGGGCGCCATGTTTGCCACACAGGGGCAGTATAGCGTCGCCGACTGCTCCCAGTTTCTGGAAAAGCGCTACGACTCGCCGGAATGGACGCCGCCAAAGTACATCATCCTCTGGGCGCAGAATCCAGCTGCCGGCTGCCACGATGGCTTTTACGGCCACTGGATTATCGACTGCATGAAGCGCGGCTCCAAGTTAATTACCATCGACCCGCGGTCCACCTGGTTCACCACCCGCTCGGAAGTCCATCTCCAGAACCGGCCCGGTACCGACGGCGCTATCGCCCTGGGTATGCTCAATGTCATTATCAACGAAGGCATTTACGATAAAGCTTTTGTAGATAAATGGTGTTATGGCTTTGATGAGCTAAAAGAACGCGTCCAGGAATACACCCCGGAAAAAGTGGAAAAAATATCCTGGGTACCTGCCGACCTGCTTCGGAAAGCCGCCCGTCTCTACGCTAAAAATAAGCCATCGGCTATCCAGTGGGGCGAGCCGGTAGACGCCATGCCGGCCGGTAGCGTTGTCGCCCAGGCTATCAATCACCTCTGGGCTATCACCGGCAATATCGATAACCCCGGCGGCAATGTTATCGCCCGCAACTCGCACGGCGTGACCACCTATCCCTTCAGCTCCGCCGAACTTACCAAGCTCTACGGCGCTGACTTGGTTAAAAAACTTAACGAGAAGCGTATCGGCGCTAACGATTACCCGATGATTAAGAACTTCCGCGGCTGGGTCCAGCCTGATGTCCTGATTAACCAGCTGGAGACCGGCAAGCCATATCCCGTGAAAGCTGCCTGGATACAGACCTCCAATATTATCGGCGGGCAGGCTGCCGACCCGAGGCGGCATTACAACGCCATGAAGAAACTTGATTTTGTCGTGTATGTCGACCTTTTCCAGAATCCCACGTCGATGGCGCTGGCGGATATCTTCCTCCCCGCCGCCACCATCTGTGAAAAGGAGAGCTTCCGTTCCTGGTGGCAGCCCCTCGGCGTAAGTGTTAAGGCTGTGGATGGCGTCGGCGAAGCCAAGTCCGACTGGGAAATCAACCTTGAACTGGCAAAAAGATTGGCCACAACTCCTATAAAATATAATACGGTCAGAGAACTCATCGACGACCGCCTGAAGGACGGCAACACGAACTTCGAGAAACTCAAGGCTAAAGGCTGCTGGGAGTACCCGCCGGAAGGTCATAATACCCGTCCCTATTACCGCTATGAAAAGGGACTCCTCCGCCGCGACGGTAAACCCGGCTTCGAGACTCCGACCGGTAAGGTGGAACTATACTCAAAGAAATACGAGGAGTGGGGACTCGACCCCCTCCCGTATTATGAAGAGCCCAAGGAAAGCCCCAGCGCCACCCCCGATTTAGCTAAAAAATATCCCCTCATCCTTACTACGGGACGCCGCTCGCCGGTGTTTTTCCACTCCGAGCACCGCATGATTCCGTGGCTGCGCGAGCTCGACCCCTACCCGATGTGCGAAATCAACGACAAGACCGCCGCAAAACTGGACATTGACAACGGCGATTGGGTCTATATTGAAAATACCCGCGGCAAGATAAAAATGAAGGCTAAAGTCACCCCCACTGCCCATCCACTGGTAGTTACCGCGCCACATGGCTGGTGGCTGCCGGAGACCGACGGTAAAGAACCCAACCTCTTCAGCACCTGGGAATACAATATCAACAACCTCACCTCGATGGGCAATCAGGCCAAGTCTGGCTTCGGGGGGACCGATTACCGCTCCAGTCTTTGCCGCGTCTATAAAGTTGAAGGTGGAAAGGAGTAGCCATGGCTCGTAACGGGTTACTTATACAATACGAATGGTGCACCGGCTGTTATGCCTGCGAGGTCGCCTGTAAGCAGGAACACAGTTTCTCCGAGGGCATGGTCGGCATCAAGGTGGATGAAGTAGTTTCTACCGGCCCCGACAAGGTGTACGTTGACTACATGCCTTATACGACAAGGTTCTGCGACCTCTGTGCCGACAGGACCAAAGCCGGCGAACAGCCTGCCTGCGTCAAGCATTGCCAGGCAACCTGTATAACCTACGGACCAATAACCGAACTGGCAAAATTGATGGAAAAACAGCCCCGCTCCTCCCTCTTCGCCCCCAAGTGATTAATCAATAATCATAAATTAAAGAGCGAAGCGACCCAAATTAACACACAGTCGCTTCGCTCCTGTTTTAGTACTATTTATCTAATATCTATTTTCCTATCCAAACGGATTCGCGGCCGGGCTTTTATACCCCGCAAACAGCCCCCGCGGCGCCTGCTGTATCAACTCTTCCATCGTCCACGGTTTGCTGTCGAATTTCGTCAGATTATTCGAATTGATGGACTCGGAGTACATGCTTACCGTGTTGCCGCCCAGGGTGAAGATTGACCCGCTGACATGTGCCGCTGCATCCGACGCTAAATAGCAAACAAAAGGCGCGACATATTCCGGTCCGGGCGTCATTTTCATCATGTCCCCGCCAAAATTCATATTATCGAAAACGAAGGGAATATCCTCTTTGGACACGGTCAGGGGATAAGTATCCAATTCGTAAGAAGCCCTGGTCTTGGCAAACGGCGAGAAGCAGTTACAGGTGATGCCATACTTATGCAGCTCAATGGCTGCGGCTTTAGTCAGCCCCACCACACCAGCATTGGCAGCGCAGTATTCCGCATGCTTGATAACATCGCCCTGCCAGGCCCTTGACGTGCAATTGATAATACGTCCCCATTTCTGCTTAATCATATGCGGTATGGCATGCCGCATGGTATTGAAATAGCCTTTGGGTTTGACCCTCGTTACCTTGTCCCACATTTCCTCGGTCATTTTCTCGATGGGACTAAACCCGAAACCCCCAGCGACATTTGCCAGGATATCTATCTTGCCGAAGCTTTTTACCGCTGTGTTAATCAGTTTCTCGGCAACGGCGAAGTCGGATATATCCCCGAAAAATGCTACGGCTTCCCCGCCGATCTTCTTAATCGTCTGTGCCGTTGTTTCCGCGTCGCCGTTGATGGCAGCTGTCTCCTGTTCGAACCATTCTTTTTTCTTGCTGTCGAGCTTTTTTATCTGCGCATCGCTTATCATCTGCTTGCCGGTCGACCCCGGCTTGCGGTTGTTGGTGACTACTTTGGCACCTTCTTTTGCCAACCCAATGGCTATCGCTCTGCCGATTCCCTGCCCCGAGCCCGTAACCACCGCTACCTTTCCCTTTAGTGCCTCACTCATTATTTATCCTTCCTTTCCTGATTTCCTTTAAATAACTATTTACTTCCCCATTTTCCCTTTATATTTTTCTATCTTCGTCTCCAGTGCCTTTTGCTGAATTGCCAGCGTGAGGTCGCTGCGGGTCCTTTCCAATACCCCTCTAACCATGTCGGTCGTCCGCCTAAGTCCCCCGGTCAGGGCGTCGGGGAAGTCCATTGTAACCAGGACACTATAAACATCGTCCATAACCGAAAGCAGTTCTTCGCCACGGGAGAGGTCGCCTCGGCGCATAGAGTCGAGGAGATACCTCCTGATTTCACCTACCGCTTCTCCCAGCCCGTTAAGATAAGCCGCTGCATCCACACCCAGCTTTTCCGGCCCGGGTATCTTTTTCCCCGTTACCAGCGCCAGGGTAATATTCGCCTCAGCCAGTTCTTTCTGGGCGTCTCTCACAGCGCCCGTGTTTGCCAGTTCCCGATACTGTTCAACCGCCTTTTCCGCTTCTATCAGCACCTTGCGGGCGGACGCTATCTGCTTTTGCGCCTCGCCGAACTCCTGGCGGTGCACCGCACGTATAGCCGTACTGCTGTACCGGATTGAATCGCGACACAGTGGCAGCATCTTCTCCCTGGCTTCGTCTTTGGCCGCCAGTTCTTTTCTAATTTCCTCCGCTATCGCGTCCAGACTATCCACCTTTAGCCCCCTTGATTACGTTTACCAGTTCCCTAGTTGCTTTTTCTATATCATCAGCGCCCATGACAGCGCTGATTACCGCGGCAGCATCCGCTCCGGCTTCCATTACCTCTTTGATATTATCTTTGTTAATACCACCGATGGCTACTATCGGCAGGTCTACTACTTTCTTTATCTGGTGAATTCTCTCCGGCCCAACAACCTCGGCGGACTCCTTCGTAGTCGTGGCAAACATAGCACCCACCCCCAGGTAGTCCGCCCCCTCTTTACTGGCTTGTTTTGCCTCTTCCAGAGTACGCGCCGAGTAACCAAGTATCATGTCTATGGGGAGTAATTTTTTAAGCTCGTTAGCCGGCATGTCTTCCTTCCCCGCATGCAGCCCGTCGGCTTTGACCGCCAGAGCAATTTCAAGACTGTCGTTCACGATAAAGAGCACGCCTTTTTCCCGGCAAACCTCTTGTACATCCCTGGCCATCTTGAGGAACACTCTATGGACGCACTCTTTACATCGCAGCTGGATTACACCAGCCCCACCCTTTATTGCCTGTACGGCAATATCGGCTGGCTTACGTCCTTTCAGCCATGCCGCGTCTATTATCACATATATTCCCTTAAGGCGTGCCAACTTATCTTTACGTGATACCCTGGCGACCAATTCTTTTTCTATGGTATAAAGCTCAAAGCGCGCTTTCCGATACCGTTCCGAATCGAGATTAAGCGCAGGTATTTTAGCCATTTCTTCCATGACCCGCAGCGATTCCTGCGCCCGTTTGGCATTGGCGGCGATAATTCCCTGCGGTTCCCGCTTATTGCTGCCAGTTGCATCCATGTCGCTGCCAATATCACCAACTGCGTCTCTTGAGCGGAGAAGTTTCTTATACAGCTCTGCGTTGAGCTCTACCGTCTGGTGCCTCATGTCCTTTAGTTTTTGCGTTAAGACAGCATCGTTTAGCGTCATTCGCGCAAATTCCTCAAGGACGCGCAGTCCCTCGCCAAGTCGGTTAACGTTGGCGTCTATGATGCGGAATTGGTCGCTGGAAAGCTCTTTCATTGTGCCATGCCTCGGTGGTTAATTTTAGCACAGCCTGAACGGCTAATGAAAATTTTGAGTTTTATTCACCGACGGCGTTCTCGATGATTTCGATACGCGTTACCCGGCAGCTCTTTTCCATCTCAATCGCCACCACATCGATACGCCAGTTGAGCGGCAGGTTATCATGTTCCTGACGGTAATACTGGGCGAGAGTCCTCAATTTATCCATCTTAGCTGGCGTTATCGACTCCTCCGGACTGCCGAAGAGGCGGCTCTTTTTCGTCCGTACCTCGACGAATACCAAGATATCTGCCTGCCTAGCGACGATGTCAATTTCGCCCTCAGGGCAGCGGTAATTATTTTCCAGTATCTCGTAGCCGTTTTCCCCGAGAAAGTCGCAGGCGATGCGTTCGCCGAGCGCTCCAGTCTCGCTTCTTTTCATCGCTGCCAACCCTTTAGTTCGTTTACCGGACGGAACGAACGGCGGTGTAATGGGCACGGCCCTTTTTCCCGCAGGCATTT
>DAOULS010000097.1:0-15214 GCA_034418415.1 Dehalococcoidales bacterium | reverse complement strand
GGGCGATATCCCAAAGATATCTTCAAACTGGTGCTGGGCTTCAACCGGTGGGTCTTCCGGGTGGGGGCTTACGCCGCCCTGATGACGGACGAGTACCCGCCATTCAGGTTGTGGGACGATTAGGAATATCCTAAGCTTAACTTATTTTAACCTTACCCCCTGACCCCCTCTCCAAATGGGGCATGAGAAAAACCCCTGATTGTTTATTTGGAGAGGGGGTTTTAATTTGAGAGGGGCTAGCGCCCCTCTCTGCGGGGATTCCCCTGGAATAAAGGGTAAAGACGGTCATGTTCGCCTTACATGATGACCTAAAGTAATGATACACAACCATGGATTCCAGCCTACGCTGGAATGACAAGAGGGGGTTAAGGGGAGGGCTGGCACTTGGGGCAGATATAGGTGCCCCTGCCCCTTACGACAAGTCGCTGGATAGGCGTACCGCAGACGGGGCAGTTTTTACCCATGCCATGAGCCACATTGAATTCATCGTGGGCGGTGCCGGGCGTGCCGTCGGGCCGGATGTAGTTGCGGATGCTGGCGCCCTTTAGATTCAGGGCTTTCAGCAGCACCGACCGAATAGCGGCGTGGAGTCGTTTTATTTCCGCTTGAGTTAACTCACCCGCCGGCTTTTCGGGGTGAATTTTAGCCATAAACAGGGCTTCATCGGCGTACATGTTGCCGATGCCGGCGATACGCGACTGGTCGAGGAGGACGGCTTTGACCGGGGCGTTACGCTTGTACAAAATACGCTCCAGCACCTCCGGTGTGAAGTCGGCGTCGAGTGGCTCCGGGCCTAATTCCTTGACTACAGTATCGCAGTCCTTCTCCAGCCACATTTTGCCGAACTTGCGGGGGTCCCAGAAATGGACATCGATGCCTTTATCAAGGTGCAAGACGGCGCGCGTGAACCTGGCGTCGGCGGGGTTGACGAGCAGCGAGCCGGTCATCTTCATGTGCATGACGAGCACGTCGCCGCCGCTCAAGTGAAAGAAGAGGTACTTGCCGCGTCGGGTAATATCAATGATTTGCTGTCCGGTGACCTGCGAGATGAACTCTTGAACCGGGGGGTACTTGACCATGCCGTCCCATGAGATATCGATGCTTTGTATAGTACGGTCGATTACGTAGGGGAGGAGCTCGTTTTTGATTGTCTCGACTTCAGGGAGTTCGGGCATATTTTTCCTTTAAATGAGAGTATTTTTAAACACTTTTCAGAAGGTGCTTACCTCACCCTACCCTCTCCAACCTCAACATTAGTAAAACCGTTTATTTACTGGTTGGAGAGGGGGATTATTTTTTAGAGGGGGCTAGCGCCCCCTCTATAACACCCCCAAGTAAAATGGGGCTACTTCATTTCTCCCCAGTTTTTGCCGACCCTGGTATCAACCTTGAGAGGCACATCCAGCTTCATTGCGGAGTCCATGATGTCGGACGTAAGCCGGCGCATCAGGTCGAGCTCTTCATCAGGCACTTCAAAGACAAGCTCATCATGCACCTGAAGAAGCATTTTAGCGCCCACCCGCCTTTTCACCATCTCGCGGTAAAGGTCAATCATGGCAACCTTGATGATATCGGCAGAGGTGCCCTGCACCGGCATGTTGATAGCCATGCGCTCGGCGGCCTCACGCACCTGGCGGTTGGCGGAGTTGATATCGGGGATGTAGCGGCGGCGTCCCAGCTTGGTCTCCACATAGCCGTCGCGCCGCGCCTTTTCCTTGGTCTCGTCGAGGTACTTACGCACGCCCGGGTACTTTTCAAAATATGCCTTGATAAATTTACCCGCCTGCTCGCGGGAAAGCTCGGTTGCCTGCTCCAGTCCGTAGTCGCTCATGCCGTAGATGACGCCGAAGTTGACCGTCTTGGCGAAGCGCCGCATGTCCTTAGTGACCTTGTCTTTAGCCACGCCGAACAGCTGGGAAGCCGTCGCTGAGTGAATATCCTCGTCGTTGCGGAAGGCGCGGACCAGTCCTTCGTCCTGTGAGAGGTGTGCCAGCACACGAAGGTCGATCTGGGAATAGTCGCCGCCGAGCAGGCTGGAACCTTTAGGGGCGATGAAAGCCTGGCGCACCTGTCCACCAAGTTCCCCCCGCACCGGAATGTTCTGCATATTGGGGTCGGAGGAGGAAAGTCGGCCGGTAGAGGTGCGGGTCTGGTTAAAGCTGGTATGAATCCTGCCCGTCCTGGGGTTGACCAGCGCCGGCAGGGCATCGACGTAGGTGGACTTCATCTTGGTGAGCTGGCGGTATTCCAGGATATAGCCGGCCACGGGGTGCACCGGCACCAGCGCCTCAAGGATGGATGCCTCGGTGGAGTAGCGGTTCTTGCCGCGGCGGTCGTTGGGAAGCTGCATCTCGTCGAAGAGCACCTTGCCGAGCTGCTGGGGAGAATTGATGTTGAACTCGTGCTTGGTCTCGATAAAAATCTTCTTCTCCAGTTCGGCGACCTGCCCGCCGAGGCTGCTGGACATCTCCCCGAGGATAGCGGTATCCACCGCCACGCCGTTCCTCTCCATCTCCAGGAGGACAGGGACGAGGGGCATCTCGACGTCCTGATAGAGCTTCACCAGCCCCTGCTTCTTGAGCTCTTCGTCGAACAGGGACGCCAGCCGCAGGGTCATATCGGCATCGGCAGCAGCGTAGTCGGCAGCCTTTTGAATGTCCACCTCCGCCATAGAAATCTGCTTAGCGCCTTTGCCGATAAGGGCATCGATGGGGGTCATCTCCACACCCAGCTTGTTGAAAGCCAGCGCTTTGAGTCCCAGCGATTTTTCACCCAGCAGGTGGGCGGCAATCATGGTGTCGGTGGACAGCCCGGTAACGGTGATGCCGCATTCCGCCAGTACATTCATATCGAACTTGGCGTTATGGGCGATTTTGGATATTTTAGCGTCCTCAAAGACGGGGCGGAGTCGTTCAATGACGTGCTCCAGAGGCAACTGGGTAATCGTATCCAGAACGGTATGGCCGACCGGTATGTAATAAGCCTTTGACGGCTCCACCGCCAGGGAGATGCCGACAATCTGGGAGGTCAGAGGGTTGAGTCCGGTGGTCTCCGTGTCAAAGGCGAAAGACCCGGCGTCGGACAGCTTTTTCACAAGCTTATCAAGCTCTTCCGGGGAGGCGACCACGCAATACTCGCAGGGAGGGGCGGGGGCACGCGTTACCTCCGTCAGAGGGGCAGTATCATCATCAGAAACAGGCAGTTTAGGCAGCAGACTGTTGAATTCCAATTCGCGGAAAAGCTCCACTGCCTGCTGGCGGTCGAACTTGCCCACGCGGCAGTCGTCAAGGTTTAAAGTAACGGGCGTTTCCGTGACGATGGTGGCCAGCTCCTTGCTCTGCATGGCGGCGGACTCGTTCTTTTTAAGCGTCTCCTGCAATTTGGGCGGCGTGACTTCATCAAGGTGCTTGTAGATATCCTCGACGCCGCCGAACTGGTCGATGAGCTTGACGGCGGTCTTCCCGCCGATGCCGGGGATGCCGGGGATATTATCCGAGGGGTCGCCGACCATCGCCTTGTAGTCGGCCACGCGCTCGGGACCGACACCGAACTTATCCTTGACCATCGCCGCGTCGAAGAGGGCGGTATCACTGAAGGCTCGGCCGGCCTTGGGATAAAGAACTTTCACATGGGGGGAAACGAGCTGCATGGTATCGGCGTCGCCGGTGACAATGACGGTATCAACGCCCTTTTCGGAGGCCTGCTTGCTTAAGGTGCCGAGAACGTCGTCGGCCTCGTATTTATCGACCTCAAAGACGGGGATGCTGAAGGCATCGACCACCTGCCTGACCCGTCCGAACTGATTGATGAGCTCATCGGGGGCGGGGGGACGCTGCGCTTTGTACTGGTCGAACATCTCGTGGCGGAAGGTGGGGCCGGCTTTATCGAAGGCGATGGCGATGTGGGTGGGCTTGAGCTCGCTAAGCACCTTGAGCAGCATGAGGGCGAAGCCGTAAACGGCGCTGACGACCTCGCCGGTCTTAGAAACGGTCAAGGGCGTACCGGGGCGGTACTTGGTGGGGCCGAAGGCATGGTAAGCCCGGTGGACGATAGCGTTGCCGTCGAAGAGCACGAGGAGCGGTTTTTCCATGAATTAATTATAACAGAAAGGGGGAAGAGGAAAAATAAATCCCCCTCTAACTCCACCTTTTTCAAAGTGGGAGGATGATTTATTTGCTCTCGGAATGGGGTGTTTAAGAGGGGCATTAGCCCCTCTTTACTAATTATTCCCCCTCTCCAAATAAATAAGTCAACGGTGTAGTTTATGCCCCATTTGGAGAGGGGGACAAAGGGGGTAAGGCATAACATGGATTCCCGCCCCCGTGTCGTAGCACGGGGCAGGCTTCGCGGGAATGACCCTTCGACTTCGCTCAGGGCAAGCTAGAATTAAGGTAGGAACGGGAATTTCCACACTCCGCTTAAGGTGACAAAGGCAAAGCCAACTGGATACCGACTTTCGTCGGTATGGTTTGGGGGAAATGGGAATACTTTAAAAGTCGTTGCGGGGAGGCTGGTTAAGGGGCCTTAGGTACGAAGTATCATTGTGGGAGGTGAGGGCCACCCGATTACCGTTAAAGGTGAAGCGGGTAACGGCGCCGGTATCCATCTTGAAGCTCCAGAAGGATGAGTTGTCCAGTCGCAGGAGGGCGCAGATAAGCACCTTGTTCACGACGCGGTGGGACACCAGCACGATTTTACCCTCGCCGCAGCGCATGACGGCGTCCTGTACGAAGGGCAGAGCGCGACTTCTTACGTCCTCTAAAGTTTCGCCGCCGGGGAGCCTCACCTGCTCCGGCGTGTCCAGCCAGTCCTGGTAAATTTCTCCGTACTTCTCCTGTACTTCCTTAAGCGTCAAGCCCTGCCACTGACCGCAGTCGATGTCATTGAGATTTGCCACGACGTTTACTTTGAGGCGGTGGGGGGCGGCGATGGCTTCGGCGGTCTTGACGGCGCGCTTGAGGGGACTGGAATATACAACGTCGATTTTCTCGTTGCTTAAGTATTCGCCGAGCAGTTGCGCTTGCTTCAGTCCCGTTTCGTTAAGCGGCACGTCCGCCCGGCCGCGGAAGGTCTCGGAGGCGTTGTATTCGGTCTCGCCGTGCCTGACGAGGATTATTTCCGACATGATACTCTAGCTCTCTGGATCCCGGCTTTCGCCGGGATGTCGGAGAAAATTACTTTTTCTCCTCCATTTTTTCCACTTCAATAGTGCACTCGGTGACGAGGGCGGCAAAAGCGCCCACCGCGGCCAGTAGCGGCGCCGCCATGATGGTAATCATTGATGCCGTCGCGCCGATGGTAAGCGGGATGTCGATAATGGTCTTGCCTTCATGGATAAGGCGCACCCGCCTGATATTTCCCTCGTGGATAAGCTGCTTGACCTTTTCCAGCACGTCTTTGCCGGACACGGTAAACTTTTCAGTTTCAGACATAATAACCTCCCGACTAATGAAATATTAATGAAGTAGCTGGACTGGTGTCAAGGAAGACACTATTTCTTGCCTCACCCCCTTGCCCCCCTCTTAAACTCCCCTGCGGGGAAGAAAGAGAAAGAAGGAGAGGGATTAAAATCCCCCTTCAATTCCCCCTTTACGAAAGGGGGAGACGGCAAAATTTCATTTCTAATACCAAGGAAAAGTAATACAAAAATTGAGATTGCCACGTCCCGATTCCATCGGGACTCGCAATGACAGTTGAAACAGGCAGGGTACTATTGAATATTATGTCTTTCATGATATACTTGTTGCATACAGGAGGCTGTGTTGAAGAGTAAAGATTTTCTCTCCATTACAAACTTAACGAGCGAAAGAATCATATCGCTGATAACCAACGCCGTAGCGATGAAAGCCGAAGGCTGGAGTACGGAACTTAATGGAAAAGTTTTAGTGCTGCTGTTCGAGAAACCTTCCCTGCGGACGAGGGTCAGCTTCGAGGTAGCCATGCGGCAGCTGGGAGGGCAGAGTCTTTATTTATCTCCGGAGGAAGTACAGCTGGGCAAGCGTGAATCGATACCGGACGTTGCCCGCGTGTTAAGTCGGTACGCCAGTGTCGTTGCCATACGCACCTTCGCCCAGGAGACGCTGGAGATATTCGCCAATAACGCCGATATACCGGTGATTAACGCGTTATCCGACCTGGAGCACCCGTGCCAGGCAATCGCGGATATCACGACGATATACGAGCACAAGGGAACGCTGGACGACCTGACCCTCGCCTATATCGGGGACGGCAACAATACGGCACACAGTCTGATGCTGGCGGCGGGGCTATGCGGCATCGACTTCCGCATCGCCTCCCCCAAGGGCTACCGCGTTCAGGATGAGATACTCAAGACAGCACAGCAGTACGCCGCCGATAATCAGACGACGATACTGTCCACCGAAGACCCGCAACAGGCGGTTGCCAACGCCGACGTGGTCTATACCGATGTCTGGACGAGCATGGGGCAGGAAGCGGAGGCAAAACAGCGACGCAAGGCGTTCGCATCCTACCAGGTGGACAGCAAGCTGCTGGCGCTCGCCAAGCCGGACGCGATACTGATGCACCCGCTGCCCGCGCACCACGGGGAGGAGGTCGCCGAGAACCTCATCTACTGCCCGCAGTCGGTGGTCTTCGACCAGGCGGAAAACAGAATGCACGCCCAGAAGGCGATACTGGCGGATATACTGGGCGGACTGGAGATACCGCTGCCGGACTTCAGATAATACCGGACCGGCTGTCAATAATCATCAAGAAAGAAAAAGTCATGACCAAACCCATTGTCGCTATCGTCGGACGCCCCAACACGGGCAAATCCACGCTCCTCAACCGCATCGTGAAGAGGCCGGCCGCCATCACCGAGGACCTGCCAGGCACCACCCGCGACCGCAATACGGCGGAGGTGGCGTGGCTGGGGACGGAATTTACGCTGATAGACACCGGGGGACTGGAGATAACGCCGGACTCGCCTATCGGCAGGGGGGTAAAGGCACAGGTGGAGAGCGCCGTCAGCCAGGCCGATGTCATCGTCTGCGTGGTGGACGCCATCGACGGAGTGACGCCGGCGGACACAGAAATCGCCGACGTGCTGCGGCGCTCCGGCAAGCCGGTACTGGTAGCCGCCAATAAAGCCGATAACCCGAAACGGGAGATGGAAACCCTTGAATTCTATGAACTGGGTTTGGGCGACCCGCTGGCGGTCAGCGCCCACCACGGTCGGGGTATTACCGAACTACTGGATAAAGTCGTTGGGCTGCTGCCGGAGCAGTCGGGCGCGACCAAAACAGCGACCGAAAGCATTAAAATAGCCATCGTGGGGAGGCCGAACGTGGGCAAATCTATGCTCCTGAACGCCCTGACCGGCGAGGAGCGCGTTATCGTCGATGAGACACCGGGCACCACCCGCGACGCCGTGGACACAGTGTTTGACTTCAAAGGGCAGAATGTGGTACTTATTGATACGGCCGGAATCCGGAGGCGGGGCAAGGTAAAAGGCGGGGTAGAGCGGTACAGCGTCCTGCGGACTTTCAGGGCCATCGACCGCGCCGATGTGGTCCTCCTCGTGCTGGACGCCACCGAACTGGTAACCAGTCAGGACACGCACATCGCGGGGTATATACAAGAGGCATTCAAGGGTATTATAATAATAGTCAATAAGTGGGACCTGGTAGAAAATAAGAATCTAGCCGAGTGGAACAAAACGGTAAAAAAGGCGTTTAGATTTGCCTCTTACGCGCCAATAGTATATACTTCGGCTAAGACAGGGCAGGGAGTAGAGAGAATCATGCCTCAAGTCAGTGAAATCTATCGGGAGAGGCTAAAGAGGCTGCCTACGGCCGCGGTCAACGACGTTGTCCAGCGGGCGGTCGCCGCTCATAACCGGCCGACCAGCCAGGGAAAACAACTGAAGATATTCTACAGCACGCAGGCGGAGGCAAATCCTCCGACTTTTGTTTTCTTTACCAACGATGCCAGGCTGGTCCATTTTTCGTACAAGCGCTTCCTGGAGAACCGGCTGCGCGAGGCATTCGGCTTTACCGGCACGCCGCTCCGAATGAAATTTAAAACGAGGGGGAAGTCGTGACCGCGCTGATGTTCATTGCCGTCGCCGCTATCGGCTACCTGCTGGGGTCGATACCCTTCGGGGTGATTATCGGCAAGTGGTTCGCCAAGACGGATGTCAGGGAAATCGGCAGCGGCAAGATAGGCATGACCAATGTCATGCGGGCAGCCGGCAGAAAAGCCGCTGTACTTTCCCTAATCCTGGATATCATCAAGGGTGTGCTGGCGGTGGTATTCGCCATGCTGATTTTCAGAAACACGACGGACACCGTAGCTGTCGTCTTGACATTAAACAAAAGCGCCCAGGTACTGGCCGGGTTCGCCGCCATCGCCGGTCACAGCTGGTCGATATTCCTCAAGTTCAAAGGGGGGCGGGGTGTTGCCACCTTCATGGGCGGACTGGCGGCTTTATACTGGCCGGCAGCATTGGTCGGCGCGGCATTCCTCTTCGGCATCGGCATCAGGACGAAATACATGTCGCTCGGCTCCATCATCGGCGCCATTACCGCCTTCATCATGCTAATGTCATTATACGTACTCAAGATAGACTTCCTGCAGCCCTACCCGTCGTTCGAATACGTCCTTTACGCCATGTTCGGGTCTATCTTTATTTATATCATGCACCGCGATAACATCCTGCGGCTTTTCAACGGCACCGAGCGCAAAATCGGCGAAAAATCCAAAGCCAAAATTACCCCCTCCACCGAAATACCCAAGAAAATTTACCGGTAACACGCCGCAGGACACGGCTCAACGCAAATGCAAAAAGTCGCTGTTATAGGCACCACCAGCTGGGGAACAACGCTTGCCACACTGCTGTCAAGAAAAGGTATCGAGGTAAGGCTGTGGGCAAGGACACTCCGCGAAGCCAACAGGCTTAAGAAAAACGGCTCGGACCGTTTCCCGGATATTCCTATCCCTAAGGAAATCATCATCACCCACAAAATGGAGCAGGCGCTCGACAGTGCCGGCGCCGTTATCCTGGCGGTGCCTTCGGCAATGATGCGGGAAAACATCTCACGCGTAGCGAAATATCTGGGCAAGACCACAATTATCATCAGCGCCTCCAAGGGACTGGAGCTAGGCAGCAACAAAAGGATGTCCGAGGTCATTGCCGAAGAGATAAACCCGAAGTTTCACGCCAATATCTGCGTCCTTTCCGGACCCCAGCTTGCCAGGGAGATTATGAACGGCCTGCCAGCGGCCTCGGTGGTGGCGTCGGAGGACAAGAACACCACCAAAAAAGCCCAAAAACTGCTGACCATGGAACACTTCTGTGTTTTTACGCATACCGATGTCATCGGGGTGGAGCTGGGCGGGGCATTGAAGAATATCCTGGCGCTCGGCGCGGGTATTGCGGACGGGCTGGGCTACGGGGACAACGCCAAGTCCGCTTTCATGACGCGGGGCCTGACCGAGATTACGGCGCTCTGCATGGCGCTGGGAGCCAATCCGCTAACGCTCTCCGGTCTGGCGGGTCTGGGTGACCTCATCACCACCTGCGCCAGCCCGCTAAGTCGCAACCACTACGTAGGCGTGGAGCTTGCCAAGGGACGTCCGCTGGAGGAAATCCTGAAATCGATGCACCAGGTGGCGGAGGGCGTGAATACCACTCTAGTGGCACATAATCTCGCCCAGCAGCTGGGACTGGAAATGCCGATTACGGAAAAAATCTACGAAGTACTTTTCGAAAACGCCGAGCCAGCCAAGGCGGCGCTGGTAATCATGGGCGGCAATGCCAAGCACGAACTGGCGGGGCGGAGGTGGCGTTTATTCTCTGTTTTCAGGCACCGGAAGCGAACGACCGGGATAACCAGCTAGGCATCAATACCCTTGGCTCTTTCTGTGCCGAGGGTCTTAGAGAGTTCCTCAAAAAGTCGGCGCTGCTCTTTATTCAGCGAATCGGGAGTTACCACGCGTAATACTACGAGCTGGTCGCCGGTGCCCCTGCCGTGCAGATGGGGTATGCCTTTATTCTTCAAACGAAATATCTTGCCGGACTGGCTGCCGGATGGTATTTTCAGCTTTTCAACACCGTGGAGAGTAGGAACGGATAACTCGACGCCGAGGGCCGCCTGGGCGATATTCACCGGCAGCTCGTAAACGACATCATCGTCCTCACGGGTGAAGTATTCATGCGGCTTGACGGTAACTATCACATACAGATTGCCCGCCGGGCCGCCGCGATAGCCGGCCTCGCCTTCGCCGGTAATCCTGATGCCATTGCTGTCATCGATGCCGGCCGGCACTCTAACGGAGATGTGGCGCTTACGCTTCTGGTAGCCGGAGCCGCGGCAATCGGGGCAATACTCCTTGATAATCACGCCCTCGCCGCGACATTCACTGCAGACGGAAGTATTGACAAACTGGCCGAAGAGACTGCGCTGGACACGGCGGATTTGCCCCGAGCCATCGCAGGACGGGCAGCGAACCGGCTGGACACCCGGTTTGGCACGCGTGCCGCGGCAGGTGGGACAGGTCTCCGTGCGGCTGATTTCTATTTCCTTTTCGCAGCCCAGGGCCGCTTCTTCAAAGGAGATTTTTATGTTGTAGCGCAGGTCCTCGCCGCGCCGTGCCGTCTGGCGACTGGTCCGGCCGGAACCCCCGAAGAAGGCCTCAAAAATATCGCCGAAACCGCCCATGTCAAAGCCTTCAAAGCCCCGCCCGAATATATTTTCCGCGCCACTGTGTCCGAAGCGGTCGTAATTAGCCCGCTTATCGGCGTCCGAGAGGACTTCATAAGCCTCGTTGACTTCCTTGAACCTGTCGGAGGCGCCGGAATCGTTATTGCGGTCCGGGTGGTACTGGAATGCCAGCTTGCGGAAAGCCTTCTTGATATCCTCCAGAGAGGCATTGCGCGGCACCCCGAGCACTTCATAATAATCACGTTTTACTGCCATGTCATCTTTCCTGTGCTAATAGACAGACTTCCAATTCTATAATACTCGTGGGGTTCAGCGCTTGTCAATAAAGCTAACCCTGAAAGGACAACGGCACGGAAACAACAAACGGGCGTTAATCCGTCGGCGCATCCTCGTCAGGGGGGTAATCATGGTTAGGGCGTAAATCGTCCAGGTAGCCCTGTAAAATCAGAGCCGCCGCGGCCGCATCGTATCGCGTGGTACGGCTGGTCTTCCTGACCTGTTGCAGCACACGCTTCGCCTCAACGGTGGAAAGGCGCTCATCGCGGTATTCCAGAGGGACATCAACACGGCGCGCCAACTCGCCGGCGAAGGAGCGCACCTTGTCCGCCTGCGCGCCGAGCGTGCCATCCATGGAAAAGGGCAGTCCGACGATAATCAACTCGACCTTGTTTTTGGTGACGATATCGATTATCGACCGGATATCCGCATCGATGTCCTGCCGCGTGATAATGGTCAGCGGCGTGGCGATGATGCCAAGGGGGTCGCTTAACGCCAGACCGACGCGGGCGTCACCGACATCGAGTGCCAGGATTCTTGAGATATTGACCTCCAGAGCTAGACCAGGCTTTTGACCAGACGCAGAGCCTCGTCCAGCTTGTTTTTATCCTTGCCGCCGGCCTGGGCGAAGTTGGGCTTACCGCCTCCACCGCCGCCGGTCACCTGGGAGACCTGTCTGATGATATCCCCGGCATTATAGCCCTTCGCCACGAGGTCAGGCGTAACGGCGGCGATAAACACAGGCCGGTCGCCGATAACCGCCCCCAGCACGACGATACCGCTCTTAAGCTTATCCCTCAAGTAGTCCGCTGTCTCGCGCAGGACCTGCTGGTTGTCCGAGGAAATCCTGACCGCCAGCACCTTGATGTCTTTGATTACTTCAGCCCGTTCCAGCAGAGAGGCAGCCTCATACTTCGCCAGCTCGCGCTCCAGGGAGAGGACATGCTTCTTTTCCGCGTCCAGCCCGGCGAGGAGGGCAGCTACCTTAGTCCCGACTTCTTCCGGCGGGGCTTCCAGGGCATGCGAGGCTTTTTCCAGTCCGGACAAACGGCGGTCGATAAAGGCCTCCGCCCCCCTGCCCGTCACCGCCTCGATACGACGGATACCAGCGCCGATGCTGCTCTCACTCAAGATATGGAAATAGCCGATTTCCCCCGTGTAAGCGACGTGGGTGCCGCCGCAGAGCTCGGCGCTGACGACGGGCTCACCGACCTTCAGGACGCGGACGACATCACCGTACTTCTCGTCGAAAATAGCGATAGCGCCAGCCGCCACGGCTTTTTTGTAGTCAGTCTCTTCATCCTGAACCGAGAGATTTTGCCGAATCATGTCGTTAACGATACGCTGGACGTCCTTGATTTCGTCGGGGGTCATGGCGGCGAGGTGGGAAAAGTCGAACCTCAAGTGCTCGGGCGCCACCAGCGAGCCGCGCTGCTGGATGTGGTCGCCCAGCACCTTACGCAGGGCGGACTGGAGGAGGTGGGTAGCAGTATGATTGCGGGCGATATCGCGGCGTCGCTCGATGTCCACGACGGCCTGTACCGCTTCGCCGACGGCTAAAGAACCCTTTTCAATTTTACCCTGATGCAGCGTAACGTCCGGCGGGACACGGACGGAGCCGGTAACGGTAAAATTGCCCTTAGTACCAACGATTTCACCGGTATCACCGACCTGGCCGCCCATCTCGCCGTAAAAGGGGGTCTTATCTAAAATAATGCCAGCCGACTGACCAGCCTTTATTTCATTGACTTCCCCGCCGTCAACCAGGATTTTAACGATTTTAGCCTTTTGCTCCAGGCAGGTATAACCGACGAACTCCGTGGACTTAGTTGTTGATGAGATGGGACGGCTTAGCCAAAGATGAACATCCGAACCGAACTTCTGTGCCGCCCGAGCCCGTTCTCGCTGCTTGGCCATCCCTTTTTCAAAGCCCACCATATCCACGGAGAGGCTAGACTTAGCAACGATTTCCTTAGTCAGCTCAACGGGGAAACCGTAAGTGTCATATAGCTTAAATATTTCATCACCGGTTATATTCCGCCCCCAACTCTTGATTTCTTTTAGAATGTCTTTATCAAATCTTCCTTCTTCTTCATATGATTTTAGAAGATCATATGAAAGCTTTGATATTACTTCTGCTGCCATTTCCGTTCCAATCTGACTTCCTGATTCCCAACCACCGCCCACAAAACCATACTGCTCAAGAATTTTGGCAGCGTTTTCTGATGAAGGTTTAGTATCAAAGAAAAATTCTAAAACTTGAGGTATAGCACCCCTATGGTCTTCTCTATATTGGATTAAAGCGTCTATTACTTCAAGTCCGGTATTCAGGGTCTTCTCGAACCGCGTCTCTTCCAGCGTGACGGTCTTGATGATGAAGTCCTGCCGCTGCTTGAGCTCCGGGTAAACGTGGTGCATCTTTTTGATGGCGACCCTAGCGATTTCCGCCAGGAAGGGCTTATCCAGTCCCAGGCGCCGTCCGAAGAGTGCCGCCCGTCTCAAGAGACGCCGCAGGACATAACCCCGCCCCTCGTTGTCCGGCAGGACGCCGTCGGCGATGAGAAAGGCAATAGCGCGGCCATGCTCGGCGACCACGCGCAGGGCAATATCGTCGTCTTCATCAGCGCCGTATCTCTTGCCTGTAAGCTCGCCGGCTTTATCCAGCAAGGGGATTAAAAGGTCGGTCTCATAGATAGATTTTTTACCATTCATTATCGCCGTCAGGCGCTCCAGTCCCATGCCGGTATCGATATTGGGTTTGGGGAGGGGCGTACGCTTGCCAGCCTCGTCCTGGTTATACTGCGGGAAGACCAGGTTCCAGAGCTCCGTAAAACGCCCGCACTCGCAGTTTGGCTGGCAGTCGGGCTTGCCGCAGCCCTGCTCGATACCGAAGTCGTAGTGAATCTCGGAGCAGGGGCCGCAGGGGCCGGAGCTGCCCGCCGGGCCCCAGAAATTGTCCTCCTCGCCGCACCTGATGATTTTAGATTCGGGGATACCTATCTCACGCCAGTATTTAAAGGCTTCATCATCATCCAGGTAAATGGTTATCCAGAGCTTATCCGGGGAGATTTTCATGCGCTCGGTGACGAACTCCCACGCCCAGGCAATGGCTTCCTTTTTAAAGTACTCGCCGACGCTGAAATTGCCCAGCATCTCGAAGAAGGTGTTGTGGGTGGGGTCGCCGACAGCTTCAATGTCGCTGGTGCGGAAGCATTTCTGGCAGGAGGCAAGGCGCGGATTGGACGGCGTTTCCTGCCCGAGAAAATACGGCTTGATTTGCACCATGCCGGCGCTGGTCAGCAGCAGGGTGGGGTCGCCTTTGGGTATCAGGGAAGAAGAGGGGATGACCTTATGCCCTTTTTCCTCAAAGTATTTCAGGAAAGCCGAACGTATTTCGTCGCTGTTCATCTACCGGACTCCAGAAAAACGGATGATATTTACTTATGATTGTACGTGCAATATGTGTGAACTGTCAATGAGAAGAAATATTTTATACGTTGATTGTTTTTTTACCTTACCCCCTTGCCCCCTCTCCAAATGGGGCATCCATACAGACCGTTGATTTATCTATTTGGAGAGGGGGATTTTTTATGAGAGGGGTTCACCCTGAAGGTTCTCCCTGAAGGGCTGGCGCCCCTCTCTGCGTGGACTCCCCAGGAGAAAGGGAGAGTAAAGTTACGGCAGTTTTTTCAGATATTTCTTGAACTCCGGGGCGATATCTTTACGCTTGAGGGCGAGGTCGACGTTGGCTTTAAGCCAGCCCAGAGGCGTGCCGGCATCGTAGCGGGTGCCCTTGAGCTCGCAGGCATAGAGCTTCTCATGCTTGAGGAGCTGGTTCAGGGCATCGGTAAGCTGAATCTCGCCGTTCTTGCCGGGCGGGGTGGTCTTCAAGACGTCGAAGATGCGGGGGGTCAGGATATAACGTCCCACGATGGCGAGTCGGGAAGGAGCTTTAGACGGCTCCGGCTTTTCCACCAGACTCAAGACCTGATAGACTCCTGCAGCTACCTTCTGCGGCTCGATGATACCGTAACGGCCGACATCCTCGTCCGCGACCGGCGCCACGGCGATGACACTGCATTGATATTTCTCATAGACGGCCAGCAGCTGCTTCATACCGGGCACAGAACTATCAATAACGTCGTCCGGCAGCAATACGGCGAAAGGCTCGCTGCCGACAACAGCCTTAACCGTCAGGACGGCGTCGCCCAAGCCCTTCTGCTCGCGCTGGAGGACGTAGCAGTAATCCGACA
>DAOULS010000096.1:0-6080 GCA_034418415.1 Dehalococcoidales bacterium | reverse complement strand
CTTACCTCACCCCCTTACCCCCTCTCCAAACTTGTCAATAACGCAAATTCGTAATCCATCTGTTTGGAGAGGGGGAATATTTTTAAAGAGGGGCTGCGCCCCTCTTAGACGCCCTGTTTTAGGGTATTGACGTCTCCCTTTGTAAAAGGGAGACAGGAGAGGGATTTTAACTGTCTTTGACGCCCCTCTTAAACACCCCGCTAACTTTGTTTACGATATTCTATAATCACTACTCATCTAATATAAAAAGGACCCCGAATAATCGGGGCCCCTTTTAATTTTACGTATTTCTTTTTGCTTTATTGAGCGATGTCGTAAGCTATCTGGACGGTGGCGGTGATATCCAGCTGCCCGACACTGATGGGAGCTTCAATCGTGGGTGCCGGTATGGCAACAGCATCTTCCATCACATAGTTGCGGAAGTAAGAGCTGCTGGTATAGCTGCTCTCGGAGATATAGGTTACGTTGCCCAGCGAGATACCGGTCTCGGAAGCCAGCTGTTCCGCCTTGGCCTTGGCATAGCCTATCGCCAGCTGGCGGGCCTGCTCGTAATAGGGCGACGGGTCTTCCACCGTGAAGGTGATGCTGTTGATGCGAATCATGTTTCCGCCCGCGACGACAACGGCGTCGATAATCTCACCGGCTTTTTCAACTTCCCTGACCTTGACACTGACGGTATTGGTGACGCGATAGCCGATGACCTCCTGCGTCTCTTTAAAGCTGTCCCAGCTCGTCACTTCCGTAATATTGAAGTAGATGGTCTGGATGTCTTCACTGGCAATGCCCTGGTCTTCCAGAGCCTGCATGACCTGATCCATCGCCGCGGACGCGTTCACCTGGGCGGTGGCTACATCCTCTTCCTGCGCCTCGATGCCGAGGTTAAGCATGGCGATATCCGGCACGGCGGTCACCTTGCCCTCGCCGCTGACCCAGATGCCCTGCTGCTGACTGTTCAGGTTGACATTGACTCCGCCCGGTGTCCCGATTTCCGAACCGCAGCCTGCCATCAGGACCACGCCGACTAACAACACTGCACCAATTGCTATTAACCAGATTTTTTTCACTTTTTTACCTCCTGTTTTTTCCTTTCACCTTTATATAACGTGATAAATGCCGTAAGGTTAGCAGAAATTTTAAAGACTACAATTCCCCCGCGTTTTACCCGAGACTGGCAATCGCCAGCTCATAGCCCCGCTGCAGCACTTCGATGGCTTCCTGGATGGCGGGCTTGAGGGCTTCCGGCGCCTTTTCCAGCTGCTCCTGCAGAATCCGCAGGTTTTCCTCATACCGGCTGGTTAAAAGCTGCCTTAGCTGCTCGATGGCGGAAAGCTCGCCGGCATCTTCAGCAGCCCCGCCGAGTCTCTCCGGCACCGGGGGTACAGCGGGAACGGTCGTAGTTGGGGTGGGCGCCTGTGTAACGACAAACGGGGTCTCATCGGGCGGTGGAGCTCCCACCGTTTCGGTGGGGAGAGGGGAGGTCGTAGGGACAGTCGTTGTAGCCCCAGGTGTCTGGAGGTTGTCCTCCGCCGACGCCAGACCAAACATAGCTTTTTCCTCATATAAGTTTATACCACCGATATTAAGGTCGGCCATAGCCAGCAGCTGGCCGTTCATCTGCTCCGTAGCCTGCTTGACCTGGTCGAATTTGCCCTCTTCCGCCATGCTGGCGATTTCTTCGACGCGGTAATCGATAAATCTGGAATAGAGCTCCGCCTTGCCCTCCGAAGAGAATGTAAACGCCAGCTGCACCTTCTCCACGGCCAGTTTAAGTCCGTAGAGAGGGCTATCCGGCAGGCTGTTGGTGGCCGCGACCACCGTGCCGGCGCCGCTGACGAAAATCACCAGAAAAACGGCAACGGGAATCACCCACCGCAGCTGCCAGCGGAAGTGACGGCGGGGGGCTTTAGCCGGCATTTCGGCGATGGCTTTCTGGAACTCGATGCCGGCCCGCTGGCGGAATTCGGGGTCGGGGGATATAGAGGCGGCCGTCCGGGCTTCAAGCGCCGTTTTCAGCAGGGGCTCAAGCTCGGCGGCGTGCTGCGGATAGCGCGCCAGGCACGACTCGATAGACTCGCCGTCCATCAGCCGGTCGAGGCACTCATTCAATATGTTTTCAAAATCCTTATCTTTACCCATTACCCTTGCTCCCGGGTCAATTGCTTGCGCAGGGCGACAATGGCGCTGTGCTGGAGGGCTTTGACCGCCCCCTCGCTGCGCCCCATCACGCCGGCCACCTCGGCGATGGACAGCTCGGCGGCGAAACGCAGGGAAATGACCTCCTGCTGCGCATCGGTCAAATGCCGGGTCGCCACAATCAGCTCGTTAATCTCCATCTTCTTTTCCGCCAGCCGCTGGGGGTCGTCTCCTTTATCAGGAATCGGGAGGGACTCGTCAAGCGGAACGGTGGCCTGCTTCGACTTCTTCCTGTAATAGTCCACCACCTGGTTGTGGGCGATACGGTACAGCCACGAGGAAAACGGCATGCCCTTGAACCTGTAGGAAGAGATGGACTTGAGGGCATTTAAAAAGACCTGCTGTGTCATATCCTCGGCCTCGGTCCTATCGCCTATTTTGAGAACTACATACCGATAAATCTTAGCGAAGTTCTCCTCGTATAGTTGAGTTAAAGCCACCTGGTCGCGCTGCTGGGCGCGCCGGATAAGCTCTGCCTCATCCTGCACCGGATACCCCCTTAAAAACCAGGGTGTTACCCCGTGCATATATTATAACGAATGGGAGGGGTAAAGGATAGTTGGGGGTAAGGCAAGGTGAACGTCCTACCTTACTAACAGGATGGCGGAAAAGCCGTTATAGACATTATAGAAATGAAAATATGAGAGCAGTATAATACAGATGTTAAAATGCTGTGTAGGGACTAAAACATATACTATGAAAATGTACTTTGGGAGGGCACAACATGAGTAAGAGAATAGCATTTGTTGGCTTATCCACTCCATTATTCTATGATTATCGTAATCAAGCAAGTAAAGCAAGCTCGGATTTAAGTGATTCACCAAATCCCATTTTAGATAGCCCTTTTGGACTACTTTTATTATTTGATGAAATTTGGTTTCTTTGCCGTAGCCTTTGCCCTGAGAATATGCGTGATATTCCTTATGTAAAATTCTTAGATGAGAGAGAAAAATTACCTTGTCTTAAAGAAATTGAGGATAAAGCAAATCAATTCCTTAATACTATTGGCGAAAATAAAATATTTTCAAAACGATATGAGAAATATTATGACAGTTTCAATATCTACAAAGATACAACAAAGAGGGTTGGGATTTATTGGGATGCCGCTCCAGATAATCATACTCATACACTAAAAATAGGTGATATCAATGTGTCTGCGAATTCAGTAAGACTAGAAAATCTCATTTTTGATATTGAGTTAGTTAATTCAATGGGAGAGAAAAATGTTGAGCTAATCACAAATTCTTTTTCACAACGGTTTCTTGAAGAAGGTAATAGCCCAATTTTAAAGGCTAAACTCACTGAACTCTTAGTTATAAGTAACATACCCAATTATTTGACTCCAAAAGGCCCATACCATCCATGTGTAGAAGAGTGTAGGAGTAATCAATATCTCAAAGATTTCCGAAAATGGATCTCTTCACAACCCATAAACCCAGATGCGAATGAGCTAAAAGATATTAAAGAAGAAGTTGAATCGACGATTCAAGAAAGCCAAGACAAAATATTTTTAAAATATCTCGATAGAAAAACACAATATTTTAGTTTAGGTAAAAAACTAGTTTATTCTACAACCAATACAATAGCCCCAGGATTTTCTATTGCAGCTTCAGCAATAGAAGAACTATCAAATTTTTTCGAAAAGGGCGAGAGGAGATGGCAAGGATTTTTAGTGTCTACACGGCATCTGAGGAACATAAGTTAAGAAAAATTCTTGATAAAAGTACTATAATTATTTAAAACATTTAGGAGTCAGTAAAATGCCCATACGTAATTTCTACGTGGAAAGGTGCAACGGCTGCGGGATTTGCGTGGCGTGCTGTCCGATGGACGTGCTGCGGCTGGACAAAAAGGCCAGGAAAGCGGTCGTTAAATACTCTCAAGACTGCGTGGCCTGCTGGGGGTGCGAGTCGTTCTGTCCTAACGGGTGCTTCGATGTTTCGCCGGAGAGGGGGAGGGGCGAACTGGTGTCGCCGTATTAAGGGGGCAGTCAATAGTAGACAGTTTACAGTTAACAGTTTTCCCCTCACCCCTCCCAATTGGGGCAGAGGGAACAGGGAGAAGGGACTGGATTCCCGAGCGGGTCGGGAATGACGAAGAAATTGGAATAGTAGATGAAAAAGATAGATAGTCTGGGAACAGTCATTACCACCGACGTGCTGGTGCTGGGAGCGGGCGGGGCGGGCATGTGCGCCGCGCTCAAGGCGAAGGAAAGCAACGTCGATGTGCTGATGATAGATAAAATGGGCATCGGCTGGAACGGGCAGGTGCCCATCGGAGGGGGCATCCTGGCTTACGTTTACCCGGACTACGCGGAAAAGTGGGCGGAAAACGTGACGCGGCAGAGTCATTTTTTCAATAACCAGGACTGGACCTGCCTGTTCGGCAGGTACATGCACAAATCGACGATGGACCTGGCCGGGATGGGGCTGACCTTTTATAGAAATAAAGGCGAGCTGAACATCCTCAACTGGGGGCCCAATATCTACGTTACCCTGTTCGACGCTCCGAAGTCGCTTTTAGCCCTGAAAAAGACAGCCAAGGCCCGGGGCGTCAGAATGCAGGACAAGATTTACGCCATCGACCTGCTGAAAAACGACGGCAGAGTGACCGGGGCGGTGGGGCTGGGGCTGGTGGACGGCAAGACTTATTTGTTTAGTGCGAAGTCGGTCATCATCGCTACCGGCAACTGCGGCTACATGCACGAGAAGACCTACAGCTCCGTCCTCGGGGAGGGGCCGGCGATGGGCTACCGCGCCGGGGCGCAGCTCGTCAACGCCGAATTCAACAGCAGCTATGTCTGGGGCATCAAGGCCCTCGGCAAGGAACTGATGGGCATCCATTTCTATCTTTACCTGGAGAACGCCCGCGGCGAGAAAATCATGGGCAAGTACTACCCGGAACTGATGAAGGACAAGCACTCCGTCTATACCTTCGACCCGCGCGTTATCGACGCCATGCAGAAGGAGGTGCAGGCGGGGCTGGGACCGATTTATCTAAACCTTAAGGGCTTGAGCGACGTCGAGATTGCCGGGCTGGCGGAGGACCAGGTGGAGGGGCTGACCCACCTCATGGCTAACGACACGATGAAGCTGCTTAGAGAGAAGGCGGGCATCGACCCGTTAAAAGAGAGGATGGAGATGTGGCCGCGCTACCTTTACAGCGGCGGTGGGTTAAGAATAGATACCAGCGGCAAGACCACGCTGGATGGACTCTACGCCGCCGGCGGCGCCAGTAGCAATAGCTGGTCGGGGGGCGGTGGCGGACAGGGCGGCCTCGGCGTGCAGTCGGCGGCGGTGACCGGGTTCGTGGCGGGGGAAAGCGCGGCTAAATACGCCGTCGGTGCCAGGCGACTTGAGATTGATTATGACTCGGCGAAAAGCATTCTCGAAAGGGTGTTATCGCCGATGCAAAGAAAAGGCGATACCGACGCCGCGGAGGTCGCTTACAGGATACACGAGGCGGTGGTCCCGATGAAGTATAATCGGCAGCGCGAGGCGAGACGTATGCAGGAGGCGCTGGGCATCGTGTGGGAAGCCCGCAGTAAATTAAGTCGCGTCGGCGCGAAAGACTTCCACGACCTGGCGCGCTACCATTCGGCGGAGAGCATGACGATGGCGGCGGAGTTCACCTATAAAGCGGCTTTAATGCGGGAGGAGAGTCGGGCGGGGCATTTCCGCGAGGACTTCCCCCAGCGTGACGATAAGAACTGGTTCAAATGGATTACCATCGAGCGGAAGGACGGCACTCCCCTGCTGGACACCCTGCCCGTGCCGGTGGAGAAGTATAAGCTGCAGCCTTGATAATCCTATCATAGATATAAGACTTACAATGAGATTGCCACGCCCCGATTTCATCGGGGCTCGCAATGACAGTGGTTCATTCTT
>DAOULS010000095.1:0-8182 GCA_034418415.1 Dehalococcoidales bacterium | reverse complement strand
TTAAGACGGAGGAAAAAGCGACCGCGCCTAAAGACCTGCCCCTTTCCGGTAAGGAGTTCGTGGTGACCGGGCGACTTGATGCATTCTCCCGCCAGCAGGCGGAGGCTAAAATCAGGGAACTCGGCGGTGCCGCCAAGGACAACGTCACCCGCAAGACCGACTACGTGGTTTACGGCGCCGACCCCGGCTCCAAGCTGACACGGGCAAACGAACTGGGTATTAAAACGCTCAACGAAAAAGAATTCCTGAAAATGATAAAAGAGGCCGGGTCGTGAAACTAATCGTGGGACTGGGCAATCCGGGGTTCCTCTACGCCCGCAACCGGCATAATATCGGCTTTATGTGCGTCAGCCACCTGGCCCGTACGCATAAAATAACGTTCGACAGGAAACAGGGGCACGCCCGCACCGGCATCGGCAGCATCGCGCGCTATAAGGTCGTTGTCGCCCGACCCCAGACCTACATGAACGCCAGCGGGGAGTCCGTCAGCGCCCTGCTGAAAAGGCTTAACGTCAAGCCCGCCGACCTGATTGTCATCCATGATGACCTCGACCTGCCGGTGGGCAAAATCCGACTGCGCCTGGGGGGAAGCTCCGGCGGTCACAAGGGCATCGCCTCCATAATCGCGCGCACCGGCACGCCGGACTTTTACCGTGTGCGAGTGGGCATCGGGCGACCGGAAGCGGAGACTGGTTCCTCCGACCTGAAAGAGGAAGTTGTCATCGACTACGTTCTTAGCGACTTCACCCCCGAAGAAAAAAAGTCCATCGACGAGACCATCCCCAGGGTCGGCGAAGCCATCGCTTACCTGCTTTCGGCGGGCCTGACCGCGGCGATGAATAAATACAACTGATTTTCTTTGCCCCCGTTCCGCCCGCGATGCTATAATCACAGTACACAACGGCGGGAGGTCGATATTGAAAAAGCTGGCATTTTTAGTCACCGTTTTCCTGTGTATCCTGGTGCTGTCGGCCCTGATTCTGGGCTGCGGGGAAACACAGTCCACCGGCAAGGTTTACGAAAATGAGGGGTTCGGCTATTCCTGCCGGTACCCCGCCAACTGGGAACTTCATGGAGATGCGGCAGGCAACTTAGTCCTTTTTGCCGGCCCGATGGACGCCGAGAACGTATTCAGGATTAATATCAATATCGTTATCGATGAATTGGTCAATTATCCCGGTATTTCCCTTGACGATTACACGGAAATCAGCGACATACAGTTCCAGGAATCGCTGGATAATTACCAGAGGCTAGCCCTGAACGATACCAGCATTAGTGGAATGGATGCCAAGCTGTTTACCTACTCCTTTGCCATGGATACCTTAGAAATTAAGGGGACACAGGCATTTTTCATCCGTGACGATATCGCCTATATCATTACGTATTCAGCCACGCCCGATAGTTATGACGAATATTATCCTGAATTCGAACTGGTTTACGCGAGTTTCAACTTCGATTAATCGAACGGGAATATTTTATGGATAAGCCTGTTATCATTGCGGTCATCGGGGGGAGCGAGGCATCGCCGCAGACAGCGCAACTGGCGGAAGAGGTGGGACGTGAGATTGCCCAGCGCGGCGCGGTACTGGTGTGCGGGGGCATGTCCGGCGTGATGGAGGCCGCCTGCAAAGGCGCCTCTGATGCGGGAGGACTGACGATTGGCATACTGCCGGGTGACCAGCGGGAGGCTAACCCCTACGTCCGGATACCCATCGTCAGCGGGGTGGGCTACGCGCGTAACGTGGCGGTGGTCAAAAGCGCTCAAGCCGTCATCGCCATCGACGGGAGCTACGGCACCCTCACGGAAATCGGGTACGCCCTCCAGAGCGGCATCCCCATCATCGGACTGGGGACCTGGGAAATCGCGATTGACGGCAAGGCGGATAAAAAAGTGATACATGCCAAAAACGCCAGGGACGCCGTGGATAGGGCGATGGAACTAATATAAAAGTGATTCTTTCGACTTGGAGAGAAAAATGTCAACGATAAAAACGGTCAAAGCAAGAGAGATTTTAGATTCGCGGGGCAATCCCACCCTGGAGGTGGCGGTGGAGCTCAAGGACGGCACCATGGGTATAGCCGCCGTGCCCTCCGGCGCCAGTACCGGCACCCACGAAGCCAAAGAACTGCGCGACGGCGATAAATCCCGTTTCAACGGCAAGGGCGTCCTCAAGGCGATGAATAACGTCAACAAGACCATCGCTACAGCCGTCGCCGGGATGGACGTCACCGACCAGGCAGCTATCGATGATACCTTAATCAAGCTCGACGGCACGCCGGATAAGTCGAAGCTCGGCGCCAACGCCATCCTGGGAACATCTTTAGCCGCCGCCCACGCCGCCGCCGGTTTCAGGGGCATGCCGCTCTATATTTACCTCGGCGGCGACGGCGCTTACGCCCTGCCGGTACCGATGATGAACATACTCAACGGCGGCAAGCACGCGGAAAACTCCACCGACCTGCAGGAATTCATGGTCATGCCGGTGGGGGTCAAGAGCTTCTACCAAGCACTCCAAACAGGCGCCGAGGTCTATCATGCCCTGAAAAAAGTGCTCAAGGATAAGGGACTGAACACCAACGTCGGTGACGAGGGCGGCTTTGCCCCCTCCCTGCCCTCGAATAAAGACGCCGTGGAAGCCATTCTCGCCGCCATAGAGTCGGCCGGCTACAGGCCCGGCAAGCAGTGCTACATTGCCCTCGACCCGGCCGCCAGCGAGTTTTATAAAAACGGCAAATACGTCCTCGCTAAAGAGGGTAAGACCTTAACCTCGGCGGAGATGGTTAATTATTATGTCAAATGGTGCGCCGACTACCCTATTATCTCGATAGAGGACGGCATGGCGGAGGACGACTGGGAGGGGTGGCAGCTGCTGACGCAAAAGCTCGGCGAAAAAATTCAGCTCGTGGGCGACGACCTCTACGTTACCAATGTCAGCCGTATCACCAAAGGCGTCGGTCTCAAAGCATCAAATGCCGTGCTGATTAAGCCCAACCAGATAGGCACGCTGACGGAGACCCTGGAGGCTATCAAAATGGCCAAGCAGGCCAGCTGGACGGCCATCGTGAGTCACCGCTCCGGCGAGACGGAGGATACCACCATCGCCGACCTGGCGGTGGGGCTGAACACGGGGCAAATTAAGACCGGCGCCCCAGCGCGTTCCGAGCGCACTGCCAAGTACAACCGGCTACTCTACATCGAAGAGGAGCTTGGCAATGCCGCCGACTACGCCGGGATGAATGCGTTTTATAATATCAAGCACTAAAAGCCCGTCCCACGAAAAGGTTAACCATGACTGAAATATTTCCCGGTATCCACTGGATAAAATCGCCGATAGCCATGGAGCAGTCCACGCTGTCCCACGTAAATATCTACCTGGTCGAAGGCAGCAAAGGCTACCTGCTGGTCGACTCCGGCTGGAACACGGATATATCCTTCACCACCCTGCATAACTTCCTGGTAAAAAAGGGCAAGAGCTTCCGCGATATAAAGCAGATTGTCGTCACCCACGTCCATCCGGACCACTACGGAATGGCGGGGCGGATAAGAGAGCTGTCCGGGGCGACTTTAGCCATGCACCACACCGAAAAGGACTTCATCGAGCCTCGGTATGTCGCCATGGAAGAGCTGCTGCAGAAGACCGACCGCATGCTGGTGGTCAACGGCACGCCGGAAAAGGAGATGGTCTCGCTGCGGGACGCCAGCCTGGACGTGGAAAAATATATCGTCCCCACCCTGCCGGACCGTCTCCTCCATGACGGCGACACGATAACCACCGGCACTTTTACCTTCCGCGTAATCTGGACGCCGGGGCATTCCTCCGGTCACATCTGCCTCTACGAGCCGGATAAAAAAGTCCTGCTTTCCGGCGACCATATCCTGCCCAAGATTACGCCCAACATCAGCGTCAATCCGCAGTCGATTGAAAATCCCCTAGGCAGGTACCTGGAGTCGCTCAAGGAGCTAAGAAAGCTGGACGTAGAGCTGACGCTGCCGGGGCATGACGAACCGTTTAAAAACCTGAAAAAGCGTATCGACGAGATAATCTACCACCACGGCTTGAGAAACCTGGAAATCCTGGGAACGATTGCCTCCCGACCCAAGACGGCCTACAAGATTGCCAATGAGATAAGCTGGGGCGATAACGCCGCCTGGAAAGACCTGCCGCCCTTCCACCGGAGGATGGCGGTCTTCGAGACGCTGGCACATCTGGAGATGATGGCGGCGGAGAGCCGCGTGGACAGGCTCCCACGTAAGGGCATCATCTACTGGACGGAGAAGTGATATAATTTAGTCGTGATGAAAAAAATCGGCATCACCACCACCGTGCCGGTGGAAGTCCTGCTCGCCGCCGGCTACCAGCCAATCGACCTCAATAATATCCTCGTATCCACCCCCGACCCTACTAAATATGTCACCATCGCCGAGCGGGACGGCTTTCCGCTTAACTGCTGCGCCTGGATTAAGGGCATCTACGGCGTCTGCATGGACAGCGCCATCGACGACGTGCTGTGCGTCACCAACGGCGACTGTACCAATACCGTCATGCTCATGGAGGTCCTGAAGCTTAAAGGTAAAAACACCGTACCTTTCGCCTACCCCGAGCGCCCCGACAGAGAACAGATGGACTACGTCCTAGAGAAGCTGACAGCGACCTTCGGCACGACGCTGAAAGCCGCGGAAAAGGTCAGGCGCGAGGTACAACCGGCACGCGACCTCACCATCAAGCTGGACGAGCTTACCTGGAAGGACAATAAGGTCAGCGGCTGGGAGAACAACCTGTGGCTGATATCAACCTCCGACTTCAACGGTGACTATTTGAAATACCGGAAAGAATTACAGGAACTAATTGATAAGTCCGCGCCGCGCCAGCCCTACCCTGCCGAAGAAATCCGGGTGGGGTATATCGGGGTGCCGTCCGTTTACGCTAAAGAACTGTACCCCTATATTGAAAAACACGGCGCGCGGGTGGTCTTTAACGAGGTGCAGCGCCAGTTCGCCATGCCGGACGTGGGCAGGTCGCTGGCCGAGCAATATACAAATTACACCTACCCCTACTCCATCAACGAACGTATCGCCGACATCAAGACCGAGCTTAAGAAAAGACGCATCGACGGGGTGGTTCATTACGTGCAGGCGTTCTGCCACCGGGGCATCGGGGACATCGTGATGCGCAGCGCCATAAACGTGCCGGTGCTGACGCTGGAGGGCAACGCCGACTTTTTCCTCAACGGGCATGTCAAGACCCGCATCGAGGCATTTCTGGATATGATAGAGAGGAGAAAAATATCCCCCAAAGTTGTAAAATAGGGTATGATTTCCTGATTTAAGCATTTTTAGGAGGTTATTTTGAAAACGAGAATCGGCATCAACGGCTTCGGACGCATCGGGAGACTGACGCTAAGGACAATCCTCCAGCGCCATAAGGATAATATAGAGGTTATGGCAGTCAACGACCTGACCGACGCCAAGACCAACGCCCACCTGTTCAAGTGGGACAGCGTTTACGGTCCTTTTGACGGCGAGGTGGTCGCCAAAGATAAATCGATTACCGTGGACGGCAGGGAAATTCAGGTCCTCTCGGAACGCGACCCCGCCGCCATCGCCTGGAAAAATTACGGTGTCGATATCGTCATCGAGTCCACCGGCAGATTCACCGATGCCGATAAAGCTAGGGCGCATACCAACGGCGGTGCCAAAAAAGTCATTATCTCCGCCCCCGCCAGCAACGAGGACGCTACCATTGTCCTCGGCGTTAATGAGGGCACTTACGACCCCAATAAGCACCAGGTTATTTCCAATGCCTCCTGTACCACCAACGGTATTGCGCCGCCGGTCAAGGTACTGCATGAAAACTTCGGGGTGACCAAAGGACTGATGACCACCATCCACTCCTATACCAACGACCAGGTAATACTGGATATCGTCCACAAGGACATACGCAGGGCGCGCGCCGCCGCTCTGAACATGATACCCACCACCACCGGCGCCGCCAGGCTGGTAGGCAGGCTGGTGGAGGGACTGGAAGGCAAGATTCACGGCATTTCCATGCGCGTCCCCACGCCATCGGTATCCGTTATCGACTTCGTCTGCAATACGCAAAAAGATGTAACCGTCGAGCAAGTTAATGAGGCGTTCAGCAAAGCCGCCGCAGGCCCGATGAAGAGCATACTGGAATACTGCGAGGAAAAGCTGGTCAGCATGGACTTCAAGGGCAACCACCACAGCTCCATCATCGATGCCCCCAGCACCATGGTCATGGACAAAAACATGGTCAAGATACTGGCCTGGTACGATAACGAGTGGGGCTATAGCTGCCGGCTGGGGGACCTGGTGGTTTTTGTGGCAAATAAGGGACTGTAGTGCTTGAGATTATCGATACTTTTCCTGCCTTTTTGAAGTACTGGAAAAAAGCGCAAAACCAATCACTGCACGAGCAGGTAGAAGGCTGGGAAAAAGAATATATGGCACTCTGGCCTGAACTCCTGGCTAAACAGTTAGACAATTACAAAGCGGATAAACTCGACTGGCGTAAAATTGCCCGCGTAAAAGTCTTTCCCTACTTCTCAAAACGAATGCCCGCCATGAAGGAGGCGCATAAAAACCTGCTGGAATCCTGTGTGCCCCTTTATGAAAGAGTGCAGCATTTATTCGATTTTAACAGTGATGTTATCGTCGTAATCTACGTGGGGATAGGGTGTGGGGCGGGTTGGGTAACATCTTATCGCGATACGCCGGCCATTCTGTTCGGACTGGAAAACATCGCCGAGTGCGATTGGAGCAACGTATCCGATATACAGGGACTAATCGCCCATGAAACAGGGCACCTTGTTCACCAACACTGGCGGTCACAAAATAGCAAGTCCGCAGGTTCCGGCCCCTGGTGGCAGCTTTATGAGGAAGGCTTTGCCCAGCGAATCGAGAGTAAAATATGTAGCGAATATACCTGGCACCAGGCAGGCTATGATATGGACAGCGACTGGCTTGAGTGGTGTCAACGCCATAAAGACTGGCTGGCGGCTGAATTTTTAGAAACGGCAGGAGAAGGTAAATCTGTGGCTCCATTCTTCGGTTCGTGGTTTGATATAAATGGCAGGATTGAAACGGGGTATTTCCTCGGGCATGAAGTTATTGCAGAACTGGAAAAAATCAGCAGTATTAAAGAAATAGCCATGTTTGACGATATTGAAGGCTATTTAAAGCCGATATTAAAACGAATGATGCCATGATATAATAAAAATGTACCGTAGTAACGATTGACATTGTATTGCGGAATTGCGTAAAATATAACATCGGCTACCTGCAAGGGTGAGTAATGAAATTAGTAGTTGTTGGTTTCGGTCAGTGCGGCGGCAGAATCGCCGATGAATTCGCCCGTCTTAATAAAAGGGCCCAGGGCCTGCGCAGACTCAATATTATCACCGGCGCCTATGCGGTCAATACCGATATCGCCGACCTTAGCGGTTTATCGACTATAAAATCCAACTACGACTACCGCATTCTTATCGGCAACAAAAAGACGCAGGGACACGGCGTGGGGAAAATCAACGAGCTGGGCGCGGAAATCGCCCATGAAGACGCCGATAAGGTCATCGAGACCATCAGGACCACCGAGCACTTCGCGGAAACGGACGCGTTCCTGCTCATCGCGGGAGCGGCGGGGGGCACGGGCTCCGGCGCTATCTCCGTGATGACACAGCAGATTAAGGAGCGCTACGTTGATAAGCCGGTCTATAACCTCATCGTCCTGCCCTTCGAGCACGAGGTCGCCACCGAGGAAAGGACGGTCTATAACGTGGCCACCTGCCTCAAGTCCAGCTACCTGGTGGCGGACGCCATCTTCCTGGTGGATAACCAGCGCTACGTGATGAAAGACGCCTCGCTGATGAACAACCTGTCCAGAATCAACGTGATGATTGTCCAGCCGTTCTTCAATCTCCTTTGCGCCGGCGAGGAAAAAAGGACGCGGTATATCGGCGCTAAAATCCTCGATGCCGGCGATATTATCCAGACACTGGTGGGCTGGACAACGCTCGGCTACGGTCGTTCACAGACCGGGATATTCAAGAACCTCTTCAGTGGCCCGCGGGACTTCCGCGATAAAGCCTCGGAGACCCAGCGAGGCATCCATGCCCTCGATGAAGCCATTACCAGCCTGTCCATCAAGTGCAATCCGCTGGACTC
>DAOULS010000094.1:0-5508 GCA_034418415.1 Dehalococcoidales bacterium | reverse complement strand
TCCAGCACCTCAACCGGGCAGACCAGCGTGCAGGCCCCGCAGCCGGTGCATTTCAACGTATCGATTTTTACGCCCATTAATATTGCTTTTAAATCAAATTCGCGGACTTGAGTTTATCAATCAGCTTGTCCACCTGCGCTGCGGCGTCGCCGGTGAGAATCTCGGCATTGGACACACGCTGCGGGAAGAATATCTTGATGACCTGCGTGGAGGAGCCGGCCAGACCTACCTCGCTGGCATCGACGCCGAGTTCATTAATGTCCCAGGTGTTAATGGTGGCGCTCTTGGACTTCATAATGCCTCTCAAGGAGGGGAGGCGGGGTACGTTAATCTCTTTAGCGACGGTAATTACAGCGGGGAGGGTGGTCTCGATGACCTCGTGGCCCTCCTCGACCATGCGGGATACGCGTAAATAGCCCTCTTTGATTTCCTCGATTTTACTGACGTAAGCCACGAAGGGAATCTCGAGCATCTCCGCCATTTCCGGTCCCACCTGTCCTGTATCCCCGTCGATGGTCTGCCGACCGCAGATAATAAGGTCGTAATTACCTAATTTTGAAACCGCCTTAGCCAGCGTGTTGGCGGTGGCCCAGGTATCGGCGCCGGCAAAAGCGCGGTCGGAGAGTAAAACGGCTTCATCGGCGCCCAGCGAAACGGCCTCGCGGAGGGCGGCATCGGCCTGCGGGGGACCCATCGTAATAACGGTGACCTTGCCCCCGTGCTTCTCCTTGAGTCGGACGCTTTCCTCCAGCGCGTAGGTATCGAAGGGGTTAATGATGTTCTCGATGCCCTGCCTGATGAGGGTGTTCGTCTCGGGATTGATTTTGACCTCGGTGGTGCCGGGCACCTGCTTCAGGCAGACGACGATGTTCATGCCGTGCGTGCCTTCCTCTTGCGCAGGTTGACGGCGATGGCGCCCCTTAAAATCTGGTTGGTGCCCTCGTAAATCTGGAGGATTTTGGCGTCCCGCATCATCTTCTCGACGGGGTAGTCGCGCATGTAGCCGGAGCCGCCGCAAATCTGGACAGCGTCCACGGTCACCTTCATGGCGGCGTCGGAGGCAAAGACCTTGGAGGCGGCCGATGGTTCGGTGACGTTTTTAGCGCCGGAGTCCACGTAGCGGGCGGCGGCATAGACGAGAGCGCGGGCGGCCTCGGTCTGGATAGCCATATCCGCCAGCATCTGCTGGACGACGGGCATGGTAATCAGGGGCTGGTCGAACTGGACGCGCTCCGCGGCGTAGTCGGTAGCGGCTTCAAGAGCTCCCTGGCAGAGTCCCACCGCCTGCGCGCCGATGCCGGGTCGCGACTTATCGAAGAGGCGCATCGCCTGAATAAAGCCGAGTCCGGGCTTGCCGAGCAGGTTTTCCTCCGGCACGAGGCAGTTGCGGAATACCAGCTCGCGGGTGGCGGAGGTGCGGATGCCCATCTTCTTTTCCTTCTTGCCGAAGGTAAAGCCCTCGGTGTCTTTTTCCACGATTATGGCGCTGGCGCCGCGGGCGCCCCTGGTTTTATCGGTCAGGGCGATGACGGTATAGATTTCCGCCTCGCCGCCGTTGGTGATAAACTGCTTGGTACCGTTGAGCAGGTAGCCTCCCTCCACCTTTTCCGCGGTGGTCTTGATATTGGCGGCGTCGGAGCCGGCGGTGGGCTCGGTGATGGCGAAGGCGCCCAGTCTCTTGCCGCTGGCGATATCAGGGAGGAACTTACGCTTCTGCTCCTCGGTGCCGTACTCCATCAGGGTCATGCAGCCGAGGGCGCTGGCGGCGTAGGTAACGGCGATGCCGCTGCACACCCGGGCTAACTCTTCCGTAACGAGGCAAAGTTCGAGGCAGCCGCCGCCCAGGCCTTCATATTCCTCCGGGACGAAGATGCGGAACATATCGGCGGCGGCGAGCTCTTTAACTATGTCCCAGGGGAATTCCTCTTTTTCATCAAGCTCGGCGCGGACGGGGAGGATTCTTTCCTCGGCGATGCGGCGGGCGAGTTCCCTAATCGTCTTCTGCTCATCGGTTAAAAAGTAGTCCAATGTTCAATCCTCCCTCGACGAAAAATGCTGTTACCCTCGATAGTAAATATTTGGTTAAAAGGGGCATTAACGATTTTACAGTTTAAACTAAGATAAATTATAGGGAGTGCGTGAGGGGGAGTCAAGGCGGGGTGAGTTTATAAGCACAGAGGGGAATTAACTCACCCCCTAATACCTCCCGTACTCCCTGATTCTGTCCAGCATTTGCTGGTATTCCTCTTTAGTGCCTCTGTCCGGCATCCTGATGGCGAGAATAAGACCGCCGCTCTTACCAGCCTTACGGCACTTGTCAATCAACTCCTTGGTGTAATTCTCGACATCCTTTATCGACCAGATTTTTGACGAGTGCGGGCCCCGTATCATGATGCAGGTGTGGCCGTCGAGGATTTCCCTGGCTTTGATGGAGTCCATGTGCTCCACGGAGGCTAACACCTTGCCTCTGGGCAGTTCCAGCAGGTGCTTCAGGCGGTCGCCGAACTCCGCCTCGAAAAAGGGCACCGGCACATAACCGAGGTCGATGTTTGCCTGCAGCGCCTTCTTCAGTCCCGGCCAGTAGAACCTCTCGAACTGCTTTTCGGACATGAAGACCTTATCGCCGCGCCAGAGGGGGATGCCCGTCCGCTTGGGATTGCCCCTCTGTTTGGGGTCGGCCGGCCTGGCGTTGGCGATGCGTCTTTCCAGAATCATGTCGCAGGCCTGCAGCAGTTTTTCGGGTCGGCGGAACATATCCGTCATCGAGCCCTGCATGCCGCGCAGGAAGCTGGAGACAACATCGAAAGGAGCGCCCCCCACGCCGCCGGTGCCCACGTGGGCGAAGGCGGGGAAACCGAGCCGGGCCAGGTCTTCATAGCCGTCGCCGATGGCCTTCCTGAATTTCGCCATCTCCCGTCCGGCTTTATATATATTCTTAGCCATCTTAACGAACTCCGGAGAGGCAAACATGGGGGTCATCATTTCGAAACCCAGGAACATGCCATCGAGGGGAGGGAGCTTTGACAGCGGTGCCAGCGCGCCGTACATCCGGGGCAGGTAACGGCGAATCATGAAGTCCGACGGATTAGATAGGAAAAGGTCGTACTCATCTTCTTTCATGAACTCGCTTTCGACGAACTGATAGCCGTAGTCGGGGGGCAGGGGGCCTCCGGGCCACATCCGGTTCTTCACGTCGAGCGTCGTCAGGGCGTCGCCTGAGGTCGGTAGGCCGGCGTTGCACATATCCGGCTCGAAGTCCACGGTAATCTTACGCATCGCCCGTTTAAAATTGATGGGGTCGTAATAAGCCGCCGAGTTGGGGATGCCGGTATAACTGCTGGTTTTTATCTCGACCATCAGCGGGATTCTATCCGGTGTTTTCAGCTCGATAGCGTCTCTTACCCGCTTTTCTCTCTCCTCGTAGAGCTGTTCCGTGGTCTTGCCTGTTTTACGCTCGATTTCCTGCTTCAGCAGTTCATTTTCCTGCCGGTATTGCTTGGCGGCAAGCGAGATTGACATAAAATAGCCCCCTTAAGTGCGATAAAACTTGGTGAACTGCAAAGGATTATAGTTCAGTCACGATGAAATAACAAGAAGCTTCGTGACGCAAGTCTCCTTGGGAAACGGTTGTGTGCTTGCCTTACCCCCTTGCCCCCTCTCCAAACGGGGCACTTATTTGGTACTGTGATTCAGTTGTTTGGAGAGGGGGAGATTAAGAGAGGGGGGCTTGCGCCCCCCTCTTAATGGAACTCCCCAATTCTGGTTAGAGTGACTTTACTATTCGCAGTACCTTTTCAACAACCGGCAAATGTTCAGCCCCAGCCATTGCCTTGCCTCGGCGTCTTTAGGCTTGATTTCTTTATCGCCTTCTATTTTCCACAGGCCGTCCGACTGCTGGTTTTCTACGAACCAGTCGAGCCCTTTTTGAATATCCGGGTCGTCTCTGGAAAAGCCAAGAAGCGAAAGGGAGTCGAGGGCGGTGAGCAGGTTAGGCCACCAGAAAACGAACCGCGTCCAGTATTTAGGTGATTGATAGGAGGTATAGGCATCCGGCTTAAAAAAACTTGACTTCAATAAAGCTCCGGCGGCTTTAGCCTCTTTGGATTTACGGTATTCGGGATGGACGGCGAAAGCCCGCAGCACCATGTCCGTCCAGTTGTGGGAAAAGGGTTTTGTCCTGTCCGGCTGAACGGCTTCCATGCGCTGGGAGGTCAGTTTATACCCGGTATCTCTATCGTATTGGTGGGTCAATATGGGAACCGTCCAACCGCCGTCGTTTTGCCTCATAGAAAGGAGCCACTGCATCCCTTTTGCCACACGGGGGTCATCTCCATAGCCCGCTTTAATCAAAAGTGAGAGGACGTAGCCCGTATAGTAGGTGGCATACTGGTTGCCGATAAAGCCGCGGATATCGCCCTCCGGTGTCTGAAAAGAGAAAAGGAAGTCGGCGGCTCCGGGGATGGAGGGATGGTCTTTAGCGAACTGGTATTTTTCCACGAGGGTCCTGAAGCTCTTGAATGTTTCCACGAGCTCGTAGTGGTTGGGGGGATAAACGGCGGGATTTTTACCCGACTTTTTCCAGGAGCCGTCCGCCTGCTGTTTGCTTATTATTTTCTGCGGCTCCGGCAGTCCCCATACAAGGCTAATCGGTCCAACCGCTTCATTTAGCAGGTCACGCCTGGTGAAATAGATAATAGCCTTGTTTTGAGAATTCAGCAGTACCGGTACGGGGCCGATACGTAATTGCTTTCGCCAGTCAGTCATCTAATTCCTGTAGCTTGCGCATTACCTCATCGACCGTTTCCTCCGCGGTGGAGGCGCCGGAGGTGACGCCGATGTGCTGTTTGCCCTCGAGCCAGGCGGGGTCGATTTCCGTCGCGGTCTCGATGAGGTGGGTCTCGGTGACCCGCCCGCAGAGCTCGGCAAGTCGGTTGGTGTTGGCGCTGGAGCGTCCCCCCACCACCAGCATGAGGTCGACGCGCCCGGCCAGTTCCAGAGCGGCCGCCTGCCGCTCCCGCAGGTCGTCGCAGATGGTATCGATAACACGGATTTCCAGGTTTTCAGCCGAAGCAAGCTCGGTAATTTTTTCCACGAATTCCGCAAAGCGGGCGGGCACCTGGGTGGTCTGGGAGAGTATGCCGAGGCGTCGTGGCAGGGGATTGATAGCAGCCACTGCCTTCTCGTCGGTGGTGGCAATGCCTTTGCCTTTAGCCCAGCCCAGGATACCTTTGACTTCCGGATGGCCGGCGTCGCCATAGATAATCACGAAGAAGCCCTCCTCCGCCAGCTTTTTAGCGGCCGACTGGGCTCGGTGTACGTTGGGGCAGGTGGTGCTGATGACCTCGCTGTGGCGGGCGCGGATTTTTTCCTCCAAATCGGGACTGACCCCGTGCGAGCTGGTGACCACCGCCTCCCCCTGAATGTCGTCGATGCTATCCACCACCCTGACGCCGCTTGCCGCCAGCTTTTGCAGCACCTGCTGGTTGTGGACGACCGCCCCCAGGGTCT
>DAOULS010000093.1:0-11300 GCA_034418415.1 Dehalococcoidales bacterium | reverse complement strand
GCAATCATCGTATAGGCGCCCTCTAGCTCGGCTACCGCCTTCTCCACCGCTTTTTCAAAATCGCCGTCATAGTATTTTTCGATGAGGTGGGGGATGATCTCGGTATCCGTTTCCGAAGCCAGCGTATGCCCCTCGGCAGTCAGCTGCTCGCGCAGTCGGGCGAAGTTATTGATTGTCCCGTTGTGGACGACGGCAATCTTCCCGGAGCAGTCGCAGTGGGGATGGGCATTGATTTTAGAGGGCTCGCCGTGGGTCGCCCAGCGCGTGTGCCCGATGCCGATACTCCCCTCATGAGGCCCAAGCATCCTGGTCAGCGCCTTAACGCGGATGGCATCCTTATATATCTCTAGTTTTTTATTGGCAATGGCGATGCCGCAGGAATCATAGCCGCGGTATTCCAGCTTGCTCAAGGCATTCAGCAGGATGGGCTGGGCTTTTTTATCTCCGATATAACCGACGATGCCGCACATATTATGTCAAATCCTTCACTATTACCTAATACACCAGGGAGCGGTCGGGCAGACGGCCGCTGACCAGTTTCATCAGCTGCACCTGGCAGTAGTTGCCGACGATAGCCCCCGGCTGCGCCGTGACATTACTCTCCACCCGGCAGCCCTCGCCCATGATAACGCCCACGTTTATCAGCGGGCTTTCATCGTTAATCCTGATTTCGCTGGGGCCGCCCAGAGCCGTAAAGCGTCCCTTGATAACGCAGCCCTTATCGATAACGGAGTCGCTGATAAAACAGCCGGGTCCCAGGTTGACGTCGTTGCCGATAACACTGTTCTTAATCTGGGTAAACGAGGCAATCACCACGTTATCACCGATACTGGTGGAGGGCATGACGCAGGCGTGGGGCCCGATATCGCAGCCGCTGCCGATGACCACCGGGCCGTAGACACAGGAGCCGGCGCGGACGACCGTGCCGTCGCCGACGATGACCTTGCCCTGCAGCGTAACCCCGTCCTCGATGGTGCCGCCCAGCCCCACCTCGATGTTCTGGAGGATAGCGTTATTCAGGCTGATAACGTCCCACGGATAAATAACGTCGAGCCAGGTGCCGTCCGTCTCCAACGCCCTGACGGAACAGCCGGCCGCAATCATATTGTTCAACACGCTGGGGATATCCAGTAAATTGTCGATATAGTCGAACACGCCCCGGGAAAAGGCATAGATGCCGGTGTTGACCAGGTTGCTGCCCGCTTCCCTGGGCTTTTCCACGATTTCTCTAATCTCATCGCCTTCGATGCCGACCACCCCGTACCTTTCCGGGTTCTCGACTCTTTTAACCAGTACGGCATCGGGCTGAATAGCGGAAAAATCGGCGATGGTGTGGGCCTCGATGAGGTTATCGCCGGGCAGGACCAGGAACTCGTCCCCCACGCTGTCCTTCACCATGGATAACGCGTGAGCGGTGCCCAGCTGCTGCGCCTGGTCAACGTAGGTGATTTTTACACCGAGCTGCTCGCCGGAACCAATATAGTCGAACACCTGCTCCTTGCGGTAGCCGACCACCAGGATAATATCACGGATGCCGTTCTGTGCCAGCGACTCGATGACGAACTGCAGTATCGGCTTATCGGCGATGGTAATCATCGTCTTGGGACGGTTAACGGTAAACGGTCTTAGCCTCTGCCCCTCCCCTGCCGCTAAAATTACTGCCTGTTTCATAGACCACCCCTTAAAATAACTTGGTATTGGGCAAAATGTTGCCCCTGGCCACCACGCCCGGGCCGATAAAGGTATTATCGCCGATGACGGCGCCTACATTGATGGAGGCATTGATGCCGGTTTTCACATTATCGCCGATGATAGCTCCCAGCTTGCGCCGTCCGGTATCGATGCCGCCCACATGGATATCCTGCTCGTCAAGTCTCAAGTTGGCTATCTTGGTGCCGGCGCCGAAGTTGCAGCCCTCGCCGATAACGCTGTCGCCGACATAGTTCAGGTGGGGGACATGGGTGCCGCTCATGATGATGGAATTTTTGATTTCCACGGAGGCGCCGATATGGCAGTCGTTGCCGATGGTGGTGGCGGCGCGTATAAAGCAGTTGGGCCCGATGCGGCAGTCCTCGCCGATAATAACCGGACCTTCGATATAGGCACCGGACTTAACGACCGTGTTCTTGCCGATAACGACGGCACCTTTCAAGACCACATTCTCCTCCGCTTTGCCGAGGTTCTGCGATTTCAGCGAAGCCATCATGGTCTCGTTAGCGACCAGCAGGTCCCAGGGATAGCTCAAGTCGAGCCATGACTTTAACTGTAAATAGTTAAGTCCGGCCCGGCCGCTCATCAGTATTTTCAGCGAATCGGTAATCTCATATTCGCCGCGGGGCGACTTTTCCGTTTTTTCAACGGCATCGAATATCGCCGGGGTAAAAAGGTACAGTCCCGCATTAGCCATCAGGGAGGGGGGTCGGCGCGTCTTTTCATAGATTCCGACCACCTTCTGGCCGGCAAGCTCGACGATGCCGAGGCCACCAGGGTCTTTGACCTCGATAACGCCCATGGTGCTGCGGGTGCACTTCATCAACTTTTTAATATCGCTGTGGTTGACGACGACGTCGCCGTTGATGACCAGCAAATTGCCTGCGACCATGCCGGATACATTGCGGAGGGCGTCGGCGGTGCCGAGCTGCTTGCGCTGCTCGGAGTAGTCGATTTTCACGCCCCATTTTTCACCGTTGCCGAAATAGCTGCGTACCTGCTTATCGCAATAGCCGACGATAAAGATAAATTCCCTGATGCCAGCCGCCTTGACCTCATTCAGGAGGTGCTCCAGAATGGGCAGACCGACGACGGGCAGCATCACCTTGGGCCGGTTGGCGGTGAGGGGGCGCATGCGCTGGCCTTCGCCAGCCGCCAGTATGACTGCTTTCAATTAGCTTCCACTCCGATATTTACAGATTTTTTTATAATCTCAAGACAGCTATCATAAAGCTCGCGGGCGCGCGCTTCGGTCTTAGCCTCAGCGGTTATCCTTATTTTAGGCTCGGTGCCAGAGGGGCGCACCAGCAGCCAGCCGTCGCTGAAAACCAGCTTAACGCCGTCCGTATTATCGACCGAAAGCGGCTTCAGCGCCGCTAAGTCGGCCTCGAGGCGCGCCAGCTCTATGCCCTTACTACCTATATTACCACGAAACAGGGGATAAACGGGCACGGCATCGACCAGCGCCGAGAGTTTGTGCTCGGCGGCCAGGGCGGCAATCTGCGCGGCGGCGTAGATACCGTCGGGGCAGAGGGAAATAACGGGGAAAATCCAGGCGCCGGAGGTCTCGCCGCCGAAGTCGCCGCCTGCTTTCAACTTCTCGGACACAAAAGTATCGCCGATTTTGGTGCGCCTTACTTTCACACCCATCTCGTCGATAGCCATGGAGGCATCCAGCGTGGTGACCATGTTCCTGGCACCGACGGCTTTAGCTAAAATCGCCAGCATGACATCGCCGGTGATATATCTCCCCTTTTCGTCCACCGCCATCATGCGGTCGGCGTCGCCGTCATGCGCGATGCCAAGCGCAGCGCCGGACTTCTTTACCAGGTCACAAAGTTCCGTCAGATTAGCGGCGACGGGCTCGCTGGGACGGGGGAATTCACCCGTCGGCTCGCAGTTCAGAGCAACCACCTCACAGCCCAGTTTTTCGAGGAGACGGGGGGTTACTCTAGAGGCGGCGCCTCCCCCCGCATCCACCACGACTTTGATATTTAGTCGGGAGGGGAAACGTGAGGTAATAGCATCGATATGTTTTTCAACAGCCCCATGATAATCGCCACATGTATCGCTCTTGTCCAGTTCGGTAATGACATATGATTCCGCCAGCACTATTGCTTCTATCGGCTCCTGTTGTGAAGCCCCGAAGGAAGAGCCGTCCGGGTTGAATAGCTTGACGCCGTTGTATTCGGGGGGATTATGGGAGGCGGTAATCATCACCCCAGCCGCGAACTCGCGAGTGGCATAAGCCAGCGTGGGCGTGGGTATAATGCCGGCATCCTTACAGCTACACCCCGCCGCCATCAGTCCGGAGACAACGGCTTGTTTCATGGCGTCGCCGGAGGTGCGGGTGTCCATGCCGATTATCACATTCGGATAGTTCCTGCCGACGGCCAGTCCCACACGCAAAGCGGTAGAAAGCAGTTCTTTGTTGAAAATAGCACGAATGCCGGAAGAGCCGAAGAGCTTCATATTACATTTATTCTACTACTATGGCACTAAATGTCAACCAAACAAGGAAGCCTACCGACTCTAGCACCTGGTGGCATTAACGCCCAGGTATTTACCCACCAGCTCCACGGCACAATTAGGTTGACATGAAGCTGATATTTATATAAGATACTTTTTAATGCTTAAAGTCTGGTATTTTTAATAAACGCCGCTCAGGAGGTGGAAAAATATGACAGAAACAGAGATGGAAGCATCGATTCAACGAACACTCGGCATTGGGTCTATCGTTTTCGCCGTCATTCAGGTTATTGTGTTTATTGTAACCTTAGCGGTTTCAAATGAAGTTTCCGGGGAAGTACTTATAATACTTGTTAGTGGTGTATTAGTATTTGCAGTTATGGGCATCCTGCAGGGAATACTGGGAATAAGCAGAATAACCACGAGATATAAAAAGATATGTATTTATGGAATCGCTTCAAACGCGCTGATAACACTTATCGCGTTTCTGGCGACAGCGATAAATGCCACGAGTTAATACCAGCGCCTGAATAGCGCCATCAAAGCAAATACTTTATCATCAACACTTAGTGGCGTTGACGCCCAGGTATTTCCCTACCAGCTCCATAGCGCAGTACTGGCCGCACATGCTGCATGCCGACCCCTTGGAAGAGCGCTGCTGGTGGACTCTCTTGAACTTTTCCGGGTCGAGGGCAATCTTTTCCTGTTTATCCCAGTCCAGCTTCTTGCGCGCCAGCGACATCTGGCGGTCTCTTTCCATAGCGCCGGGCACGCCTTTGGCGATGTCCGCCGCGTGGGCGGCGATGCGGGAAACGATAACGCCCTCGCGGACATCATCGGCATCCGGGATAGCCAGGTGCTCGGAAGGGGTCACGTAGCAGAGGAAATCGGCGCCGTGCATGGCGGCAACCGCCCCGCCGATAGCGCCGGTGATATGGTCGTACCCGGCGGCGATATCGGTCACCAGCGGACCCAGAACATAGAACGGGGCGCCCTTGCAGATTTCTTTCTGCAGTCGGACATTGGTCTCAATCTGGTCGAGGGGCACGTGTCCGGGACCTTCCACCATCACCTGCACGCCGGCCTCACGCGCCCGCTGCACCAGCTCGCCCAGTGTAAGCAGCTCGTCGATTTGGGTGCGGTCAGTGGCATCCGCCAGACTGCCGGGCCGCATGCCGTCGCCGAGGCTCAAGGTCACGTCGTACTCGCGGGCGATATCCAGCAGGCGGTCGTACTGCTCGTAAAGCGGATTTTCACGGTCGTTATGGAGCATCCAGCCGACCAGGAAAGCGCCGCCGCGTGAGACCACGTCCGTCACCCTGCCCTGCTGTTTGAGGCGGGCAATAGCCGACCGGGTGACGCCGCAATGCACGGTAATAAAGTCCACGCCGTCGCGGGAATGCTCCTCAATGGCTTTAAACATATCATCATCGGTCATCTTAACGATAGCGCCGTGCTCTTCTATCGCCGCGATGCCCGCCTGGTAAATCGGCACTGTGCCGATGGGGCGCGTGCTGGCTTCGATAATCGCCCGGCGGATTGCAGTTATATCCCCGCCGGTGCTTAAGTCCATGACCGTATCGGCGCCAGCATCCAGCGCGACCCACAACTTGGCGAGTTCGGTGGACAAATCACCGAAATCGGAGGACGTGCCGATATTGGCATTGACCTTGATTGATAGACCTTCCCCTATGCCGCAGGGATTAAGTCCAACGTGCCGTACATTGGCTGGGATAACTATTTTACCCTGTGCCACGCCGGCGCGAACGACATTAACATCGAGCTTCTCGGCGAGAGCGACACGCTCCATCTGCGGAGAGATATTTCCTTTAGCGGCTATTTCCAGCTGGGTCATTTTAACCACCCCCGTAAAATAATAAAACCAAGGGTGTATTCTGCAAGTCTGAAACCCCTGGTCTTACGGTAAGGCCTGCCCGACGTACAAGACTTTGGCAGGCGGGCCGCTTCCCTACGCTCGTATTATCGAGGTCAGGTTCCAAGGGTCGCCCCGATAATATCGGGACTCTCAGCCTGGTGCACCCCTAGCGGATATTGTTCTTTAATTATAGTATAAAACAAAAAACAAGACAACCCGGATAAAAAAGTTTCAGTTTATTTGTGGTTTATTAGATACTCACCCCCTTTAGTTCCCCCTCTCAAACGGATTAAATATTTACCCTGTTATCAGTATGTTTGAGAGGGGGAGGTTAAATGAGAGGGGGCTGCGCCCCCTCTGACTCCCCTTTTTGAGAAATGAATCTATAAGACAGGTCTTATCCGAACGGCAGCGTCCACCTTGAACCGGAGTTATTCACGAAGAAACGGTCGCCGAACTCCTGCGCCAGGTAAGTTGCCGCCGCGAAGCCGGTGCAGTGAGAGGCGCCCAGGTACTGCACGCCCATTTCCTTCAGGTCGGCGGCGGTCTTTTGCAGACGTTCCTGCGTGGCATTAAGGAGATGGGTGCCGCCGACAGCGGCGTAAATCAGTTCCTTGCCGGTTACCTGCTGCGCCTGTTTAAGCGTATTGACGATGCCGCGGTGGGCGCAGCCGAGGATGACCACCAGCCCGTAATCGGCATCGATAACCATGGCGAGGTCGTCCCTTAACTCGTCGGGCAGCATCTCGCCGGTCTTTCTATCGAAGAGTCCGCTATCGATTGCCTCATAGTCGGTAAGCATGGGAATCTCACCGGTGGTCGTAATACGGTCGGTAATACGCGCCGGTCCCGCCGTCAGTTTGAATTCAGCCCCGAGGTTTTCCAGCAGCTCGCGGCGGAAGGGCATGCCGGCAAAATGCTCCGGACCCTTACCATGACGACCATACTTGGCCGCCCAGATATCCGGGTGGGCGATTATCTCGATTTTTTTACGCATCGCATTGAGTACCTCACGCAGTCCGCCGGTATGGTCGTGGTGACCGTGACTGATAACTATCTTATCGACGGTTGAAAGGTCAATCCCGAGGAGACGGGCGTTATACACCGCGGCGTTATTCATGCCGGTGTCGAACAAGATTTTTTTGCCGTCCGCTTCAACCAGCATACTAAGTCCCCACTCCGCCATAAACCCCATGCCGGCGGTATTTTCCGCAAGGGTAGTTATTTTAACTTCCATAACTCTCCTTTATACTAACAGACCGACCCCTATATTCTAAATCGGCGCGATTAATAAGCGCAAGGCAACGACTACCAGCCCTACCGCCAGCAACCTGATAATAACAACGCCGCTGATTTTCTGGGATAAACGGGCACCGAACTGCGCACCGATAACCGCCCCGATGGAAAGGACCATCGCCACACCGATATCACTGGTGAAAGTCCGGTCAACCAGATGAGCATCAATAGCGGAAAAAGTGGTCATCGCTACCGTGAAATGAGAGGTGGCCGTGGCAACGTGGGCAGGGAAACCCAGAACCTGGGTGAGAGCCGGTACGTGGATAATCCCGCCACCTATGCCCAGGAGTCCCGATATTATGCCGACGCAAAACGCGATGGTCATGCCGAGGGGCAGATTAAAGGCATAGCTATAGACGTTCTGCTGGCGGTCAGTGATATGTCTTGAGGTCTGCCACTTTTGCAGAAAGCCACCGGTTAAATTTCGGGTGGGACGCACCATCAAGTAGATGGAAACAACCAGCAGGATAGCGCCGAAGATATACTGAAAAGCACTGCGACTAAGGTAATCGACCAGGTACGTGCCGATAATGGCACCGGGGATAGCGGTCAAAGCGAAGAGAAGTCCCGAGCGAAAATCGATGCGTTTGAGTCGGGAATAGGCAATCGAGCCGGACAAGGCATTGAAAAAAGCCACCGTGAGGGTAATGCTGGTGATAACGGCAGGGGACTCATCCGGGTAGAGGAAGAGCAGTATGGGAACTAATATGAAACCACCGGCTGCTCCAATGATAGTGCCAAAAGCGCCGATGAAAAGACCGATGGCAACCAGTAATGCCCAGATGATAGGAATATCCTCCTTACTTCCCCAGCTTGTCTTTGACAGCCTTTATTTTACTATTCATGGTGAGAGGCTTGTCACGGCGTTCATCGATGCGGAGCGTGGTCACCACCCTTTTGGCGCCGGCATCGAAGGCGGAGTTATGCATCCGCTGCGCCAGCGCAAGCAGTTTTTCAAGGTCGCCTTCAATGATAGTATTCATAGCAGTCAGCTCATACTTGATACCGGGTTCGTTTTTCAAAATACGCACCGCCCCGACCACGTAGTCGCTGACCGACGGTTTGCCCGTCCCCACCGGCACGATACTGATATCGATTATCGCCATTTCCGTTGACCTCCCGAAACGCTACTCGATTTTGTTTTTCAGCCTGCTGTAATAGGTCCTAGATGTATAGAGGGCCGCCAGCGGATTATGTCCCGTGACCCTGTCCTTTACCGCCAGCACGGTAAGCGGCACCTCGCAGTATTTGATGAAAAGGGTATCGTGGCCGATGCACAGTCCCAGCATGACGGCCAAATCTACCTTCGACCGGTTGATAATCATCGCCTGGACGATGGGATTGCACATCGTCTCCCAGTTTTCTGCCCCGGCGATTTTCTCATCGGGCTTGATGCCGATTCTCTCCTTGGGCACGGCCCCGGTCTTGCACATCACCGATACTACCTCGAACCCGTTATTCTCCAGTATTTCCGATAGCAGGCCGGCTTCGTAAGCCAGTCCGCCGCAGTGCGCGATGCCCAGTCTTTTGTAGCCGCATTTCCGCGCGAACTGTATCAGCTCCTCGATGCGGGGAATCCTCGTCCTCAAACCGTCGGGATGCCGCTCGTAGCACTGGAACTCCTGTACCGACGCCAGCCGGGCGAACTCTTTTACAGCGCCTCTATCATATTCTGCCATCGCCTCGGCGTAAACATCCGGCATCAGCTTCATCGGACAGAAAGCCGGTGCTTTATCCAGCGACGGCGCCGGGCTATCAGCTTTCTCTCCCCGGTTCTCGCATAATCTGGTGGGGCATTTAGCGCACCTGGGGTATAAACTCTTCGTCATAACCAGACTCCTTTTTATGTTTCCCCTGCTATTCTAGTTACTTGATAGCTAAAAGACAACAATACAGTCGGCATCGAGTGTATTATGGATAATTTGATTGTCCATAAGTCCTATGCCGCAAGAACGTATTTTCCTTGACTTTTAACTCGGCATACGATACACTAGACTCTTGGGCGGGCGGGTGTGATATTCCTTCAAATTTCATCACTCCCAGGAGGCTGGGCTTTAGTCATGGTTGAGTGAGTTTGATGAAGATAGCAATTAGCGGAAAAGGCGGCGTAGGCAAGACACTGCTGGCAGCTTTTCTTTCTAAAATTTTCGCCTCTTCCGGCTATTCGGTAATCGCTATCGATGCCGACCCCGATGCCAATCTGGCAGCTACTCTTGGTTTCCCCAACCCGGAGCAAATGACCCCGATATCCGAACTGAACGACCTCATTGAAGAGCGTGTCGGCGTGCGCCCCGGTACGCCCGGCGCATTTTTCAAACTGAACCCCAAGGTGGACGACCTGCCGGAGAAATATTCCGTAAAAATGGACGGCATCAGGATAATGTCCATGGGGCGGATAAAGCGGGGCGGCACCGGCTGCTATTGTCCCGAGGGTGCCATGCTCCAGGCGCTGGTAACCCACCTGCTGCTGCAGCGGGACGAGGTAGTAATCCTGGACATGGAGGCCGGTATCGAGCACCTTTCCCGCGGCACAGCCAGGGCCGTGGACAAGCTACTCATCGTCGTTGAGCCGGGCAGGCGCAGTCTGGAGACCGCCGAGACCATCACGAAGCTGGCGCCGGACCTGGGCTTAAACAACATCGCCGTCGTCGGCAACAAAATCAGGTCCACAGCCGACGAGCAGTTCATAAGGTCCAACCTGCCCGATATTGAAATAATGGGTTTTATATATTATGACGCCGCGATTAACGACGCCGACCTCGCCGGCGATTCACTTTTTACCGCCAGCCCCGCTACTACCGATGCGGTAAAGGGAATCTATGAAAAACTCCTGGCGGAAAACCGGAAACAGGGCGTAAAAAGCGCCAGCGGCACTAGAAAGGCATAAAAGTAAAAGCTCTAACGGCAACGAGGAAACAGCGGAAGCAATTCCGGGTTTTCCTGATAAATTATAGCCAGATTTTCCCAGATTCCTGAAATTATATATAATAGTAGATAAGGACGCACATAGAATAATTAAATCAAGGAGGCTTAATTAGTGGCTTACGATGCTGTAAAAATGAAGGACTGGCAAATCTCCGAAGCGGCTGAAGCAAATATGCCGACCCCCGATGAATGGCGGGAAAAGCTGGGGTTACAGAAAGACGAGATACTCCCCTACGGACGAATTGCCAAGCTCGATTTTCTCAAGATTATCGACCGCCTCAAGGATAAAAAGGATGGCAAATATATAGAAGTCACGGCCATCACGCCCACGCCGCTGGGCGAAGGCAAGAGCACCACGTCCTGCGGGCTGATGGAAGGCCTCGGCAAACGCGGCAAGAAAGTAGGCGGCGCGCTGCGCCAGCCCTCCGGCGGGCCCACCATGAACATCAAGGGCACGGCGGCTGGCGGCGGCAACGCCCTGCTTATCCCGATGACCGAGTTCTCCATGGGCCTGACCGGCGACATCAACGATATTATGAATGCCCACAACCTGGCGATGGTAGCCCTTACCGCCAGGATGCAGCACGAACGCAACTATGATGACGAGCAACTGAACCGACTCACCAAAATGCGCCGCCTGAATATCGACCCGACGCGCGTGGAGTTCGGCTGGATTATAGACTTCTGTGCCCAGAGCCTGCGCAACATCGTCTTCGGCCTGGGCGGCCGTATGGACGGCTATACCATGCAGTCCAAGTTCGGCATCGCCGTCAGTTCCGAATTAATGGCGATGCTCTCCATCGTCACCGACCTCGCCGATTTGCGGAAAAGGATGGAGGAAATCACCCTGGCTTACGACAAGAAGGGCAAGCCCATCACTACCGGCGACCTGGAAGCCGGTGGGGCCATGACCGCCTGGATGCGCAACACCATCAACCCGACACTCTGCTGCACGGTGGAGTACCAGCCCTGTTTCGTGCACGCCGGTCCTTTTGCCAATATCGCCGTGGGGCAGTCCTCCATT
>DAOULS010000092.1:0-1751 GCA_034418415.1 Dehalococcoidales bacterium | reverse complement strand
GCTCCACCAGCACGATGCAGCTTACGCCGTCCCGCAGAACAGGCGTATCGGGGTAGGTGTCTCCCTGTCCCTCGAAAATATCAATGATGAAGCGGGCGATGTCCTCTTTTTCCTCGAGGTTCATGCCCGCCATCGGCTCATCGAGCAATAATACTTTGGGTTCCAGCGCTAAAGCCCTCCCCAGCTCCACCCGCTTGCGCATGCCGTAGGGGAGCATGCCGACCGTCTGCTTGCGTATCGACTCTATTTCCAGGAAGTCGATGATGTCCTCCACGGTCTTGCGGTGCTCGATTTCCTCTTTATGCGCCCAGCCGTAGTACAGGGCGCTGGCCAGGGGGTTCTGCTTCATCGTCACGTGCCGGGCGGCCATGATATTGTCCAGCGTACTCAAGCCGGTATAAAGCTCGATGTTCTGGAAGGTCCTGGCGAGTCCCATCTTGGCGGCTTTGTCCGGCCTTATACGCGTGATTCTCTTATCGTCGAAGTATATCTCGCCGGACTGCGGTTTATAGAAGCCGTTGATGCAGTTGAGCAGACAGGTCTTGCCGGCACCGTTAGGCCCGATGACGGCCAAGATTTCTCTGTCCCGGACGTCCACACTGACATCGGTCAGCGACTTCACCCCGCCGAAGGACAAAGACAGGTTCTGTATTTTAATTCTGACGCTATCGGATGTTGTCATTTCTTGTTCAGCAGTTCTTCGCGGTATTTAGTCACGGTAGGGCAGCCGGGGTCCTTGCAGGCAAGCTGCCTGCCGAGCCTCTTTCCCTTGTCTTTAAGCTCCCTGGCCGCGGCTTTGTTCGACCCCGCGTATTTCTGGCTGCCGGTGCACCTGGCCGTGCCGTCGCCATTCACGATGATGGTCACTTCATCATCGACGTCTTCACATAATATCGTCGTGGCGGTCAGTTCCCAGTCGGGAGGCATGGCAAAATCCAATCGGTTTAAGAGTCCCCTCTATCTTACAATTATTCGTGTGGTAATTCAATCTGCGATGCTTGATATTGAAGTTCCATAAAGGTAAAATAATGGGGACGATAGGGGAGCGGCGGAGGCGACTTAAGAGGGCTCGTAGCTCAGCGGTCAGAGCGGCCGGCTCATAACCGGTTGGTCGTAGGTTCGATCCCTACCGAGCCCACCAGAATACCACACTAAATTCAACGAGGTGCACATTATGAACGTTTTAGGCATTGTAGGCAGTCCGCGTAAGGACGGCAATACGCAAATCATGATTGAGGAGGTACTCGCCGCCACCCGGGAAGCCGGCGCGGAGACCGATATCTTCCTCGTCTATGATAAGAATATCCAGGGCTGCGACGGCTGCCATTCCTGCGCGCAAAACAAGGGCATCTGCAAAATCAAGGACGATATGCAGGCGCTTTACCAGAAGATGGAGTGGGCGAATGCGATTGCCTTCGGCAGCCCGGTCTATTTCAACTACGTTACCGCCCAGGCCAAGGCCGTCATCGACCGCACCTTTTGCTACCTGTTCAGTCGCAAGCTTGCCGGCAAGGTAGCCGCCCCGGTGCTTTCCCTGCGGCGCATCGGCGCCGGGCAGACCCGCGTGCAGCTTTACGGCTGGTTCATGTCCCAGGGAATGGTGCCGGTCCGTGGGGCGGTAGGGTATGGTCCAGGCAAAGGTGAAGTACGTAAAGGGGTCGGCGGCGGCATTAACATTACGGCGATGGAAGAATGCCGCAACACCGGCAAAGAAATTATCGACATGCTGCAAAAACTCGGCGTGAAATAAT
>DAOULS010000091.1:0-9930 GCA_034418415.1 Dehalococcoidales bacterium | reverse complement strand
GCTCGCCTTCTTGCGCCCGCCGCACGACTATTTTCCCGCCCTTGAGTTTGTCGTGGTCGAACGAGTGCAGCGGCTGCCCGTACTCCAGCATCACGTAGTTGGTGATATCGACGATGTTGCTGATGGGTCGCTGCCCGCAGGCAATTAGCCTTTCCTGCAGCCACGCCGGCGACTCCTTAATCGTGACGCCGGTAATCAGGCTGGCGCAGTACCGCGGGCAGAGCTCGCTGTCGATGATTTCCACCGACGCCTGTTTTTCAATCGTTTCGCCGGTTTCTTCGTATTTTATCTCGGGGATATTTATTTTCACTCCGCATATTGCCGCCACCTCGCGTGCTATACCCACCATGGAAAGGCAGTCCGGACGGTTGGCGGTTATATCGATATCCAGTACCGTGTCCCCCATAAAGTCGGCCAGCGCCGTCCCCACCTTTGCCTCTCCGGCCAGCACCATGATGCCTTCGTGACTGTCCGAGATGCCCAGCTCTCTCTCCGAGCAAATCATCCCCCTCGACTCCACCCCCCGGATTTTGGCGGCTTTTAGCTCTTCCGTTTTTCTGGTTTCCGGGTGTATCAGCCGCGCTCCTACCCTCGCGAAGGCTATCTTGTCCCCTTTATTCAGGTTCGGCGCCCCGCAGACCACCGTTTCCTGCTCTTTACCCAGGTTTACCGTCGCCAGCTTGAGCCGGTCGGCGTTGGGGTGGGGATTAATCGCTATTACCTCCCCGATGAACACGTTTTCCCAGCCGCCGCCGGTGTCGATAATCTCGCCCACCTCCAGCCCGGCCGCCGTTAATCTCTCCGCCAGCTCCGTCACCGGCAGGGTAATCTTTACATAATCTTTAAGCCACTTTAACGGTACTCTCATCTGTCTTTTCCTGTCATTGCGAGGAGTCCCGATGTAATCGGGACGACGTGGCAATCTCTATCTTTGTTTTACTCCTGCTGTCGTATTTCTTTCTTAGCTCTTGTCCTCTCCCCTTGTGGGAGAGGATTAAGCCTGCCCCGTACTTGATACGGGGGTGAGGGGTAAATACCCTTCTCATTTTCCTATTATTAGTAATTTCCTCCTAAAACTGCCTTAAAAATCTCAAGTCGTTGTTGTAGAAAAGCCGCATGTCCTCGATGCCGTAGCGCAGCATCGGCATCCTTTCGATGCCCATCCCGAAGGCAAAGCTGCCGTACTTCTCGGGGTCGATGCCTCCCCGCCGCAGCACGTCCGGGTGCGTCATGCCCGCCCCCAGTATCTCCAGCCAGCCGGAGTTCTTGCAGACCCGGCACCCCGCGCCTTTACATGTTGCGCACTCGATGGCCATTTCCACGCCCGGCTCGACGAACGGGAAGTAATCGACTCTGAACCGTACTTTTCTATCCCCCCCGAAGTAGCGCCGCGCGAACTCGTAGAGCACCCCCTTGAGGTCGGCCATGGTGATGCCCTTGTCCACGGCAATCCCGTCGACGTGGTGGAAGATGTTGAGGTGCGTGGCGTCGGTCGCCTCGTAGCGGTAGCACTTGCCGATTTCGACGGCTCTTATCGGCGGGTCGTATTTCTCCAGCGTGCGTGCCGTGATGGCTGTCGTGTGGGTGCGCAGCAGTTGCTTGCCTTTTTTACCGCTCGGGGCGTCAACCCAGAAAGAAGACATCGTGTCGCGCGCCGGGTGTTCGTCAGGTATGTTCAGTGCCTCGAAGTTGTAGTAGTCCCACTCCACGTCGGGGCCTCCCAGCACCTGGAAGCCCATGGAGACGAATATCTCGCCTATTTCATCGATTGTTTTCGTTATCGGGTGCACGTGCCCGACTGGATAGGGCCTCCCCGGCAGGCTGATGTCCACCGACTCTTTTTGCGCCTCTGTTTTCAGTTGTGCCTCGCGTAAACTTACCTCTTTTTCTACGGAGGCGTTTTCGAGTTGCTTCTTGCACTGGTTCGCCGCCGCGCCGGTGGCTTTCCTCTCCTCGATGGACAGACTGGCAAGCCCCCGCAGTATCTGCGTCAGCGGACTTTTCTTGCCCAGGTATTTAACGCGCCAGGCTTCAAGGTCTTTGGCGTTATCCGTCCCCCCGAGCTGTTTCAGGGCTTCCGTTTTTATTTTTTCTATTTCATTCAGCATCTCTATCTTCCGTTAAAAAAATCCCCTTCCGCTAAAGAGGGAAGGGGAATGAAAGTTTCCAATTTGTTTTAGAAACCGGTTCCTTCAGTCCTGGCCTTTCCCTCCTGCGAGAGCGACCAGGCTGCTAAAGTTCGCCGGCTCCTTGACGGCCATCTCGGCCAGCATTTTCCTGTTCATCCCTATACCTGCCTTTTTCAGTCCGTTGATGAACTGGCTGTAGGTCATTCCGTTGGCACGGCAGGCGGCGTTGACGCGCAGTATCCACAGCCGTCTCATGTCGCCCTTGCGTTCCCGCCGGTGAAAATAGGCGTAACTCAAGGAGTGTATCATCGACTCCCTGGCGCGCTTTATCAGCCGGTGCTTGGTGCCGATGTGCCCCTTGGTCTGGGCGAGTACTTTCTTATGTTTACGGTGTGAGGTTACGCCTCGTTTAATCCTGGGCATGCTGTTTTTGCTCCTGTTCTACTTAACGCCGTGTGGTATCAGTCTGGATATGCGCTTGCGGTCGGCCGGGTTGAGCGGTATCATCTCGTCGAACTGCCGCCGCACGCGCTTGGCTTTCTTTAGGCGCTTGTGGCTCTTCGGCCCCTTGACCCGCATTATTTTCCCGGTCCCCGTAATATGAAAACGGCTCTTGGCCCCTTTATGTGTCTTAAGTTTTGGCATTCGTTGGTTCCTTGGCGCCTGTTTTAGCGGCAACCTTCCCCTTTTCTTCTGCTTTCGTCTCTTTTTTCGTCTCGGTTTTCGTTTCTGCTTTTACTTCGGTTTTGCTTTCCGTCTTTGTTGTTTCCTTGGTTTCTGTCTTGGCTTTCGGTTTTTGTGCTATCGGCGCGATGATGATATCCATTCTTCGGCCTTCCATCATCGGCTGCCTTTCCAGCGTACCTACTTCGGCCAGTGTCTCCGTCATACGCTGCAGGATTTTCCAGCCCAGTTCGGGGTGGGTTATCTCGCGTCCCCGGAACAATAATGTCACCTTGACCTTGGCGCCGTCGTCCAGCAGTTTTTTCGCCGTCCTGGCTTTGAAATCGAAATCGTGCTTGCCTATCTTGGGTCGCAGGCGTATCTCCCGTAATATGGTGACCTTCTGGTTTTTCTTCGCCTGCTGCTCTTTTTTCCGCTGTTCGTATTTGAACTTGCCGTAATCAAGAAGGCGACACACAGGGGGAACGGATGTCGGTGCCACTTCGACGATATCCAGGTTGGCTTTTCGCGCCAGTTCCCTTGCCTGCACCAGCGGCATGACGCCGAGTTGCTCGCCCTTTTCTCCCACCAGGCGAACTTCCCTGGCGTGTATTCGCTCGTTGACGCGTAGTTGTTTAACTATGTACTCTCTTTCCTCCTCCGTTTATAGGTATCCTACGAACAAAACTATAACATACTTGTGTGTGAGAAATCAAGACCTTTAGGCTGACGGCGTGCGTTTTTTCTACCCTTATTCTTTCCTGTCGATTTCCCCCGTCAGCATCTCGATGAAACTTGCCAGGGGCTGGACGGGCAGTTGCTCCCCGCTCCGCTTCCGCACCGACACGGTATTGTCCGCCGTCTCTTTGTCCCCGATGACCACCATGTAGGGTATCTTTTCCATCTGCGCCTGCCGGATTTTCTGGTTCATCCGCTCGGAGCGGTCGTCCGTTTCCACCCTTATGCCCCGCCCCTTTAGTTCGGCCTCTACTTTTTTAGCGTGCTCGTTGTGCCGGTCGGCAACCGGTATGATTTTTACCTGCACCGGTGCCAGCCACGTCGGAAAGGCTCCGGCGTAATGCTCAATCAGCAGCCCGAAGAACCTCTCCCAGGCGCCGAGTAAAGCGCGGTGTATCATATAGGGACGGTGCTCTTTACCGTCCGCGCCTACATACGTCATATCGAACCTCTCCGGCTCGTTGAAGTCGAACTGGATGGTCGTTGCCTGCCACTCCCGTCCCAGTACATCATCGATTTTAATATCTATCTTGGGTCCGTAAAAAGCCCCACCCCCCTCGTCCACCTCGTACTTGAGCTTGTTCTCCTCGATAACCCGTCGCAGGGCTTCCTGCGCGTCCTCCCACCTTTTCTCATCCCCGATAGCATCGGCGGGACGCGTGGAAAGATATACTTTGAAATCCTTGAACCCGAAGGTTTTGAGCATATGCAGGGAGAAACGTAGTACCTCGGAGACTTCGCTGTTCATCTGCTCCGGTGTGCAGATGATGTGGGCATCATCCTGGGTGAAGCCGCGCACCCGCATCAGGCCGGAAAGCACTCCACTCCGCTCGTAGCGGTACACGGTGCCCAGTTCCGCCCAGCGTAAAGGCAGGTCGCGGTAGGAGCGTATCTGGGATTTATAGGCGAGCATGTGGAAAGGGCAGTTCATCGGCTTTAAATAGTATTCCTGCTCGTCTATCGTCATCGGCGCGTACATGTCGTCTTTATAAAAGTCCAGGTGGCCGCTTTTCTCCCAGAGCTTACTCAATCCGATGTGCGGCGTGTAGAGAATCTCGTAGCCGTTGGCAAAGTGCTCCTGACGCCAGAAGTCCTCTACCGCGGTACGGATACGCCCGCCCTTGGGCGTGTATATCACAAGCCCCCCGCCTATCTCCTCCGGGATAATGAAAAGGTCAAGTTCCTTGCCCAGCTTGCGGTGGTCGCGCTTTTTCGCTTCTTCCAGCCTGGCCAGGTAGTCGTCCAGCTCTTTTTGCGACCCGAAAGCAACGCCATAGATACGCTGCAGCATGGCATTTTTTTCGTCCCCCCGCCAGTAAGCCCCCGCGATGCTCGTCAGCTTGAAAGCCTTTATCTCACCGGTCGATTTTACATGCGGCCCTCGACATAAATCGATGAAGTTGCCCTGCTCGTAAACGCCTACCTTATCGTCGGTAATCTCCTTGATGAGTTCCAGTTTGTAGGGCTGCTTGGCGAACAGCTTTTTCGCCTCGGCTTTAGTTATCTCCCGGTGCTTGAAGGGCAGGTTGGCTTTGACTATCTCCGCCATCTTCTTCTCGATGACGGGCAGGTCATCCGGTGTTAGCGTGCGCGGCAAATCGAAGTCGTAATAAAAACCGTCCTCTATCGCCGGCCCGATGGCGAACTTGGCATCGGGGAAAATAGATAAAACGGCCTCGGCCATCACGTGCGACGCCGAGTGCCTCATGGCTTCCAGGTTGTTTGCTTCACTCACGAATTTATTATATCAGCGTTTAGCTACGTACGCAATCAGTATATGTATTCATTTACTCCTCTCCTAAATGGGGAGTCTAAGAGGGGCGCAACCCCTCTTTTAAACCAGCCCCCTCTCCAAATAGATTAAACATGGGATTATTCCAATGCCCCATTTGGAGAGGGGGCATAGGGGGTAAGGTATGAAAAAACACGAAAAATAATCGCATATTACTTGGAAATATTGTAATATGTAAGAACCGTTTCTTTTCCGGAGGCAGCTATGAAATGGCAGCAATTTTTGGTAAATATTTTTCAGCGTATGTCCCGGGAAGTAGAGCAGGTTCTTGATGGACTTACCACTGAAGACCTGCATCAAAGGCCGTCTCCGGGTGCCAATCCCATCGGCTGGCTTATCTGGCACGCCACCCGCAGCCTGGACCGGACCATCGGCGACGCCATATTGGGGGAGCAGCTCTGGATTAGTGAAGGCTGGCATAAGAAATTCAATCTTCCCCCTGATCATGACACAGGGTACGGCCACACCGACGCCCAGGTGGATAATCTTAAAATCCCTGATGTGCAGACCTTACTTGATTACCACCGTACCGTAATGAAAGTGATGTTGAACTATCTGGAGAATCTTTCGGAAGATGACCTGGATAAAGAATGCCCGTATTCGGTAGTACCGGGCACCAAACAGGCTTTATATTTACGTATTGTCGCTAACATCAACGATACACAGCATATCGGCCAGGCAGGCTATGTCCGCGGCTTGATAAAGGGTCACCGCTGGTACGGCAAATAGAAAACAGGCGCGCCCTGCGGGCGCGCCCCCTAAACCCTAAACTACTAATTACAAACTACAAACTACCCTCTACGGCAGCCTCCAGTTCGACCATTTATCGCCGTCAGTCTCTTTACCGTAGGCTTTTTTCGGCGTCACGCCCCTCACAATCAGTGCCGCGATTGCCGCTTTCGTAATATCACCGGCGATAAAGGGTATTGCCCCCATCGTCAGCAGCTGCCCGAAATCTACCGGCGTGCCTTTTATGTTGGTCAACCAGAGGTTAAGCTGCACGAGCCCCGGCCCGTATATCAGAATGAAGTTGGCAAATAGCATCAGCCCTAACATAACGATAAAGCTCCGCGACCTCACGAACTTGTCCGTGAAATACCCCAGGAAAAGCGCCGCCAGTATAAACCCGACGATATAGCCGCCCGTCGGCCCTGCCAGGTAGGCCCAGCCGCCGCTCCACCCCTGGAACCAGGGCACCCCCGCCGCCCCCAGCCCCATATAAAGCGCCATGCTGATGCCTCCCCACCACGTCCCCAGCATCATGCCGGCCAGCAGCGCCCCGAAGGTCTGGCCCGTTAGAGGCACCGGACTCCACGGCAGGTAGAACCTCAACTGTGCCAGCAGCCCGGTCAGTATTGCCACTCCCAGCGCCAGCCCCAGCTTCTGGGGTATGCTTAACTCGTAGCGCCACTTAAAAACGTTGTATTTCGTCTGGTCTATTCTTGCCGCGATTGTCATCTTGCCTCCTGTGATATACGCCTGCACTTGCTGTTATTGTCGTTAGGGGGAAATGTCCTTAATGCATGGGGGACTTACTTGGTCGGCTTTTCGATGCCGATAAGGGCCACTTCTATCTTATTCCCGCACTTGTTGCAGGTCACATTAAACGTAATCGGCTGCTTCATCACCCGCTCGGCAACGGCGGAAACGATTGAATCGATGTTGTCGATGCGTTCGTCCAGCATATCGAGTCGCTGTTCTATCTTTTCGAGCGCGTTTACCTGTATTTCTTCCGCCTTCGCCAAATCGTTTTCCTCTCAATCATTTGATTAGCTCCATTATATGTCTTACAGGTAAATTAGTCAAAAACTCGTGTTGATTTCTTATTTGTCTCGGCGTATAATCCTTAACACAAACGCCAAACGACTCCGTATCTTAAAGGAGGAGGAAAATGCCTGAAAAAGAGGTCGGTAAAGTCAGCGATTTCTTTGCTCATCCCGTTGTCGCCGGCATCGATATGACCGGTTCGGTAAAAGTGGGCGACAAAATCCACATCAAGGGGCACACCACGGATATCGAGATGGACGTTACCTCGATGCAGATTAACAACCAGAACGTCACCGAGGCTAAAAAAGGCGACTCCGTAGGTATCAAGGTCCCCGAGCGTGTCCGCCCCGGCGATACCGTTTACGTGGTTACGTAACAGGTCAGATAAGAACTCATAAGGTGAAATCATGCACAAACCGAGCGTATGGGCTGCAATCATCTGCCTGATAGCTTCAATTGTGATGGTTACCGGTTGTCAGTGCGGGACATCTACCGCGACATCTACAACACCTGCCACGCCTTCAACAACACCTGCTTCAACAACACCATCTCCAACTACTCCCTCGCTCTCACCCTCAACAAGCACACCTGCCGATACGGCTTTGCCGATGACCCTCTACGAAAGTACGGAGCACGGATTTTCCATTGAATATCCCCAGGGATGGGTTGCCAATACCTACGAGGCAGCTACGAATTTTCGTATTCAGGTCGGGGAAACCGGAGGAGGTCTATCATTGAGTCTATCGGTGGATTATGCCCTTGGGATGGCTGATTTGGATGAAGTCGTAGCTCAAGGCAAAGAGTACATGGAAGCTATGCCGCAGTACGAACTGTTATCTGAAGGTTATATCACCTTGGATGGTGGTCTCTCCGGCTATGAAATGATAGGCAAAGGATATGAGGAATCCGGTGTACTGCAAAAGTACCGCTACATCGCCCTCGTACGGGAGAAGCAGGTATTCTGGGTCGGTGTCTCTGGAGAACCTGACCTATTCGATGCGCAAAGGCAGCTGGTTGACACTATCATCGACAGCTTCAGGTTATTGCCGTCCTATACTTATGAGCCCCCGCCCATCGGCCCGGGTGGTACCTATACCAGCGCCGAATATGGCTTCTCTATAACTTATCCGGCGGGGTGGGATAGTTATACCAACGGCCAACATGGTGAAATCCTCGACATTAAGGCCGACGCAGGAATACCTGAAGTAATGGTCAGGACATGGGAAGAACCAACTACCATTGAAGGGGCAGCATTGACGTTACAGCAAGTGTATAATGAAAATTTCGCTGACTACGAGTTGCTTTCCGAGGGTGAGATAACTTTGGCCGATGGCACTCCGGCCTACGAGTTTATGTTCAATGCTACTATGGAAGGCAATTTCCTTACCTGCAAGTGTGTTACTGTAGTTCGGGGGACGGATGTCTTCTCGATAATGGGACTTGCCCCGCCTGTTATTTTTACACAGAATGAAGCGGTTTTAAACGAAATAATCTACAGCTTTCAACTGGAATAGGACAGCTTTCTTTTCAACGTGTCAAATTATCTCATTACGAATGCTCTTTAATATGACACACTGTTGTCAGACAAATACAGTTATCATAGATAACGGGGAGACTAATATGAAAAACTATGAGTATCACCGTATCGGGAAGATAGCCGAGCAGCTGGAGAACGCGGAGGTTAGTCGGGAAATTATCGACCAGATAATGGAGGACGGTGAAAAAGTCCTCCGCAAGACCAGCCCGGAGAAAAAGGCGGACTGGTTAAGAGACGCCATGTTTAGAATGAATAAGCTCCTCGACCTTGAAACCCGCAAAACCGTGCGTGAAGGCTGCGCCTGCTGTCTGGGCGGGAAACGACTGGAAACATCTAAGAAAATTGCTGGGGATAATGATTCTTTAGAAGATAGAATAAAAGCTGCCAACGAGGCAAACTATGTGGGTAGCATCAAGATGCAGGAAAACGGAGAAGTCCTCGCGTGTTTTTACCCTGAAGGTCTTGACCAGTATCGATGTGTCTGCCTGCCGCAGGCTTCAAAACCCCTGCCGATTACCTACTGCTATTGCTGCGGCGGCCATGTCAAACACCATCTGCAGATTGCCCTCGGGCGGAAACTGGACTGCACTACGCTTGCCTCGGCGCTCTCCAGCGGGGGTAAAAAGCCCTGCACCTTTAGTTTTAAGATAGTGGAATAGGGATTTAGTATGAAAAACTACGAGTATCGCCATATCAGAAAGCTGGCGGAGCAGCTGGAGATTGCCGGGATTGACCGGGAGATAATCGACCGGATTATGGAGGGCGGTGAAGATATACTCAAAACAACCAGTCTGGCAGAAAAGGCTGACTGGTTGCGGGTAGCCATGATAAGAATGGACAATCTCCTCGATTTGCCCACTCGCAAGGCTATCCGCGAGGGCTGCGCCTGCCGCACCGGCAAAGGCACCTCGAAATTTTCTCAAGCCGTCGCCAGGGACAACCCCACTCTCGAGGCTAGAATTGCCGCCGCCAATAAAACGTATATGGGTTTCGGGGGCGGCGTCTGGATGCAGGATAACGACGAAATCATCGTGCGTTTTGCCCCGAAGGGCCCTAAGGGATACCGCTGCTCCTGCCTGCCTGAAGCGGAAAAACCACTGTCGGTGACCTACTGCTACTGTTGTGGCGGGCACGTCAGGCACCACTTCCAGCTCTCGCTCGGCCTGAAGCTGGAAGCTACCCCGCGCGGCACCGCCCTTTCTACCGGCGGTAAAAAGCCCTGCACTTTCAGCCTCAAGATTGTGGACTAAATTTTCAGGGGAGGGGCATATGATAGAACTACCGGAAGCCGTATATCTGGCAAA
>DAOULS010000090.1:0-12081 GCA_034418415.1 Dehalococcoidales bacterium | reverse complement strand
TGGAAGGGCCGTGGCTTAACGGATAAAAGCTACCCCGGGGATAACAGGCTTATCTTGCCCAAGAGTTCACATCGACGGCAAGGTTTGGCACCTCGATGTCGGCTCATCGCATCCTGGGGCTGGAGCATGTCCCAAGGGTCCGGCTGTTCGCCGGTTAAAGCGGTACGCGAGCTGGGTTCAGACCGTCGTGAGACAGGTCGGTCTCTATCCTCCGTGGGCGTTTGGAGATTTGAGGGGAGCTCTCTATAGTACGAGAGGACCTAGAGGGGTTGACCACTGGTGTGCCAGTTGTCCCGCCAGGGGCACTGCTGGGTAGCTACGTCGATAAGGGATAAGCGCTGAAAGCATCTAAGTGCGAAGCCCACCCCAAGATGAGATCTCCCATCCCCGACTTCGGTCGGGGGGTAAGGCCACAAGTAGACTACTTGTTAGATAGGCGGCAGGTGTAAGTATAGTAATGTATTTAGCTTAGCCGTACTAATGGCCGAGGGCTTGGCCTGTTTCAGGCTTGGTATTAGAAAGATAGATAAAAGTAAGACCCGCTGTAAAAGGCGGGTCTTTTTATTTTTAGATAAAGGTTGGGATATAATACCGTGTTATTTCATCACCAAAACGCCACCCTTGACACCCTGCTCCCGGACACATAAAATAAACCCATCTTGTTTATGAGGAGTTATCAATGCCCGAAGAAACAAAGGAAAAACCAAAAAGCAGGAAAACGGAGGCCGGCGGACTCCTGATACCCGCCGGACTTTTTATCGGGATGGGGATTGGCTGGGCGCTTGATTATCTCGTCCAGGGCATGTTTATCGGGCTTGGGGCAGGTTTTTTAGCCTTCGCCTTGGTAATACTGCTTAAGCGTGATTAGTGGTTGTATCACTCCGCCAGCTTTATCCCCGGTTTTTGTATGGCGATATGTGAAAATGAAGAGTCTTTGGTCGCCCCGTGCCAGTGCGCCTCTCCCGGCTCAATATAGACCACCGACCCCGGCGTGACGGTCTTTTCCTCTTTTCTGGTAGCTACGATTCCTTTGCCTTCCGTCACGTAGAGAATCTGTTCGTAGGTATGGGTGTGGAAATTAAGCTTAGCCCCCGGCCCAAAGGTCACCAGCAGTACACTGAATCCCCCCGTGTCTTTGGCGCTGATTAGTTCCTTACGCTGCACCGGCCCTTGACCGACGATTTCATCCTCGGTCGGGACGGCTTTAACATCATTACTGTTGACGACTATCATTATTCCTCCTTTGTTCTTTAAGGCACACGCACCTTTACCCCGCCCGCCGCCTCCAGCGGCAATATCACTGCATCCACCCCTTTATCTTCAAGTCCGGCCGCTATGGTGTCGGATAATTCTTTTTTTACCACTTCTCCGACCGGCAGGGGTATCCCGTATTCCCTGCCCAGGTCGAGCGCCAGTCCGATGTCTTTATAAGCCAGACCAATTCTGAAGCCAGGCTCGAAATTGCCTTTGAACGTCGTGTTGGGATACTGCCGCATGCACCAGTTATCGCCGGTGCTGACGGATATTATGTCCCACAATACCTTGGGGTCGATACCGGCCTTTACTCCCAGCGCGAACCCTGTCGCCGATATTGAGTTACTGACCAGCGATATTAAATTATTTACCAGTTTGGCCACATTGCCGCAGCCGACGTCGCCCACCGGGAATATCTTCTTTCCCATCGTCAGCAGGACTTTGTGTATCTTTTTCAAAGTAGCTTTGTCACCCCCGACCATGATAGCCAGCGTGCCGGCCTCCGCCCCTTTCGTACCTCCGCTTACCGGGGCGTCCAGCACCGTTACTCCCATATTCTTCGCATCTTTGGCTATTTTTCTGATGAGAGTAGGAGAATTCGTACTCATGTCCACATAGATATCTCCCTCTTTCCAGCCTTTGATGAGTCCGTTTTTGCTATAGACCGCATCTTCTACGCTCTGTGGCGTCGGCAGACTGGTAAAGACCACTTCACATGATTCAGCCACTGCTGCGGGGCTTTCACCCCACCTCGCCGCCCCTTTTCCCAGCAAAGGGGCAGCCGTTTCTTTCTTCAAATCGTGCACGGTCAGGTCGTATCCAGCCTCAAGTATATGTCGGGACATGTGTCTGCCCATCTGCCCGATGCCGATAAAACCGATTTTCATAACAACCTCCGGTTTCTCTAATGTCTACTCAACCTCCGGCTTCTTCTCGACCGTCTGCCCTTCCCGCAGCTTGTTTAGGATATACTGAATATCCGTGCTGCTCATACCGAAACGGTGCAAAGTGTGCCGTATCATTTCCAGACTGCCTTCGAAGTATGGCGATACCAGCTCCGTCACGCCCATGCCTTTTAAGAGCTCGACGTCCCTGTCGCGGTGAACGCGGGCGACGACGTCCAGCTTGGGGTTTATCGCCAGGGCATTGCGGACGGTCAGTCCTTCCGCAACGTAGTCGGGTATGGTGCACAGCAGGACGCGAGCCTTGTCCAGGCTGGCATGACTTAATATCTCTGGATTGCTGGCGTCTCCGTGAATGCAGGGGATGCCGCGTCCCCGCAGTTCGGTAATAATCGTGGGGTCGAGGTCGATGACGAGGTAGGCGAAATTCTGCTTGTCCAATACGTTGGCTATTTGCCTGCCGATAGTGCCGTAGCCGCAGATTACCGCATGCCTTGAAATGTCCTGTACATGTAGGCGGAAGTCCGGGTCGATACGACCGGTCAGCTGCCGCGCGAACAGGGGCTTCTGGCTTAGCCAGCGGTAAAGGAAGGAGTTCAGGTTCGTGGCAAAAGGCGTCAGGAACATGGTGACGATTGCCGAGGCTACGATTAGATGGTAGAAATTGTCGGAAAAAATACCTGCCTGTCTGCCCATCATCGCCAGGATAAAGCTGAACTCGCCGATGTTTATCAGACCTGTCCCCACCATCAGTACCGTTTTGGGGCCGTAGTTGAACAGCCGTGTAATCCCCGAACAGATGAGAAATTTTATCAGTATTACCGCCCCGGCTACGATGCCGATGGTGCTTAAGTGGTCGAGTACGTAGGTTCTATCGACTACCAGTCCCAGGGCGACAAAGAAAAGGGCGGCAAATGTGTCGCGCAGGGGCAGGATATCGGCAAAGGCCTGCCGCGCGTAGCCGGACTGGCTTACCAGGAGGCCGGCTGCAAAAGCCCCGAAAGCCGCCGAAAGCCCCACGTAATAGGTGCCAAACGCCGCCGCTATACACAGCACGATTACGGTTAATAGAAATAGTTCCCGCGAGCGCAGTCCCGCTACCCTTTTTAATACCCACGGCATGAACCAGTAGCCCAGCACAATCATGCCGGCGATGAATCCGACCGCCTTGCCGAACGCTATCCCCAGCGAAGACCACAGTCCCCCCAGCTCTCCCGCCACCGCCGGTATGGCCACCATCATCGGCACGACGCTAAGGTCCTGTACCAGCAGGATGCCCAGCATAATCCGTCCGTGCGCGGTATCGAGTTCACCTCTTTCCATGAGGAGCTTCAATACCACCATCGTGCTGCTTAAGGAGATGATAAAGCCGAAGAATATCGAGCCGGTAGTCTGTAGGCCTATCGCCCTTCCCAGCCAGAAACCCGCCAGGGCGGTGACTAGAATCTGGGCGAGACCGCCGAGGATGGATACTTTACCCAGCTTAAGCAGCTCTTTGAGCGAGAGTTCCAGACCGATGGCGAATAGGAGGAGCACGACGCCGATGTTGGCCAGTGTCTCGATTGTCTGGCTGTCAGCCACCAGCCCCAGTCCGAAGGGCCCGATAGCGATACCGCCGGCAAGGTATCCCAGGATAACCGGGAGGCGCAGCCAGCGTGCCAGCATACCCCCAACGATGGCCGTCGCCAGGACAATCAGCAGGTCGAGCCCTATTTCCAGACCTTCCACAATCTACTCCTGCGCTGTCAAGAGTATCTGTGCTATTTTAGCATGTATTAACGTAAAAACGTACGAATAATCGGGGAATTTTCCTGATGGTGGTAAAAACGATGGCGATGAAATCGGTTACTTTTCATGTCGGCGGGCCAGCAGCTGGGCTACTACTCCGCCGAAGCACAGCGCCGCAAATATGATGAATCCAGTCTTCACGCTGGAGAGGAACTGCGGGTAATAAAGCGGAGTTATTTCCTCCCCTCCGATGTAAAGCGAGAACAGAATCATGGTGATGCCCATGCTCAACATCATGCCCGCCGTGCGCATCGTCCCCAGCGTCCCGGAAGCTACGCCAAGTACTTTGGTTTCCACCGACCCCATGATGATATTGGTATTCGGCGAGACGAACAGACCTATAGCAGTACCGTAAATCGCCAGTGTCAATCTGATATACCATATCGACGTGGCATCGGTAAGAAATATCAGCATTATCAACCCCACGCAGTTTAATGCCATACCTGCCGTAGCTACCAGTCTCGGCTTGTATTTCTGTGAAATATAACCGGAAAGGAGCGTGAAAACAGTCATTAGTACCGAAGAAATTATCAGCTCTCTGCCGGCCTCGCCCGGCGTCAAGCCGTTGATATACTGCAGATACAGGTTCAGTAGGAAGTTAACTGCGAAGGTTGAGATGTAGGTAATCAAGGCCGCTATATTGGATAAGAGAAAGATGCGGTTCCGCCGGAACAATGTGAGGTCGAAGACCGGGCTGGGCGTCCTGACCTCCCACCAGACAAAGAAGACCATACCCAGCACACCCACGACAAACAAAATGATGCCGTTAATCGACGGCAGACTGGAAAAACCGTACATGAAAAGAGCGATAGCGATGAAGTAGGCTATCGAGCCGGTGATATCGAACTTCTCCCCTTCGGCTTCACGCCATTCTGCTCTCAACCCCTGGAAAACGAGTATTATCAGGAAAATACCCAGTATGCCGCTAAGGAAGAAAATGCTCTGCCAGCCCAGGTGTTCCGTCATTATCCCACCAATAAACGGACCCAGCGACAGTCCCAGGTATGTCCCTGACTGGCTGATGCCGAGGGCTTTACCCCTCTCCTCGCGGGGGAAAACGGAGGAAAGAATAGCTATGCTGTTGTTGAAGGTCATGCCGGAGCCGAATCCCTGTAAAACCCGACTGATTATCAACATCGGCACGGAGTTGGCAAATCCCCCCAGGAAAGAAGCCAGAGTAACAATTACCAGCCCTATAATAAAGAGTCTCTTACGACCGAAAATATCAGAAAGGCGCCCGAACGGTACCTGGACCATAGCTATCGCCAAGAAATAGGACGTGCTTACCCAGCTCATCACCACCGCCTCCATACTGAACTGCCGTCCCATTACCGGCAGCGCCACGTTTACCGAAGCCACCAGGAACGGCAGGATAAATGCCGTTATCGTCGCGATGATGAGTATAACTTTCTTACTGGCCCTGACCTGGCTGGTCATAAATTCTATTTCCTCTTTTCAGATGTAGGATATTGATTCGCGGTTATAATAAAAAATGGAATTGTAAGGGTTTCTGGTGACGAAGGGCTAAACGGCGGTCTCTGCTTTATCCGGTTCTTCTTTATACTTAGCTTTTGCCGGAGGACGCGGCGCCGGGGTTATCTGGGTACGGAAACCGCACTGGAAGCAGCGGTTGCCTTCGGCGATGGCATCTTCGGTGAGGAGTCCCGTTTCCACCTCGATAAAGTTACTGGTTACCTTTTCAGCGGGTAGGTGGGGCATCTTTACACGGTCCTGCTTGGTGAAACCCTCGGCGGTGATGCCGGCACAGATGCCTATCTTTCTCTCCGACGTGAGTTCCTCTTCGATATCTCCGCTGCCTCCCAGGTATTTATCGATGGAGCTGGCGGCCGCCCTTCCCGCGGCAATCGCCCTTATTACAGAATCGGGGCCGGTCACAGCATCGCCTCCCGCCCAGACCCCCTTACGGCTGGTCGCCATGGTCATATTGTCGGCCTGTATCGTATTGTTCCTGCCGGTCTTAACCTTGAAACCGTCCGGTATCTCCGGTCGCTGTCCGATGGCAGCGATGATGGTATCGTATTCAACATCATACTCGCTGCCTTGTATCGGCACCGGCCGGCGCCTGCCGCTGACGTCGGGCTCACCGAGTTCCATACAATTGCAGGTCAGACCCAGACAATCACCTTTTTGGCAAACTCTAATATGCCCTCTTAGATAATCTATTTGTATGCCTTCCTCCAGCGCCGCCTCCACCTCCTCCGGACTGGCCGGCATCTCGTGGCGCGTGCGCCGGTAGATGATATGCACGTCCTTCGCCCCCAGCCGTAAAGCCACCCGGGCGCTGTCGATAGCCACGTTGCCTCCCCCGATGACCACCACTTTCTGTCCTACGTCAATCTTCTTCCCGAGGTTGACTTCTCTTAAGAACGAAGCCCCGTCATAGACCCCGGGCAGGTTTTCTCCTTCAACTCCGAGACCCTGTCCGCGGTGCGCTCCCGGCGCCAGGAAAACAGCCTCGTAGTCCTGGTCGAACAGGCTGTCGATGGACTCTACTTTTGTGTTAAGTTTTATTTCTACGCCTGCGTCCTTGATAACGTCGATTTCACTGTCCAGTACCTCCGGCGGCAGGCGGTAGTCGGGAATACCCACTCGCATCATGCCTCCGGCCTTAGAAAACTGTTCGAAGACAGTAACGGTATGGCCGGCTTTAGCCAGGTAATACCCGGCCGTCAGCCCCGCCGGACCCGACCCCACGATAGCCACTTTCTTACCGGTAGCGGGCAGCTTTTTGGAGTAGTGCTTCCAGAAGCCGTAATCGCGGTCGGCAACGAAGCGCTTGAGAAATTTTATTGATATAGGTTCGTTTAAAGCACTGCGTCGGCAGGCTTCCTCACAGGGATGGATGCACACGCGCCCCAGCGTCCCTGGGAATGGCACTTTCTCCCTGATAATCGCCAGCGCTTCCTGGTTTTTGCCCTGACCGATGAGATAGACATAGAGCGGCACATTGATGCCGGCCGGGCAGGCGTGCTGGCAGGGGACTGCCACCTCTTCCCATCCTTTGTCCGGCTTGAAGGCCGCCTCGCTGTCCATCAATGCCCCGGTAGGGCAGACCTCGACGCAGGCGCCGCAGAAGCGGCATCCGGAGTCCTGCAGCGGTTCGTCGAAAGCCGTGCCGACTAATGTGTCGAAGCCCCGCCTGGAAAAACCTACCGCCCCGATGCCCCTCACGTCCTGGCACATCTGCACGCAGCGCCCGCAGAGGACGCACAGGTTGTAGTCGCGCTGGATAAGCGGTTCGCGGGTAAAGTCCACCGGCAGGGCCTTGTATTGATAAGGTAGCGTTATTTCTTCGCCGATGCCTATATAGTCGACCAGGTCCTGGAGTTCGCACTGGTGGTTTTTCGGACAGGAGACGCATCGCTCGCTGACGGCTACCTCACGCAGACAGATATCGTTAGGTTTACAGCGCTCCCGACGATGGCAGGTAAGACAGGCATTGGGATGTTCCGTCAGGATAAGCTGTAAGAAAGCCCGTCTTAACTCCTGCAGTCGCTCCGACTTGGTGGTAACCTTCATGCCGTCGGTAGCCGGTGTGGTGCAGGCGGTGGGCAGGCCGCGCATCTTTTCGATTTCCACGATGCAGAGACGGCAGCCGCCGTATGGCTGCAGGTCGGGATGGTAGCAGAGGGTGGGGATATAGATGCCAGCGCTCTGGGCTGCCTGCAGTACCGTAACCCCTTTTTCCACCTCGACTTCTTTTCCGTCGATTATCAGCTTGATTTTGCCGGTCATGGGCGTTAAAAAAGCTATCCTCTGAAGGAAAGGATAGCTACCTCCTGTGCCGTATTGTGGAGAACAAGCTTTTATGCATCATATAAACTTTATCAATAAATACGAGACAATTCAAGGTTGAGAATGAGCGTGGTGCACTGGCTGTTATTGACACGTTTTTCAGCCGCAGGTAATATAAGGACATTATGAGTGATATTAAACCTGACCGGAAGAAAATAGAACTGACCGATGGCAATATCTTACTGCGTCCTTACCGGATGAATGATGTAGATGGGCTTTTCCATGCGGTGCGTGAGTCTATCAAAGAGATAAGCGTCTGGCTGCCTTTTGCCCATGAGAATTATAGTATTAAGGAAAGTAAGGACTGGATAAAGAAGCGTCCGAAAGAATGGAAAGAGGGCATCACTTATGACTTCGCTATTTTCGATACGCAAAACGGCGACATGGTCGGGGGGTGTGGACTCAATGAAATCGACGAGAGAAACGGGAAGGCTAACCTCGGCTACTGGGTGAGGACAAGCTATACCGGCAGGGGAGTGGCGGTTGTGGCTGCCAGGCTGCTGGCTAAGTGGGGCTTCGAAGCCTTAAATCTGAAACGTATTGAGATAGGTATAGCTGTAGGGAATAAACGGAGCCTTAGAGTGGCAGAAAAAGTGGGGGCGAAGCGCGAGGGGATTTTAAGGAACCGTATCAATATACGCGATAAAATGCACGATGCTGTTATGCACTCGCTTATCCCGGGAGAAGTATAATAAATAAAGTCATACCTGGTTGGAGATTATCAAACTTTTAATTTATATCAGGTCCTGAAGCCTGACTGAATTCCAGTCCAGCATTTCACTGGGCTTGGGTGTATTAGCCAGCGTTTTCTCTAAAGCGTCAACTTGCCTGGAGCAGTCCTTTATCAGCGCGTCGCTGCGTTTAAGGTGTTCCTCGGCGGCCTTCTGATGGCCGTTATTTTCCTCTCTGGTGAACCACATCTGTGAATGAAAGGCATGCAGGATATTTTCTATATCATTCGCCGCCGTTTCCCGGTTGTACTGGAGTTGCTGCAGATAGGCTTTCCAGCGGGCCGAATGAAACAAACGGAATTCCCCTTTCGCAAACACAATATTTATTGACATTATTATCGTTGATACGAGCGGGATTTGTCAACGTGGGGGAGAAATCATGAACAAATACTTCGTGTAAAGAGTGACTTGAAGTTTAGACGGTGTCATCACCGGGCGGTGGTACGGATACATCTTCGGCCGGTTCGTGTGGCTGGCGGCGTTTAATGAAGAACCTGACGGTGAACGTTACCAGGTAAATCACGGCTAACAAGCCTATGGTGATTAAAACGGTGTATAAAGGATTGAATTCCTTTAGGTCTTCTGGTGTTTGTATAGTTCTCCCGAAGATTACGCCAGCGCAGATATACAGGCCGTCGAAGACGATGCTGGAAAGAATTATCCCTAGCGCCAGCGTGCGGAAGCGTTTTTTAGCCGCCATTACCAGTAACATCGGGAATCGTCCCCCAATTAACCTGGCAAAGGCGACAGAAAAGGGCGAGATGATATTGATGCGGGCGATAGGGCCGGACCTGGCTATCAGCTTGTTGATGAACCTGTCCAGGTGTATTTTGTGGTAAAACCTGGTCAAGGCTGGCATGCCGAACCTGGCGATGCGGTACAGTACCATCGAGCCTAACTGCCGGCCGACCTGGGCGCATAACCATAATCCTAACAGGTGCCAGGGCGGCATTTTCCCGGTGCCGACATTTATACCGACATTCACCCAGAGGAATTCCAACAGGAAGAGGATGGATATACCTATTTCACCGAGGCAGCAGATGACGAAGAAAAGCAAGGCCATGCGGGGGTCTAGAGTTGCGGTAAAATCAACGATTCCCCGCAGAAAGCCTTCAAGGTCCATTACCTGGCCTCGTTGTAGGCCGGGATGCTTAGCAGTACCGGGACGGTAATGAACTGGTAGCCTTCAGCGAGGAGCCGCTCGATAAGTAACGGCAACGCCCTGACCGTAAACGACTTGTCGGCGTTGGCGTTGTCGTGCTCGGTGCCGTAGCCGTCGTGCAGCAGGATAACGGCTCCCGGGTAGGTCCTGCTGACGATTTTATCGACAAAGGCCTGCACCGCCTTGTCCAGGTCGGCCCCGGGGTCCGGCTGGTCGTTGGCGCCGACGCCCCAGGTGATTTCGATTAAGCTGTTTTCCTCAACGCAGTCGAGCTCCCAGGGGGTCTTTTTCCCGTGAGGAGGACGGTAGAGGTGGGGCAGGACGCCGGTGACTCTATAGATGACTTCCTGGGCGTCTTTCAGGTCGCGGCAACCCTGGTCACTCAAGGCATGATTGGCGTCGTGGGTATTGGAATGGTTGCCGATTACATGTCCCTCGGCGAGTATGCGCCTGGCGATATCCGGGTAGAGCTCCACGTTCTGCCCGATGAGGAAGAAGGTAGCCTTGACGTCATATTCGTCGAGGATATCGAGTATCTGCGTGGTGTATATCCCGTTGGGCCCGTCGTCAAAAGTCAGGGCGATTAACTGATGGTCCGGACTGCCTTTGAAGCTGATTTCGCCGAAAACCGGTGACGTCGGCGAGAAATAGCCGTAGGCGGCAAAAGCGATGAAAAGCGCCATGACGGCGCTGATGGATAATACCATACGCTTGCGCAGGGTGGGCCCGGTGGCTTTGGGCTTGGGGGAGACCAGGTTCAGGCTGAAATCAAGCATCAGGCGGGCTATGTTGTCGGTTATTGCCATTAAGAGAACAAACCAGGGCTGCTGAACGCTCCGTGAGGACGTCAGGCAGGTTATTTGGGGGTCGTAGAGTACCTCCCCTCCCAGCTTACGCAGGCGGGTCGTCATGCCGTGCTGGTCGGCGGAATAGGGTATGTTCCTGTAGCCCCCGACCTTGTTGAAAGCCCAGCGGCGGAAGGCGAAGGTGGCCCCGGAAACCAGGAAAGGCCTCTTGAAAAAGTATGCCGATATTCGGTTCAGCCAGTCCCTGACGGTAAGCTCGATGAAGGACCAGAGAAAGAACTCGCGGTAGAGGAAACGACCGGAGACGGCCAGGGCATCCGGGTTGTCTTTCAGCTTGTCGGCGATTTGCTGCAGCCAGTGCTCGGGGTAGAGCGTATCGCCGTCGGCCTGGACAATGATATCGCCATCGGTGGCGTCGGCGCCCACCTGACGGGCGTAAAAGACGCTCTTTTTCTCGCCGGCGCTGACCACTCTGACGCCGTGGCTGCGGGCGATTTCCGCCGTGGCGTCGGTACTGCCGTTATCGACGACGACGATTTCATAGTCGCCTTTGTAGCTCTGGTTCTGCAGGGAACGCAGCGTGCCGGCGATGAGCCTGGCCTCGTTCCGGGCAGGTATGATGACGCTTATCTTCATCGGCTTATGTTAATCATACCACAATTAGTCAACGCAATGATAAGCAGATAGTACTATTTTACTACCTGCGGCGGAGAGGGGGAGGGGAGTCTGCGAGGGGACAGACAACAGCGGGCAGGGGGCAGGTATTCGTTTTATTCGTTTTTTGAAAAATTTTTTTGGTGTTTTAGCTTTGAGCCGTAGCTGATTCGTTTTTATTCGTTTTGGTGTTATGGTAAATCGTTATGTTGAGTGGTTAGTTATTTACAGCCTTTCGTGATTATTATAATGGGTCGGTAGGGGAAAGTGAAGGGGAATTTGTCGCGGGTGTGTTCAAAAATCGGGCAACCGGATGATGCCTATTGTCCAATTTAGTGTTTTGGACTATACTCGTCTAAAACAGATGTACGGGAGGACAACATGGCAAGACATATCGTGCAGATAAGAGAGGTGCCGTCACTAAAACTGGGGAAGTCCGACATGGTATTCGATATCAGTTACGCTAAAAAGATGGTCGGCAGTCTTTGTATAAGTCGCGGTCATCTGGTCTGGCGTCCCGCCAAATATGTTTACGGCTACTGGCTAAACTGGACCGACTTTGGAGAAGCGTGTAAAAATCATGGTAAAAGACGGAAAGTATATTTTTAAAAAATAGCTTTGGTAAGTGCTAATTAATGTCCTGGATTATTTTTATGGTTCATGGGGGATATTGTAACCTCACCCCCTTTATCCCGACCTTTTCCTCTTAATCTCCCTCTCCGTTGACAGAGAGGGAGACAATAGATAAGATAGTTTGAACAATACTTGAGTTAACGTTAAATGAACAAAAGAGACAATAGATGGCGTACTGATGCTACTTTATGGGAAAAACTAAAGCCCATTGCACATGAAATGAGGAGTAAACCGACCGAGGCTGAAAAGGAGCTCTGGAAATACCTTAGAAAACACCAGTTACACGGCTTAAGTTTCCGGAGACAGCACTGTATAGGCCAGTTTATTGTTGATTT
>DAOULS010000089.1:0-41418 GCA_034418415.1 Dehalococcoidales bacterium | reverse complement strand
GAGTCGCCGGAATCTATTTCGTCGCCACTCTGGCGGAAGCGCGCAACAAGGGAATCGGCTTTGCCATCACGCAAAAGCCCCTGCTGGAAGCGCGCGAAATGGGGTATCGCGCGGGTATCCTCCAGGCGTCCAAGATGGGCAAGCCTGTTTACCTGCGGCTGGGGTTCAAGGAATACAGTCGCATCGCGTCTTATTCATGGATATATGAAGTTAATAAAGATAAGGGGGCTTAAATGGAAAGGCAATACGTTAAAGAAAATAACGAAACCCGCGAGAGGCTGAAGAAGCTAGTAAACGATATCACCGATGAGGAACTCAAGCTGGTTATCTATAAAGAGGGCTGGACGGTCGCCGCCGCTCTGGCGCACCTGGCTTACTGGGACCACTGGTCGCTGCTGCTCATGAAAAAATGGGAAGAGAGCGGCGTGTCTGAATCACCCATGCTGGACTGGGATGCTATTAACGATAATTTATTCCCTAACGATACGATTCTACCCTTCCTGCTGGCTATTCCACCGAGGACCGCGGCGAATATGGCGGTAACCATGGCGGAGGCAATCGACCGCGAACTGGAGGCAGCCACGCCTGAAATGATAAATAAAATCTCCAGTCTGGGGGACGAGACGAGGCTGTTCCGCTCGATACACCGCAAGATGCACCTGGACGAAATCGACGCCCTGTTAAAAGTCAGGCATGGCAGGAAATAGCCGGCAGCGGACTTTGGTTGCATTTCCCAAAAAATCTATGTTATACTTTCGCAGTGCCCCGAACCTCTATGTATCATCGTATATAGTTCCCGGGTCACGCATGTAAAAAAGGTTTTTGGATAGATAGAGGGCCATTTGCTAGCTGATTACGGACTAATCGGACTATTCTTTGCTGTAGCTATCCTTTTTTCCCTGGTAATGATAGTATTACCCATCATTCTAAGATACCTGAAAATCATCCCCAGCAATCCCAACCCCATCAAAGAGTCCATCTTCGAGTGCGGCATGGAGACCGTCGGGAAGACCTGGGTGCGGTTCAATTTCCACTACTATTTCTACGCCCTCGTTTTCCTGGCGCTGGACGTGCTGGTGGTGTTCCTCTACCCGTGGGCGGTGCAGCTCAGGCAGCTGGGGCCGTTCAGCCTGTATGTCGTCCTGATACTCGTTTTCATTGTCTTTATTGGTTACCTTTACGCCTGGAAAAAGAAGGCCCTGGAATGGAAATAGGCAGCGATAAAGAATATATCTACTCCTCTACGGAACTGGACCGCCATGAAGGTCGAATAATCAATGAGGTCAAGGCAAGCAGTCGCGAGTCCATCCCCGACCCCGATGCCTGGCTGGACGCGGAACTGAAGCGCAACATTATCCTGACCTCCGTGGACTGGGTTATCAACTGGGCGCGGCGCTCTTCCCTGTGGACGGCCGTATGCTTCCCCGCCTGCTGCGGCATGGAATGGATGGCTTCACTATCTCCCCGCTTCGACCTTTCCCGCTTCGGCATGGAAATCATGCGGGCTTCCCCGCGCCAAGCCGACCTGATGATAACCGCCGGCACGCTTACCTGGAAGATGGCGCCCAACGTCAGGCGCATCTACAACCAGATGCCGGACCCCAAGTGGGTCATCGCCATGGGCGCCTGCGGCATCAGCGGCGGCATTTTCCGCTCCGGCTATAACGTGGTGCCGGGCTATAACAAGATAATCCCCGTGGATGTTTACGTGCCCGGCTGCCCGCCGCGGCCGGAAGCCCTGATATACGGCATCCAGATGCTGCAGAAGAAGATTAACAAAGAAAAGGTAGTACCCGACCTGTCCGAATTACCCAATCCCCTGAAGAAAGGTAAAAAGGAATGACGGTTGCCCTTTCCGCCAAAGACGTAATAAGCCAGTTAAATGAAAAATTCCCGGGAGCCGTTGAGGAAGCCGGCACGGACAGCCTGCTGGTAAAAAGCGACTCCCTGCCGGCAGTGGCTAAGCATCTTAAAACCGCTAAAGGGTTAAAGTTCGATTACCTTAACTACATTACCGCCGTCGATTATTATCATTACTACGAGGTCGTTTACATGCTGACCTCGCTGCAACATAACCACTCCATCACCCTCAAGGTCCGCTGCCATACCCGCGATAACCCCACCGTGCCCTCGCTGGCCGGGGTTTACCAGGGGGCGGACTGGCAGGAGCGTGAGGTCTACGACCTTATGGGCATTACATTCGAGGGGCACCCGAACCCGAAACGCATCTTTCTCTGGGACGGTTTCCCCGGGCATCCCCTGCGAAAGGACTGGAACCAGTGACGACCACCAGGGAGCTGGTACTGAACACCGAGCCCTTCGTGCTGAACATAGGGCCGGTCCACCCGAGCACGCACGGCGTTTACCGCATGAGGGCGACGCTGGACGGCGAGGTCGTTATCGACATCGAGCCGGTGTTCGGCTACCTGCACCGGGGTATCGAGAAGCTCATGGAGGAAAGGACGTTTACCGGCTGCATTCCCCTCACCGACCGCCTGGACTACGTGTCCTCGATGACCAATAACCTGGGCTACTGCCTGGCGGTGGAAAAACTGGCGGGAATCAAGGTGCCGGAACGCGCCGAATATATCCGCGTGATTGCCGCCGAACTGCAGCGCTTCGGCAACCACTGCCTCGCCGTCGGCGCCATGCTGAACGATGCCGGCGCTCTGGGCACGCCCTTCTTTTACCTCTGGCGCGAGCGCGAGAAAATCTACGACCTGCTGGATATGCTCTGCGGGCAGCGGCTCATGCACAACTACATGCGCATCGGCGGGGTGAGTCAGGACATGCCGGCGGAATTCCTGCCGGCGCTGAAAAAGTTGATAAAACAGCTGCGCCGTTTTCTCGGAGAATTCGACTTTTTCCTTAAGCAGAACGAGATATTAATCGCCCGTGCCGAAGGCGTGGGTGTTTTACCCAGAGAGCTAGCCATTAACTGCGGTATCAGCGGTCCGGTGGCGCGCGCCAGCGGTATCAAGCACGATTTACGCAAGGACGACCCGTATTTAATCTACGACCGCTTCGAGTTCGATATACCGACCAGCGAGAACGGCGACTGCTACGACCGCTACCGCGTGCGCATCGAGGAAATGAGACAGAGCCTGCGCATTCTCGAGCAGGCGATGAAGCAGATACCGGAAGGTCCGGTAAAAGCCGACCTGCCCCACCTCGTCCGCCCGCCCGCCGGCGAGGCTTACGCCCACATCGAAGCCCCCAAGGGCGAGCTGGGCTTCTATGTCGTGTCAGACGATTCGATTGCACCCTACCGCTGCCATATACGCTCCCCCAGCCTGATAACCCTCACGGCCCTGCGGCAGATGGTCAGGGGCTGGAAGGTCGCCGACCTTATTATAATTTTCGGCAGTATCGATATTACCATGGGAGAGGTCGATAGATAATGGTAATCCATGATTTTGCCTTAAGCGCACCGCTCGCCATGCAGGTAACGCCGGCGGACTGGCCCGGGGGCTACTGGTGGCACTGGCTTTTCTTTACCGTCGTTATCATCGCTTTCGTGCTCATCATGGTCATGGGCGCCATCTATATCGAGCGCCGCGGCATGGGCAGAATGCAGTCGCGCCTGGGTCCCAACCGCACCGGTCCTTTCGGGCTCTTACAGCCGGTGGCGGACGCGCTTAAGGTGCTGCTGAAAGAAAACATCGTTCCCACCGTGGCGGACAAAGCCATTCACTGGCTGGCGCCGATTATCGCCTTCAGTCCGGTGCTGATGATTTTCGCCGTCGTTCCCTTCCAGAACGGGGCGCTGCTGGCCGACCTCAACATCGGCATCCTGTATGTAGTCGCCGTCAGCTCCATTGCCACCGTCGGCGTATTCATGGCGGGGTGGGGCTCCGGCAACAAGTACTCCCTGCTCGGCGCCATGCGCAACGTCGCCGCCGTGGTCAGCTACGAAATCCCGCTGGTGCTGACGATTGTCGGTGTGGTCATCGTTTCCGGCTCGCTTTCCATGAACCAGATTGTCGTGGCGCAGGACATACCCTATATACTGGTACAGCCGCTGGGCTTCCTGCTTTTCTTTATCGCCGCCTGCGCCGAGATTAACCGCAGTCCCTTCGACCTCATGGAGGCCGACTCCGAGCTGACGGCCGGGTTCCATACGGAATATTCCGGCATGAAGTTCGCCATGTTTTACCTGGTGGAATACGCCGAGGCGATGGCGATGTCCGCCATCATCACCACGCTTTTCTTAAGCGGCTGGCGGGGTCCCCTGCTGCCACCCTGGCTCTGGTTTATCATCAAGGTCCTCGTTGTCTTCTTTGTGATGGTCTGGACGAGGACGACGCTGCCGCGCGTACGTATCGACCAGCTGATGGCGCTGGCCTGGAAGTTCCTCTTCCCGCTGGCTTTAATCAACCTCTTCATCACCGCCATCGAGGTCATCGTATGGCCGGACATCTCGCAGTGGATTTTCGTCGGCGCTAACATCGTCATTGCGGCGATACTGATAGTATTATGGTCGAAATTATTCAAGATTGGATGGGGTCGACTTGAAGTTTGAGCATTACGGAATAGGCATCATCAAGGGCCTGGCGGTAACGCTAAGACACATTTTCCGCCACCCGACGGTGTCGCAGTTCCCGGAACAGCGGCTCAACCCGTCGCGGCGCACCCGCGGCAACGAGCTTATCTGGAGTCGGGAACGGTGCACCGGCTGCGCCACCTGCGCCAAAGCCTGTCCGCAGGGCGCCATTGAAATCATCACCTCCACCAATCTAGGGGAAAATAAATACGAGGTCGAAACCTACCGGGTGGACACCGGCTACTGCATCCAGTGCGGCCTGTGCGTGGAAGCCTGCCCCTACGACGCCCTTTTCATGGGCTACTCTTACGAGCGGGCGAAGTACCGCCGCAACGACCTCATACAGAGCGACGACGGGCTGCTGGAGAGTCCGGAGAGGCCAGCCAGCGGCTACTACCACCCTGAAATAGCGGAGAAGCTGCCCAAACAGACCCTGCTCGTGGAAAAAGTTACGGAAAAGAGGAAGAAGCAATAATGGGACTGGAAATCGCCTTCTGGATAATGGCGGTGGTAATGGTAGGCGGGGCGCTTGCCGTTTTATACCTGCGCAACGTCTTCCACGCCGCGCTGGCGCTGGTGCTCTGCTTTATCGCCGTGGCAGGGATTTACGTCACCTTGAGCGCCGACTTCCTGGCGGCGGTGCAGATACTGGTTTACGTGGGGGCGATATCCGTGCTGATTATCCTGGGGATTATGATGACGCGGGAAGTCCAGAAAGGCAACCCGTCCAATAAAATGAGACTGCCCGCCGCTATCGTGGCGGTGGTGCTATTGGGAATCTTAGTCTATGTAGTTACCAGCTCGCCCTGGGCTATTTCCACGCAGGACCCGCTGACGCCGACCACCATACCGCTGGCAACCAAACTCTTCAGCGAGAACGGATTTATCCTGCCGGTGGAAATCGGGGCGGTGCTGCTGCTGGCGGCGATACTGGGCGCCATCGTGATTACGAGGGAGAAGAAAAAGTGAGTATCGGGCTGACGCATTATCTGGTGCTATCGGCGGTGCTTTTCTGCATCGGCCTGTACGGCGCGCTGACCCGCCGCAACGCCGTGATTATCCTGATGTGCATCGAGCTGATGCTTAACGCGGTCAATATCAGCCTGATTGCGTTTTCCAGCTACATCGTGCCGCAGCTTTTGACCGGCCAGGTCTTCGCCATCTTCGTGATGGTGGTAGCCGCCGCCGAGATAGCCGTCGGTCTGGGGGTGGTGCTGGCGATTTTCCGTCATTTCTCCGGCATCGATACTAATGATATTAACCTGATGAAATGGTAATGAATAAAGGAGAAAAGGAGAAGTAGCAAGTAAACAAGTAACAAGTAGCAAGGAAAGTTTAAAAATGACAAATATTCAAACGGGTGGGGAGGGGTTTGACATTTGATACTTGTCAGTTGTTACTTATCACGATATGTGGGTAGAAGTTAAAAAAGCGAAAACCCTGGCTATCGCGGAGATGTGGAAGGAATGCTTCGAGGGGGAAGGCATTCCCACCCGCATTCTGCCCGAAAAGGGCCTGCCGACGGGGCAGGAGGTAGCGGACTATTCCATCATGGTGCCGCAGGACAAAGAACACGTGATTAAGGACATTTTAAGGAAGCTATGATACCGTACCAGCTAATCTGGCTTATATTTTTACTGCCGCTGGCGGCGTTTGTCGTCAACGGACTGCTCCTAAGGCCGTTTGTTAACGTAAAATCCAAGATTTACGGCTATATTACTATCGCCGCCATCACCACCTCGGCGGTGTTCTCCGTCTGGGCGCTGATATCCGTTAGTTCGGCGGAAAACAACATTATCGCCGTCCCCAATGTCAGCTGGATAAATATCGGCAGTTTCAACTTCCATGTGGGCATGATTATGGACCAGCTTTCCGCCGTGATGGTGGTAGCTGTCTCGGTGGTCAGCCTGATGGTGCAGATATACTCGCTGGGTTACATGGCCCACGACGAGGCGGGCTATTACCGCTACTACACCTTCATGTCCCTCTTTACCTTCTCCATGCTGGGACTGGTCCTCGCCGATAACCTGCTGTTCATGTTCGTTTTCTGGGAGATGGTCGGCCTCTGTTCCTACCTGCTCATCGGTTTCTGGTACCACAAGAAGTCGGCCGCCGACGCCGCCAAGAAAGCCTTTATCGTCACCAGATTGGGCGATTTCGGCTTCCTGGCGGGTATTTTAATACTTTATTTCAACACCGGCACCTTCGATATCGGCCTGCTGCACAACCTGGCGGTAGCCGGGCTAATCGGCAGCTCGGCGCTGATGTGGGGCTGCATCGGGCTGTTCGGCGGGGCCATCGGCAAGAGTGCCCAGTTCCCGCTCCACGTGTGGCTGCCGGACGCCATGGAAGGTCCCACTCCGGTCAGCGCCCTCATCCATTCGGCGACGATGGTCTGCGCCGGCGTTTTCCTAGTGGCGCGCATGATGCCTTTGTTCGTCGCCTCTCCCGATGCGATGCGGGTAGTGGCGACCATCGGCGGGTTCACAGCCATCTTTGCCGCCACGATGGGGCTGGTAATGAACGACATCAAGCGCGTGCTGGCGTATTCCACCATCAGCCAGATAGGCTATATGATGCTGGGGCTGGGGGCGGCCGGCACGGCACTGGCTTCACATTTAAACAGCGGGGCGGAAGTCCTCGCCATTGACGAGATACTCCTCCTCGCCAAGGCGGCGGTGGCGGTGGGCATATTCCACCTGTTTACCCACGCCTTCTTCAAGTCGTTACTCTTTATGGGCGCCGGCAGCGTCAACCACTCCACCGGCACCTTCGATATGCGGCAGATGGGCGGTCTGCGCAAGACGATGCCCTGGACATACATTACCTTCCTGCTCGGCGCGTTGAGCTTGGCAGGCATCTGGCCGCTGGCCGGGTTCTGGAGCAAGGACGAAATCCTGGCCAGCGCGTTTACCAGCCAGCCAGTGCTGTTCTGGCTGGCGTTGATAACGGTGTTCCTGACCGCTTTCTACATGTTCCGCGCCATTTTCATGACCTTCCACGGCGAGTACCGCGGCGGCGATAAGGAAAGCGGTAAGGACTACAGCCACACACACGAATCGCCGTGGGTGATGGTAGCGCCGCTGGTCTTTTTAGCCATACTGGCGGTCGGCGCCGGCTGGTGGAACACCGCCGGCAGCTTCAGCGGCTTCATGGGACATGAAGCAGAGAACGGCGGCGCCTTGAATGTATTTACGGTGTTCGGGCATACCGTTAACGGCGTGCCGCTGCCGCTGATTTCGCTGCTGGTAGGTTTGTTCGGCATTTTCTCGGCTTATGCGGTCTATATCAAGCGCTGGATTACGGCGGAATCCATCGGCAAGTTCTTCGGGTCGATATACCAGACGGTCGCCGATAAATACTATTTCGACGAGCTTTATGAAAACATCATCGTGAAGCTGGGACTGGTAAAAGGGCTGTTTACCGGCTTCAAGATATTCGATGAAAAAGGTGTGGACGGGGCGGTCAACGGGACGGCGGACGTCGTGGTGCGGGGCGGCAAAGCCATCCGCCAGGCGCAGACGGGGCAGCTGCAGCTTTACGCCCTGTTCATCGGCATCGGGCTGGCGATTATCGCATTATGCGTATTATTTACGAGGTAAAGGAGAGGTTAATAAACACTCTTTCTGGAGATAGAATAATTGGACTTTAATTACTTATCGACCATACTGTTCCTGCCAGCGGCGGGGGCGCTTGTCATTGTCCTGCTAAAGAACAAGGACGAGATGGTCACCAAGCGCCTCGCGCTGGTATTCACGGCGATACCGCTGGCGCTGGCGATATACCTCTTCGTCGCCTTCGACCGTTCGTTCGGGGCGCCGCTGGTGCAGTTCCAGGAAAATTACCTCTGGATAGCCCCTCTTAACGCCCACTATCACCTGGGCGTGGACGGGTTGAGTATGCCACTGCTGTTGCTGACCACCTTCCTCGGCTTCCTGGCGGTGCTTATCTCATGGAAAGTCCACGAGAGAACGCGGGAGTTCTTCGCCTGGCTGCTGCTGCTGGAAACCAGCATCATCGGCGTGTTTGTCTCCCTCGACCTGCTGCTGTTCTTCATCATGTGGGAAATCGAGGTCATCCCCATGTACTTCCTGATTTCCATCTGGGGCTCGGGGAGGAAGCGATACTCCGCCACCAAGTACGTTATTTTCACTTTGCTCGGCAGCGCCTTTATGCTGGCGGGCATTTTGAGTCTGTATTTCACCACAGGTAGCCTGGACATGATTAATATCGCCCACTATGGGCTGGGCTTTATACAGACCGCCATGCCGGCGGCGGCAATATTCTGGCTGCTGTTCATCGGCTTTGCGGTCAAGCTGCCGATGTTCCCCTTACATACGTGGCTGCCGGACGCCCATACCGACGCCCCCACCGCCGTCAGCGTGATGCTGGCCGGCGTCTTAATCAAGATGGGCGGCTACGGGATGATTCGACTCTGTGTGAGCATGTTCCCCGACCAGGCGCAGCAGTACGCTCAAATTTTAATAATACTGGCGCTCGTGGGCATTATTTACGGCGCCGCCGTAACTTTGATGCAGACGGACATCAAGCGGCTGATTGCGTACAGCAGCATCAGTCACATGGGCTACGTGCTGCTGGGCATCTTCGCTTTAGGCGAAGTCAGCCTGACCGGCGCCGCTTTACAGATGTTCAGCCACGGCGTTGTCACCGGCCTGCTCTTCGCCATGGCCGGACTGGTCATCCATAACATCGAGGTGCGGGACATGCGCAAGCTGGGCGGACTGGCACGGCAGGTGCCGATTATCATGGCGGTCTTCGTCATCGCCGGGCTGGCATCGCTAGGTCTCCCCACCACCAGCGGCTTCGCCGCCGAGTTCCTCATCTTCCTGGGCAGCTATACCAGCGGGGCGGTCGCCCACCTGAACGTTTACACCCTTATCGCCATCATCGGGGTCGTCCTGACCGCCGGCTACATCCTCTGGATGCTCCAGCAGGCGTTCCACGGCCCGCCCAAAGATGAATACAACGGCGTAAAAGACGCCGACAACCTGGAAAAGGTCTATATGTTCGCGCTGGTGGCGGTAATCATGCTGGTAGGCATTTACCCGGCGATTTTGACTGACGTATTTAAACTGGGAATTACACCCATTGCGGGCTTGATTGGCGGATAAAAATTAAAAAGGAGAGCGGTATTTGAACCTATCGCTGCTGAAACCGGAGATAACCCTGGCGGCTGCCGCCGTGCTGGTTATCCTGCTTGACCTGTTCATCAAGCAGAAGTACGTAACGCGCTACTTAAGCCTGGCCGGGCTGGTGGTGGCCGGGGTCTTCGCCGCCATTATGTGGGGGGATAACAATCCCGCCATTTTCAATAACATGCTGGCGACGGATAACTTCGCCGTGTTTTTCAAGCTGCTGTTCCTCGGCATCGCTTTCCTGGTAATCCTGTCCTCCACCGACTACGAAAATAAGTTCGGCGGCTTTAAGAGCGAGTATTATGCCCTGATTTTAATATCGACGCTGGGCATGATGCTGATGGCTTCCGCCGCCGATATGATTTCGCTCTTCATCTCCCTGGAGCTGGCGAGCATCCCCCTCTACGTGCTGGTTAGTCTGCTTAAGGACAAGAAGTCCACGGAGTCGGCACTGAAGTACCTGCTGCTGGGCGCCATCGCCTCGGCGGTGGTGCTTTACGGTATGGCGCTGGTCTTCGGCGCCACCGGTGAAACCCAGCTGGCGGCGATTGCCCAGGCGCTGCAGTCCGGCGCGGACACCACCCCCCTCGGCAACCCGGGACTTTACATGGGCATCGTTCTGATGGTGGCCGGCTTCGGCTTTAAGATTGCCGCCGTGCCTTTCCAGATGTGGGTACCGGACGTTTACGAGGGCGCGCCGACCACGATAACCGCTTACCTTTCCGTGGCGAGTAAAGCGGCGGGGTTCGCCATCATCCTGCGGGTATTCTTCACCGCCTTCGGCATGCCGTTCGAGATAAGCAACAACTGGGGCATCATCTTCGCCGTGCTTTCGGTTATCAGCATGTTTATCGGCAACATCGCGGCGATACCCCAGACCAATATCAAGCGGATGCTGGGGTACTCCAGCATCGCCCAGGCCGGCTACCTGATGGTTGGTCTCGCCACCTTCGGACTTGCCATACCGTCCACGGTGCTCGGCGAGAGTGGCCTGCTCTTCTTCCTTGCCAGCTATGCCCTGACCAACCTGGGTGCGTTTATCGCCGTGGTAATTATCTCCGGCAAGATTAATAGCGACGCCATTACCGACTATGCCGGTTTAGGCAAGCGCTCGCCGCTGCTGGCGCTAGCGCTGACCTTCTGCCTGATATCGCTTATCGGCATACCGCCGGCGGCCGGTTTCATGGCCAAGTTTTATATCTTCAGTCTGGCGGCGGAGCATGGGCTGCTCTGGCTCGTTATTCTTGCCGCCATCAACAGCGTTATCTCCGCCTACTACTATCTCCGCGTGGTCAAGGTGATGTGGTTCGACGAAGCCCCCGCCGAGGGTAAAATGACGTCTTCCGTCGCTCCGATAGTGGCTCTGGCAATCTGCTGCCTGGGCGTGCTGCTGCTGGGCGTTATCCCCGGACTGGTGATGAAATTCGCCGAATCAGCCAGCAGTATCTTCCCGTTTTAGGTCGGTCCCGCGTCTATCAAGCCGCGAGGCGATGATGAATAATACCCCGGCAATAAGGAACGGCACCGCGAAGTAGAACATCCCGGCATAAAATTGCGGCTTTTCTCCATAGAAAATCGAGTGCACGCTCGGACTGAAAGATAACAGCAGATATCCCACCAGCAGAAGAATACCTCCGAGAAATTCACGCCGCCAGGCGTAAACAAAAGCCCCCAGGGCGATTATCAAGGGTATGATGATAAACAGCCATTCCGAGGTTATGCCCCCGAAGCCCTGTGAGCTGACGGCTATCTCAACGTCGCCGATGAGCATTACCAGGAAAAATGCCGCCACGATGATGCCGATAACCCTGGCGATTATCCTTAAAATCCTGGCGGCGCGCGGATGACCCGCCTTAAGTGCTGCCGTGCTATCCATCGTCTGAAATATCTTAACCACCTTCCCCGTAATTGTCAATCACCCGCATGGTACTAATTTATCACTATACCCTTACAAAAAGACTATGGTTGCTAATATTATGTAATACTACAATAATATAAAGGGACGTTAAACTTAAATATATTGGGGGACTCTTTCATTGGCCGGTTTTCCGGAATCCATGAAACGATTTGCGCCCAGGACTATCGTCTTATTACTGGCCTGCCTTTTGGGTGTCAGCGCCTTCGGCTTTTTGCAGTCGAAGGCATCTGCCGATACGGGACCCGACCTTATCGTGCAGGACATCGCTTTGTCCCCGATTAATCCCGCCATTGATGATACGGTTACCATCACGGTAACTGTCAAGAACCAAGGTACTGCTATCGCCGGCGCCAGCTACGTTACCTGCTATGTCGATAACGAAATTCTGGCGACCAAACCCGTCAGTTCCCTCGATGCCGGCGTCATGGGCACGGCGGCGTTCACCTGGCAGACAACCCAGGGCACGCATACCATCAGAGCCGTCGCCGACTCCAGCGGAATCATCAACGAGACCGATGAAACGAACAATGCCAATACCTATACCCTTACGACGCTGGCGCCCGACCTGGTTATACAGTCCATCACCTGGTCGCCCTCCAACCCTTCCGGCGGCGACAGCACCGTTATCAGCATCGTCATCAAAAACGACGGCAATATACAGTCCCACAGCACCAACCTGGAATTGTTCATCGACGGCAATACCAGGGGCACGCAGGATGTCGCCGTTATCAACCCCGGCGCGTCGCTGACGAAAACCTATACGTGGACAGCGCTAACCGGTCAGCATACATTCAGGGCAGTGGTAGATGAAGCGGGTAATAACAGCGAAAGCGACGAGACCAACAACGAACTGACCGTAATCTTTTCAACCGGCTCGCTGGACCTTGCCTTCCAGGCAGTCGCCTGGGCACCGCAGAACCCCTCGTATTTCGATACCGTGACCTGCAACGTTACCGTCATCAACTACGGCCAGGGGCGTGCCGACTCCTGGTATCTGGCATATTTCCTGGACGGCACACTGGAGTCCACTATATCAGGCGAACCGCTTGAAGCCGGCGCCTCGGCCAATATCACCTTCAGCTGGGAAACGCTGCAGGACGAACATGATATCAGGATAATACTCGACTATTACGACCAGCTAAGTGAAACTGACGAGGACAACAACGAGTACACACTCACGATTACCACCCTGCTGCCCGATCTCATCGTCAGCGATATTTCCTGGCTGCCGGATAACCCCGGCGCCGGCGAGGAAGTGACCTTCACGGTAACCGTAAAGAACCAGGGCAGCGGCCGGGCGGCGGCATCACGCGCCGCAAGTTATATCGACGGCAAGTTTGTTTCCTATCTGAATACGGCCCAGCTCAATGCCGATGCGGAAACAACCATCACCTTTACCTGGCAGGCTACCAGCGGAACTCACTCCGTCCGTATTCTCCTCGATTATGACCATACCCTTAGCGAAAGCAACCGGGACAACAACGATACGCGGGTAAATGTTACCGTCGCTCCGCCGGACCTGATTGTCCAGAACATAAGCTGGTCGCCGGAGGACGTGACGCTCGACGAGACCGTGACCTTTATCGTCGAGATTAAAAACCAGGGCGGCGGACGGGCGCTTGACTTCCACGTCGCCTACTTCATGGACGACGCCCTGCTGGCAACCGAGTTTATCAGCACCCTCAACGCCGGAGCTTCGGTAAACGGCACCTGCGAGTGGCAGGTGCTGAACGGCCGCCATACCTTCAAGGCAGTAGTCAATTACAATAACTACATTACCGAAAGCGATACGACCAATAATGAAAACTCGACTATCTTCGCCCCCAAGCTGCCTGATTTAGCCATCACCGGCATTACCTGGTCGCCCCCCGATATACCCGCCGGGCAAAATGTGGTTTTCACCATCGGCATAGAGAACCAGGGGTCTATCAGCGCCGCGCCTTCCCGCATGGCTTTCTATGTGGACGGTACTGTCGCCGGCTATGTTGATATCATCCGGCTGGAACCCGGCGCTACCACAACAGCACATTTCACCTGGGCGGCCGCCGAGGGCTCTCATGTTCTCACCGTCATTCTGGACTCCACCAACCAGATTGAAGAAATCGAAGAAGCCAATAACACCAGGATAATCAATATCCCCCTCCCCGACCTTATAATCGAGGATATTACCTTTACGTCCGGGGACATTCAGGCCGGCGAAACCCTGGAAATAACTGTACTGATGAAAAACCAGGGGGCCAGCGCCACGGAGGACTTCATCGTCAGTTTGTACGTGGACGGCGTTAAAATTTCTTCCCAAGAACAAGTCTCGATAGCCGGCGGAGAATCTGTCCCGCAGGTATTCAGCTGGGTCGCCGAGTCCGGCCTGCATACGTTTAAAATCACCCTCGATATCGATGGTACCGTTATCGAGAGCAACGAGACCAACAACGAAATGGAAATAGAGTACGCCACCGCCACTCCCGACCTGATAGTGGAAGACATGAGCTGGACGATGAGCGATGATATTAACAGTAATGAAGCGACTTTTACCATTACCATTAAAAACATCGGCACCGGCACCGCCGCGGCGTCGCAAGTACAATATTACTTCGACGGCTATCCTGCCGAATATAAAGACATCGACTCGATAGCGGCGGGAGAAACCGCGTCCTTTTCCTTCATCGCCATCCTTTCCACAGGCCAGCATACCGCTAACATCTTCGCCGACTATGAAGAGTTGATTGAAGAGCTGGACGAGGATAATAACGAGAGCGTTATCACCTTCTCCACCATCGCCCCCGACCTGTGCGTGCGGACAATCAGCTACTCGCCGCTGGATGCCAGCATCGGCGACGTGGTAACCATCTCGGTCAAACTGGAAAACCGCGGTAAAAGCGAGGCTCTAAATATACGCCTGGCATTATCCATCGACGGCGTGGTTGCGGACTATACGGACCTGCCGGAGCTGGGCATCGCCAGCTCAATAACCTGCGAATTCCAGTGGACGGTCACGGAAGGCGAACATGAAATTCTGGCTTTCATCGATGCCGACCAAGCAATCAGCGAGAGCAACGAGCAAAACAACACTAAATCGCGGACGGTATCCTTCGCCGAGGGCGGCACGCCCACTAATAGTAATATCCCCGGTGCATCGTCTGCCGCTACTGCCGAAGAGGGAATAATCGACAAATACTGGTGGATGCTACTGCTGCTCGCCGGCCTGCTGGTCGTGGCTGCTTTCTTTTCGACTTTCAGGTATTTAAAAAGAAAATAGCCTTGTTACTAAAAACAAAACGCCCCGGTCTTCAGGGACCAGGGCGCCTGACATTTTCTTACTAAAACCAGCGTTTAAATCTTGCCGAACTTCTCCTCCAGAGCCGCTTTATCAAATATCTTGCCGGTCACTTCCTCCGGCTTGGCCGCTGCCAGCATCGCCGGGTATTTCTGCCAGATTATCGGCTCCTCGAAGTCGCTGGTGTCCCTTCCTTCCATGAAGCCCATCACCACCTCGGTCTTGACGAAGTAAGGTCGGATGCAGGTGACAGCGATGCCTGTTTCCCGCCGCACTTCTCGCGCCAGACCCATGGTGAGTCTTTCCACGGCGGCTTTGGTGACACCGTAAGCGATGTTCATGCGTATCTGGAGTGCGAGGATAGAAGAGACGTTGATAATCATGCCGCTCTTTTTCTCTATCATGTGCGGCAGGACCACCTTGGAGCAGAGATAGGTGCCGTCCAGGTTAACGGAGAGGATAAGACGCCAGCGCTTATAAGTCATCTTATCGAAAGAGTCCTGCGAAGTGACGCCGGCGTTATTTACCAATACGTCAATCTTGCCGAATTTCTCCAGCGATTTATTGACGACGTTATTGACGTCGTCCTCGATAGTGATATCGCCGCCGAGAGAGAGCGTCTGCCTGCCCATCGCCTCGATTTCCTTGGCGGTCTCCGCCAGCTTGCCGTCGTCAATAACGCGGTCGCAAACCACCAGGTCAGCGCCGGCTTCCGCCATCCCCAGCGAGATTGATTTACCCAGACCCTGCCTCGCCCCGGTCACCAGGGCAACCTTGCCTGCTAATGGAAGTGCCATATCAAACCTCCTTTATCATCACCATTTTGTTATCCGCTCGGTATGAGCGGTTTACATTCCAAATATTAAGTCAGCATCCCGTAATCGAGCGGGAAGAGGCCGGCTGTCTGGTTTCTGGCGGCGTCGGAGGCCAGGTAAAGGGCGATTGCCGCCACATCGTCCGGCTCACCGAAGCGCCCGATGACCGTCTGTGCCAGCATCCGGTCGTTAACACCCGGCATCTGCAGGAAGGGGTCGGAGAGTCGACTGTGCACCCAGGCGGGCGCGATGGAGTTGACGCGGATATTCCACTTACCCCATTCCTTAGCCATGACGCGGGTCATGTGCATGACAGCCGCCTTGCTGATACAGTAAACACCCAGCATTTCTTCCGTCCTGATGCCCATGTAGGACGTGATATTGATGATACTGCCCCCGCCCTGCTCTTTCATTATGGGGGCAATCTGCTTGCACAGGAAGAAGGGGCCCTTGACGTTGACGTTCATCACGTTGTCCCACTGCCATTCCTCGACATCAACCAGGGGCACCATAAAGCTGGAGCCGGAGCTGTTGACCACGATGTCGATACGCCCGCACTCCTTCATGATGGCATCCACCAGTACCTTGATGGTTTCCAACTTGCCGAGGTGGCCGGCTATCCCCAGTACCTTGCCTTTGGACTTGGCGGTTATTTCAGCCGCGGCTTTGTCCAGGTTCTCCTGCTTGCGGCTGCTGATAACGACGTCCGCGCCGGCGATGGAATAAGTCTCGGCGATGGCTTTGCCGATATCACCCGCCCCGCCGACAACCAAGGCAACCTTGCCCTTTAAAGAAAATTGAGATACGTCCATGTATCACTCCTTATTATTTCTTTTTTCAACTGTCATTGCGAGGAACGAAGTGACGTGGCAATCTCACTTATTGGTTTAGTCCTATTATAGGGATTGCCACGCTACGCTCGCAATGACAAACACCTTTACTCCACCTTGATGATGCAGGCATTAGCCTGTGCCAGGCCGCCGCAAATGGCGCCCATAGCGTAGCCCCCGCCCCGCCTATGCAGCTCATACATCAGGTTCATGATAAGTCGGGCGCCGCTGGCGGTGTTGGGGTGCCCGATAGCGATGGCGCTGCCGTTGATATTCATCTTTTCACGCATCGCCTTGTATTTAGCCTTATCCTTGTCCACGGCCACCATCATCGATACCAGGGGCACGCAGGCAAAAGCTTCGTTGATTTCCATCACCGCCATGTCATCGTAGGTCATATCGGCCCTCTTTAGGACCTTTTTCATGGCAAAGCCGGGACCTTCCGGCATACGGCTGGCATTGATGGCAATAGAAACACCGGCAACGACTGTAGCCAGCACCTTCAGACCCTGTTCCTGCGCCTTCTTACGGGTCATCACCAGGATAGCCGTGGCGCCGTCGTTGAGACCGGGAGCGTTGCCGGCGGTAATAGCGCGTGTATCATACACGGTCTTTAGTTTTGCCAGCCTTTCCATCGAGGTGTCCGGCCGGTACTGCTCGTCAATGTCCAGCACCTTGGGGTCGCCCTTGGGCTGGGGAATGGTAAGGGGCATGATTTCTTCCTTGAACTTGCCGGCGTTCCATGCCTTGCCATAGTTCTGGTGGCTGCGGAAAGCCCATTCGTCCATGTCCTCGCGGGTAAAGCCGTACTCGTAAGCGACGTTATCGCTGTCCACGGATACCGGATTGAAGTCCTTGTAGCCGAGGGCGTAAAGCGGGTCTTCCATCTTGACATCGCCCATGCGGAAGCCGCTGAACCTAACACCCCTGACGACAAGCGGCGACTGCCCGAAGGAGGTAGCCCCGCCGCAGATAGCCGTCTCGATTTCACCGGCTTTCATCTCCAGCGCCGCCAGCCTGACGGCGTTCATCGCCGATACACAGGCCATATCGAAGGAAATCGATACCGTCTCGTGGGGGAGGCCGGCCCTGATGAGCGACTGCCTTCCGGCGACGGGGGTATAGGGGTCTCGGCAGGCAGAGGTATCGCCCACGCCCCAGAAGACCTCGTTAACCAGGTCGGGCTTGATGCCGGTCCTCTTGATGACCTCGCGCATCGGTATCGCCCCCAGTTCATAGTAGTCAAAGCCGGCTAGCGAGCCGCCGAATCTCCCGAACGGCGTCCTGGCCGCCGCCACGATGACAACATCATTTTCGTTTGCCATTTTTACCTTCCTTTTCTAACTAAATATATACAACTATCAGAGTTTATTTCTGGGTATAATCGTACCAGCCCTTACCGGTCTTACGGCCCAGGTTGCCTTTTTTAACCAGGTCCTGTAAATTCGGGGCGGGCTTGAGTCTATCGCCAAACTCGGCGTACATGGTTTCCAGTCCGTGCAAAACGGTATCGGCTCCGGCGAGGTCGCACAGCTCCAGCGGACCCATCGGGTGGTTGAGGCAGAACTTAACCGCCTTATCCACTTCCTCCGGTTTATTGCCGTCCATAAGACACCAGAAAGCCTCGTTCATCAGGGCGTCCACCAGCCGTGAGACGATAAAGCCAGCATGGTCCTGCGCCTCGCAGGCTTCTTTGCCGATTTGCTTAATATAGTCTTTAGCGATTTGTACCGTAGCCGGGGCAGTCTGTTTGCCCACGATAACCTCGACGCCCTTCATCACCGGCACCGGGTTCATGAAGTGGATGCCGATAACTCTGGCGGGGCTCTTAGTAGCGGCGGCAATCTCACCGATAGGCAGCGACGAGGTATTGGTCGCCAGGATAGCGTCCGGTCGGCATATCTCGTCCAGCTGCTTGAAGATATTCTTCTTCAGGTCCAGTATTTCCGGCGCCGCCTCGATAACCAGGTCCGCGTCCCTGGCGTCCTTGTTGTCCGTGGTGGTCTTGATGCGGGCGATAACAGCGGCTTTCTCGCTCTCCTGTATAATCTCCTTTTTCACCATACGGTCGAGGCTCTTCTCGATCGCCGCCATGCCCTTCTGGATAAACTCGTCCTTGATATCGGACATAGTGACGTCGTAGCCTGCCTGGGCGCTTACCTGCGCGATGCCGTTGCCCATCGTCCCCGCCCCTATTACAAATACCTTCTTGATTGCCACTTTAAAAACCTCCTTCATTCGCCATCGTCATCCCGTACTCGATACGGGATCCAGGCGGGGATAAGGGGCTGGATTTCCGTTTCCACGGGAATGACGCATCAGTATAATTATCTATTTTTAAATTTTGCTTCACGCTTCTCCATGAAAGCGTTGATGCCCTCCTTGCAGTCGTCGGTGGCAAAGCAGAGGGCGTTGCACTTGGTCTCCATGTTCAGCCCGGTGGTTAAATCAGCGTCCACGGCGGTATTGATAGCCATCTTCGCCATCGCGAGTACCGGGCTACTCTTGCTCGCCAGCTTCTTGGCCCATGCCATGGCTTCTTCCATCAGCTTTTCCGGCGGGACCACTTTATTGACCAGTCCCAGTTCGAGCGCCGTGGCGGCGTTAATCATATCCCCCGTGTAAATTATCTCCTTGGACTTTGCCGCCCCGATGAGTCTCGTCAGGCGCTGCGTGCCCCCCGCCCCGGGAATCAGCCCCAGGTTTATCTCCGGCTGCCCGAACCGCGCTTTTTCCGAGCATATCCGCAGGTCGCAGCAGAGGGAAAGCTCGCAGCCGCCCCCCAGGGCGTAGCCGGGAATGGCGGCAATCGTTGGCTTGGTCAAAGCATAAATATAGTCGGATGCCTTGCGGATGGTAGCCATGAAATGCTGGATTTCCAGAGGCCCCATGTTCTGCATCTCGGCGATATCGGAGCCGGCGGCAAACGCCCTCTCGCCGGCGCCGGTCAGAATAGCCACACTCACCTCGGCGTCGTTCTCGATGGAAAAGAAGGCGTCATAGAGCTCATTATAGACGGTGCTGTTGAGGGCGTTGAGCTTGTCCGGTCGGTTGAGGGTAACGACGGCGATGCCGTCTTTTTTCTCGTAAAGCAAAGTGCTGTAAGTCACGGCCTTATCTCCTCTCTGCTCATTTTGGATACTTCAGATAGCTTACCTGTTCACGTTAAATAGAGGCGGTTGGGGCATAAATTGAGAAGAAAAATACCGTTAATAGTTTAAGCTAACGGACGTGTGAGTGTCAAGGAAATTGACTTTCCCTCCCGTGTTCGCTAAACTTTGCTTAATTGCAGGTTACCACTTTTTTGTCGAGGGTACTTATATGCCGAAAATAGATGAAGTAGCTCAAAGTCTGGCGGGGGAGCTTAAGAAGGGCAAAGCCGATTACCTCGAGGCGCGCTTCGAGGAACTCCAGTCCAGCCAGATTGTCTATCGGGGAAAGGTGCTGGAGTCCATCGGGCGTACCACTGCCTCCGGCGGCAACGTACGCGCCCTGGTGAAAGGGGGGTGGGGCTTTACCAGCTTCAACAGATACGACGACTTGAAAGAGCGCATTCCTCTGGCTATCGAGCAGGCGCGGTCGGCCGGCACCGGTAAAAGCAATCTGGCCGCCGCCGAACCCTCCAAAGACACCGTGCCCAGCCCCGCCGCTAAAGACCCCACGACCATTCCCCTGGCGGAAAAGAAACGCCTGCTGGACGAATATAACGAAATCATCTGGAGCATCCCGCAGATAAGAACATCCAGTATAGGTTACGCGGACGGCCGCAAGAAAGTGATTTTCCTGAACTCGGAGGGCAGTTTTATCACCCAGGAGCGCGCCGATGTTACCCTGAATCTTTCAGCCATCGCGGCTAAAGACGGTGAAGTGCAGCAGGTAATCATCGTTGAGGGAAGCCTGGGAGACTTCAGTGCTATAACAGGCCTCCATAAGAAGGTAAAGGAAATCGCGCAGAACGCGGTAGCCCTGCTTGACGCCCCGCAGGCTAAAGACGGCGAATATACCGTAGTGCTCGACCCCTTCCTGGGGGGTGTTTTCGCCCACGAAGCCTTCGGACATTTATCGGAGTCCGACTTCGTTTATGAGAACGACCGCCTGCAGGATATCATGGTGCTGGGCAAGCAGTTCGGTGCCAAGCACCTTAATATCGTCGATTCCGCGTCCGACCCGGCGGGGATGCGGGGAAGCTACAAGTACGACGACGAGGGCACGCCGTCGGCCAAGACCTACCTCATCCGGGAGGGCAAGCTCGTCGGCCGGCTGCACTCGCGGGAGACCGCCGCCAAGATGAACGAGAAGCCCACCGGTAACGCCCGCTCGGTCAGCTACCGCTTCCCGCCCATCGTGCGCATGACCAATACCTATATCGAGCCGGGCGCCATGTCCTTCCAGGATATCATCGCCGATATTAAAGAAGGCATCTACGCCAGGAAAATGTACGGCGGCACCACGGCCATGGAGATGTTCACCTTCTCCGCCGGCGAGGCTTTCATGATACGCAACGGCAAAATCGCCGAGGCTATCCGGCCCGTGAAGCTAACCGGCAACGTTTTCAATACCCTGCAGAATATCGACGCTATCGGCAACGACCTAGATATGAACCAGGGAGGCGGCTGCGGCAAGGGCGAACAAATGCCCCTGCCGGTATCCCTCGGCAGCCCCCATATCCGCATCCAGCACTGCCTTATCGGAGGTAAATAAATGGAACAGATTCTTGCTCTAGCGAAAAAAGCCGCTAAAGAAGCCGAAGTCTTCGAGCTTGCCTCCGAAGAAACACGGGTCAGTTTTGAGGCTAACCGACTCAAGCAAATGCGCACCAACCAGTCGACCAGCCTGGCTTTACGCGTCATCAAGGACGGACGCGTCGGGTTTGCCACGACCGCCGGCATCGCCGACAGGCAGCAGCTTGTTGACAACGCCGTGGAGACCGCCGCTTTCGGCAGCGAGGCTAAATTCAAGTTTCCCGGCGATGTCCGATACCCAAAGGTAAATATTTTCGACCCCGCTGTTGAAAGCGTCGCCATTAAGGACATGGTCGGTCTCGGCGAGGCGATGATTTCCACCGTCACCACACACACCCCCGGTACCCTGTGCGAAGCCAGCGTGACCCGGGGTGTTATCAACGTTCGCCTTCTCAACTCCCGCGGCGGTAAAGCGGAATATAAAAAGAGCTTTTTCGGACTGGGCATCGAGGGCAACCTGATTACGGGGACCGATATGCTCTTCGTCGGCGAAAGCGAAAGCTCCTGCCGTCCCGTTACCGACCCCAAGCAGGTGACCGACCCCGTGCTCAAGCAACTTGACATGGCGAAAGAGAAAGCCAAGTCAGCGACGAAGCTTTTACCGGTCGTTTTTACTCCCAACGGCGTCGTGAGCGCCCTGGTCATGCCGCTTATCACCGCCTTAAACGGCAAGGTCGTCTATGAAGGCGCTTCGCCCCTAGGCGATAAGGTCGGCAAGCAGATGTTCGATAAAGCTTTTAGTCTCCGCGACGACCCCTCCGTCACCTACCGTCCCGCCAGCCGTCCCTGCGACGACGAGGGCGTTCCCAGTCAGAAAACACCCCTCATCAACAAGGGAATCGTCAGTGGATTTCTCTACGACCTGCGAACGGCGGCCCTGGCCGGAAAAAAGAGCACCGGCAACGGCAGCCGGGGCGGCGGCCTGCCCAACCCCGCCCCCAGCGGTCTGGTAATTACGCCCGGCAAGACCACCTTCGACGAGATGGTTAGTGATATTAAAGAGGGGCTGGTCATCGATTATTTGATGGGCGCGGAGCAGGGCAACATTTTGGGCGGGGACTTCAGCGGCAACGTGCTGCTCGGCTTTAAGATTGAAAAGGGCAAAATCGTGGGGCGGGTCAAGGACACGATGGTCTCCGGCAATGTTTACAAGTTGCTCAAAGATATCGCCGCCATCGGCAGCGAGACCAAATGGGTAGGGGGCTTCCTCCAGACCCCGCCCTTCTACTGCAAGGAGCTAAGCGTCTCAAGCAAGGGGTAACTCCCGCTGTCATTGCGAGGAGCGTAGCGACGTGGCAATCTCCATCTTTGTCCTGCATAATTTAGAAATTATCACCACAACGGAGTAAAATATTCAGTAGCGGGGAAGCATAAAGAGGTAAATAGAAATGTCTAACGATATTATAAAAATCACCGCCCGGCCTAAACTGAAGACCCCCAACCTCTTAGCCGCCTGGCCCGGCATCGGCAACGTTGCCATGATTATCGCCAACTACCTTAAAGCCAAGCTCGGCTTCAAAGAGCTGGGGTACCTTGAGCCATCTTACTTCTTCGACCCCAGCGGCGTGCTGGTCAGGGACAACGTCGTCGAAGAGCCCAGCTTCCCCCAGAGCGACTTCTATTACTGGAAGAACACCGGTGGGGGTAAAGACCTGATAATCTTCATCGGGGACGACCAGCCGGCCTCGAAAGGCTACGACCTGGCGCACTGTATTTTGGACGTCGGCAAGAGGTTCGGCGTGCAGCGTATCTACACCTGCGCCGCGGCCATCACCCGCATCCACCACACCGAGCCGCCCAAGGTCTGGGGCGTGGCGACGAGCCACCCGCTCTCCCGCGACCTGCGGGAATATAACCTGGAACGCTCAAGCAACCTGCAAATCGCCGGTCTCAACGGGCTGCTGCTGGGGGTCGCCAAAGAACGCGAGTTCGACGGCCTCTGTCTGCTCGGCGAGGTGCCGGTCTATGCCAGCAGAGTGCCCAATCCCATGGCGGCGCTGGCGGTCCTCAAGGTCCTGACCAATATGCTAGAGATAAACGTTGACTTCACCGAGCTCGCCAAGATGGCCGTGGAAGCCGGCGAAAGAATCAAGCAGGTAGCCGCCCAGGCCATGGAGGAATACATCGATTACTTTACCGAGCCCATCTGGGAACGCGGCGGAGGTGAAGAAGAGGACGAGGGACAACCGGAAAACTAGGGCCCGGCCGCGTCCATTTTAAGCTATGATATTCAGGAAAAGCCATAAACTTGCCGGATTGAAGCCCCTGCGCGGCAACGTTATCATCGGTAAAAAGACCAGGCTCCGCGAGAAAAAACTCTCGGATGTCCGCAACGACTACCGGTGGCAGTCCGACCCCGAGCTTTCCCGGCTCGACGCCGCCCCGACGCTGGAGATGTCCTTCGCCATTTACCTGCTGGACTATTCATCGATAGTGAGCCGCCGGGACGCCCGATATCCCCTGGCGATAGAGACCCTGGAAGGCAGGCATATCGGCAACTGCACCTGCTATGACATCGACGAGAAAAAGGGAGAGGCGCAGGTCGGCATCATGATAGGCGACAGGGACTACTGGGACAAAGGCTACGGCAGCGACGCTATCAATACACTGGTCGACCATGTATTCAGAAACTCAAGCCTAGACCGGCTTTACCTGAAGACGCTGGACTGGAACCAGCGGGCGCACCGGTGTTTTGAAAAATGCGGGTTCACCGACTGCGGACATCTCAAGCACAGTGGCCATAACTTCATTCTGATGGAACTCACACGCGAACAATGGGAAAAAAGACAGATATAAAAAAGATAGACTATCAGCCAATCGAGTGGCTCGGGGACAAGGTCAGGATACTCGACCAGACAAAGCTGCCCCAGGAGGAGGTCTATCTCGACCTGGACGATTACCGTGATGTTGCTGCCGCCATTAAAGAATTGAAGGTGAGGGGCGCGCCTGCCATCGGGATAGCCGGCGCTTACGCCGTCGCCCTGGGAGCCCAGAAAATCAGCGCCGATAATAAAGATGACTTCCTGAAAAAGCTGGAGGGTATTATCGACTCTATTGCCGACACTCGACCGACCGCCCGCAACCTCTTCTTCGCCCTGGAACGCATGAAGCAGGCGGCGACAAGGAGCACGGATATTAAAAAAGCTCTGGTAGAGGAAGCGGTAAAAATACACCAGGAGGAAGCCGACGCCACGCACCACTTGAGTCTGTTCGGGGCGGAGCTGCTTAAAGACGGCTGGAGGGTGCTGACGCACTGCAATACCGGACCGCTGGCGACCTCCGGCTACGGCACGGCGCTGGGGGTTATCATCACGGCGTACGGGCAGGGCAAAAAGATAACAGTCCTCGCCGGTGAGACCCGACCTTTATTGCAGGGGTCGCGGCTGACTGCCTGGGAACTCAAAAAAGCCGGCGTGCCGGTGACCCTAATCACCGACTCCATGGCGGGGCATTTCATGGCTAAGGGGGGAGTCGACTGCGTGATTACGGGAGCCGACCGCATCGCCGCCAACGGGGACACCGCCAACAAAATCGGCACCTATACGCTGGCGGTGCTGGCTAAGGAAAACAACATCCCGTTCTATATCGCCGCGCCGGTCTCCACCATCGATGCATCAATTAAAACGGGCGAGCAGATACCCATCGAAGCAAGAAAGGCGGAAGAGGTGACCCGTTTCCAAGGCATGGCCATCGCGCCGGAGGGCATCGCTGCCGCCAATCCCGCCTTCGACGTGACGCCGCACAAATATATCACCGCCATTATCACCGATAAAGGTATAATTAAAGAGCCGTACGCTGAAGGGATAAAGAGGGTCCTCTAAAAGAAAAACCCCCTTGCGGGGGTAGAAGATATTTTCAAATTGTACATACATTATACCATACAATCTGACGGACTGTCAAATACTTATTCGTGATGGGAGTAAATGGACACACCGAAAACACTGATGATGACGGGCGCGCACCCGGACGACGAAACGCTGGGGGTGGGGTCGACGCTGGCGCAGTACGCCGCCGCCGGCTACAGGGTCTATTATGTCTGTGGCACGCGCGGCGAGGCCGGCGAGGTCGCTCCCCAGTTCATGCGGGGATTCGACTCCATTGCCGACCTGCGTACCCACGAGCTTAAGTGCGCCGCGGAGGTGCTCGGGCTGGAGGACGTTATCTACCTGGGCTACCGCGACTCCGGCATGGTCGGCGCGGAAGACAACAAGCACCCCGACGCGCTGGCGGCCGCCCCGGTGGAAGAGGTCGCCAAACGCATCGTCGAGATAATACGCAGGCTGAAGCCGGAGGTAATCATCACCTCCGACCCGCAGGGAGGCTACGGTCACCCCGACCATATCGCCATTAACAAGGCTACGGTAATAGCATTTGAAGCGGCCGGCGACCCGCAGCAATACCCAGAAGCCGGCCCGGCCTTCCAGCCACAGAAGCTTTATTACCACGTCTTCCCGCGCCGGTTACTTAAGTTCATGGTGAAGGTGATGAAGTTCTTCGGGCGGGACGTGCATCACATGGGCCGCAACCGGGACATCGACATGGCGGCTTTCCTGGAAAATGAATTCCCGATACACTGCGTGATACGACTGAAAAAGGAGTCGCTGGAAACGCGCCAACGCGCGGCGGCATGCCATGCCAGCCAGACCTCCGGAGGGCCGCCGCGGCGTGGACTGCTGGGGCTGGTCGGGCGGTTTTCCCGCCCGCGGGACTGCTACATGCGCGCCTTCCCGCCGGTGAAGGGTCGCCTGCATGAGCGCGACCTGTTCGAAGGGGTCAAGTAAAGCAAAGGAGTGCAATATGAGTGATAAATCGCTGGAAGCCATAGTCAAGACCATGGAGTCGGAGATAAAGTCGCTGAAAAAGCAGATGCAAAGGCTCGAAGACATCGACGCCATCAAGCGACTGCAATGCGCTTACGGCTACTACCTGGAGCACTGGATGGGCGATGAAATCATCGACTGCTTTGCCAAGGACAACCCGGAGGTCTCGGGGACCTTCGTCGAAGGGACGTATAAGGGACCGGAGGGCATCCGCCGCTACTTCGGGCAGGGGAGAGTCATGCCGCCGGAGTTCCTGCACATGGTGATGCAGGTATCGCCGGTGATAACCGTCGCCGAAGATGGCAAAACGGCACAGGGCAGATGGTACGGCTACGGCGGAATACTATCGCGCGCCACGGTACCGCTCGACCCGGCAATCATGGCGGTGATTTACGAGATGGACTATATCAAAGAGGACGGCGTGTGGAAGATACTCAAGCTGCGGCTGCTGATGCACTACGCCTATACGTCGGGGAGGACGCCGCCGCCACCGCCGCCCGACATGAAAGAGGCGCCGCGGGAGATGCCCAAGCTCTCGCCGGACGAGTGGGCGGAGTACGACACACAATACCCGTCGGGGTATATCTACCCGTTCCACTACGTGCACCCGGTAACTGGGAAACCGACCAGCGAGGCGAAGCGCAACGCCAAGCTGAAGCTCAAACCAAGCCCGTTCAAGAGCTGGGGGTAAAAAGGACAACCTCACCCCCTATGTCCCCCTCTCCGTACACAGAGAGGGGGATTTTTGTTTTTGGGGTACACCCTTCGGGGAGGAGAAAAAACTAAAGCACAAAACGTTTAAAGTCGGTCGTGCGGTTATGCTATACTTACACTCATATGAAGTCGATTAACTATTACGAGAAGGTCAGGAAAGCGATAGCCTTCATCGAAGCCAACCTCAAGCAGGATATCAACGTGGACAACATCGCCGACGAGGCCTTTTATTCACGATACCACTTCACGCGCAAGTTCATGGAACTGACGGGATGGACGCCCGGAGCCTACTTGAGGAAACGCCGTCTGGAGGAAGCCGCCAAAGATATCCTCGCCGGCAGGGACATTTTAGAGATAGCCATCGACTACCGTTTCGGGTCACAGCAGGCATTCACGCGGAGCTTTAAAGAGTATTTCCGCACCACCCCCGGATATTACCGGGACATGAGAGAATTACCCGAGGAGGAAGGAGAACCAACGATGAAAGAGCTGAAAGACCTGCGCTGGCAGAACAAGTGTATAACACATCTCGGTTGCATCAAGGGGTGCCTCGATTATCTGAAAAAAGACGTTACCGATGCCTGGCTGTACGGTGCCACCGGACATGCCTTTATCCTCAACATGATGGGGGGAACCTGACCGAGCGGCCCGACTGCGTGGAACACGCAGAAGATGGTCTCCCTGGTCGGCAACCTCGGCGGCAGGATAGACACGTTTTCCAAATCGAAACAGGAGTCAAAAGACTTTAAAAAAGACCAGGAAGAAATATGGAATATCGTCAGAAAGGCGATTGATGCCGGGCATCCGTGCTACACGTTCGGGTTCGGGGTACCGGAGTACTACGTCATCTACGGGTATGACGACACCGGCTATTATGCCTCTGGTTCCGGGTGCGACCGCGGCGCGGGACCGATAGCCTGGAACGTGCTGGGCGATAATGAAATCGGCTGGATAGACCTGCACACCGTCAGCCCGGTGCCGGCGGCCGATGATAAAAAGATAGTGAAGGACGCCCTGGAATTCGCCCTCGACTTTGCGCAAAATCCCGGTAAATGGACATTCCCACAGTATAAAACAGGCCTGGCCGGCTACGACATCTGGATAGAGGCGCTGACGGAAGTACAGGACAACCCGCTGGGCGCGGCTTTCAATGCGGTAGCCTGGTACGAGTGCCGGGAGCTCGGTGCGCAGTTCTTGAGGGAAGCCAGTGGACGCCTGAACGGCGCCACAGCCAAACCCCTGGGGGAGGCAATCGAGCACTACGAAGCGGTCGCCAGACAGCTGAAAGCACTGACGCAAATCTTCCCGCTGCCGGGGGCAGCCCGGATGGAAGACAAGCAGAAAAGGAAAAAGGGAATAACGCATCTACAGAATGCCAGGGACGCGGAGGAGTACGGGCTGGCGGCCCTGGAGAAGGTGGCAGTGGCGTTACGATAGTTTTAAGTTAAGATTTTTCCAGTTTAAGTTAATCAATTGGGGCGGGTGAAAACCCGCCCTTTATTTGTATAGGGCTTGCGGTGGGGTTAAAGCTAGCTTATACTTAAAATACATTCATTATTCAGGAGGTCCCCCATGCAGGCACAAGCTAGAATTGGGGTGATTGGCGGGACGGGGCTTTATGATATCGAGGGGATAACGGGGGTCGAGGAGGTCTATCCGGATACCCCCTTCGGCAAGCCGTCGGAAACGATACTGGTGGGGAAGCTGGACGGGGTGGGGATCGCGTTCCTGCCGCGGCACGGGCACGGCCACCGCATCTCCCCTACCGAGGTGCCGGCGCGCGCCAACATCTACGCCCTTAAGATGCTGGGGGTGGAGTTCATCATATCGTCGAACTCCTGCGGCAGCTTCAAGGAGTCGATTAAGCCGGGGCACCTGCTGATACCCGACCAGGTAATCGACCGCACGCGGGGTCGGGCGAGCACCTTTTTCAGCGACGGCATCGTCGCCCACATACCCTTCGCCGACCCGTTCTGTCCCGTCTTGAGCGATATCGTTTATAAGGCGGCCAGGGAGACGGGAGTGACCGTCCACGACGGCGGGACGTTTATCGCGATGGAGGGACCGGCCTTCTCCTCGAGGGCGGAAAGCCACCTGTACAAGTCCTGGGGGGCGGACGTTATCGGCATGACGGTGCTGCCGGAAGCCAAGCTGGCGCAGGAGGCAGAAATCTGCTACGCGAGCATCGCCTGCGTCACCGACTACGACAGCTGGCACGAGACCCACGAAGCCGTAAGCGTGGAGGCGATACTGACGACGATGCGCAACAACATCGACTACGCCAAAAAGACCATCAAGCTGGCGGCGGGGCGCGTGCCCCTCAAACGTGAGTGCGGCTGCGCCAACGCCCTGGCGGGGGCAATCGTGACCAGCGCGTCGGCAATACCCGCCGCGCAGAGGAAAAAACTGGATTTACTCATCGGGAAATACATTAAGAAGGACAAATAATGCCGGATACAGAATTTAACTGCCTGACTACGATAATCGGGAGCGTGCCGCACACCGACCCGAAAAAGGCTTGCGAGCTGGTGACGCGCTACCTTAAAGACATCCCCACTTGGCCGCAGCTCCCCAAGAAGTCGTTTCTGGAGAACATGTACGTGCAGTACGCCGAGGGCTTCCCCGGCGTGGTGGTGGAAGGCGACCGCATTTATATAGATACCGCCAGCGACTACACGAAGTCGCTGGAAACGCTGTACCAGGCCTACCTGGAAAATGACGCCTCCAAATACCCCATGGGTCGGGACCGGGTGGCGGGGCTTTATGCTTTTCTGGAGCAGGGGGGGCTGTCGCCCAAGGCGGTGAAGGGGTGCATCACGGGGCCATTATCCTGGGGCATCACCATTACCGACGAAAACAGAAAGTCGATACTGTACCACGAAACACTCGGCGATGCCGTTCCCAAGTTCCTCAAGCTCAAGGCGGCCTGGGAGGAAAACCAGCTCAAGAAAATATCCAAGAACACCATTATCTTCGTCGATGAGCCGATTATGGCATCTTACGGGTCGATTGTCGCCTCCGGGCCGTTCTCCAAGCCGGAAAAAATCATCGAGATGATTAACGAGGTCTTCGACGGCATCAGCGGACTAAAGGGCGTCCACTGCTGCGGCAACACGGACTGGTCGATACTGCTCAAGACCAAGATGGATATCCTCAACCTCGACGCCTACGAATACGCGCCGTCGCTAAGCCTCTACCCCGAGGAAGTGAAGGCATTCATCAAGCGGGGAGGCTGCGTGGGGTGGGGCATTGTCCCCAACCGCACCGAGCCGTTATATAAAGAGACGCTGGCCAGCCTGAAGGACCGACTGGAAGAGGCGATGGCGCCCTTCACGCGGAACGGGCTGTCAATGAAGGACATCGCTAAACAGAGTTTGCTTTTACCCGCTTGCGGACTGAACGGTCTGACGGAGGAGGGCGTCGAGCAAACGCTTAAGCTGCTGACCGAGCTCTCCGACGAGATGAGAAAAAAGTACATATAAGCAACAGTAAACGAATTACAGACTTACTGGTGCTAAAAAACGCCTGCCGCTAAGACATAGATTCATTACGCCTCACAGGGTATAATACAACTATGCCGGATGCCAACATGATACTCGTCGGCGTAGTCGTCGTTCTCACGATGGCATTCTTCGTCTGGGGCAGGGTGCGCATCGACATCGTTGCCCTGTGTTCACTGGTGCTGCTGTTTATCCTCAAGCTCGTCACGCCGGAGCAGGTGCTTTACGGAATCGCCAACGAAGCCACGGTAACCATCGCCTCGATGTTCATCATCAGCGCCAGTCTGGCGAAGACCGGGCTGGTGGAATGGGCGGCACGCAAGCTGGACGGTCTGGCGGGCAGGACGGAACTGCGCCTGATGCTGGTAATCAGCCTGACCGCCGCTTTGTTATCCGCCTTCATCATCAACGCAGCCATCGTGGCGATTTTCATACCGGTGGCCATGGTGCTTTCCAAGAGCCGCAAGATAGCCCCCTCCCGCATCCTCATACCGCTGTCCTTCGCCAGCCAGTTCGGGGGCGTGTGCACGCTGGTGGGCTCGTCCACCAACCTCATCGTCAACTCCATCGCCGTAAACCGCGGTATGGAGCCGTTCGGCTTCTTCGAGTTCCTGCCCCTGGGACTGGCGATGGTCGGGGCGGGAATGGTCTATCTGGCCGCCGTGGGGCACTGGCTGCTGCCGGTACGTAAGGGCGAAGCGGAAGAGATAGACAGGTACCGGCTCGTCGATTACCTGGTGGAGCTACAGGTGACCGAAAAGTCCCCGTTAATCGGGCAGACGTGGGAAAAGAATAAAGTAGAGGACGAGACTAAAGTGGAGCTGGCCAATCTGCTGCGGGGGACAAAAGCGGTAAGCAGGCCGGTAAACACCCGTATTAGAGCCAAGGATATACTGCTCCTGCACGGCAACGTCGAAAAAATCATCGAGATGCAGGGGAAATACGGGCTCAAGATACTCAAGGACGCCAAGGTAAGAGACAGGGAATTAAGCTCGCACAATATGAAGCTAAGCGAGGTATTGATACCGCCCGACTCCGTCCTCATCGGGCGCACGCTGCATGAAGCCGATATCTTCCGCCGTCACAGGCTCAACATACTTGCCATTCAGCGGCGGGGGCGCACGCTGCGGGAACGCCTGGCGGACATCAAGATAAGAGAGAACGACACGATACTGCTCCAGGGGCACAAGGACGACATCACCCACATCATGAACTCGCCCAACATAATCGTCACCAACGAGCTGACCGACCTCTACCTTAGAAAGGACCGCGCTTTCATCGCGCTGGCGGCGCTGCTGGTCGTAGTATTTCTGACCGCTTTCAACGTACTGTCCGTCATGCTGGCAGCCATACTGGGCGCGGTGGCCATGGTGGTGACGCAGTGCCTGACCATCGAGGAGGCTTATAAAGCAATCGACTGGAAGATAATTTTCCTGCTGGCCGGCGTCCTGCCGTTGGGGCTAGCGCTAGAAGATAGCGGCGCCACCTTATGGCTGGCGACACACGTCCTGCAGCCGCTGGCCGGTCACGGGCCGATCGTCCTGCTGGCAACGTTCTACATCGTCACGGCGGTGCTTACGGAAGCTATGTCCAATAACGCCGCCGCGGCTATCCTGGCACCGCTGGCTTTCACCACCGCCGCGTCTCTGAATCTGGACCCGCGTCCGCTGCTCATCGCCATTACCTTCGCCGCCTCCACGAGCTTCGCCACGCCCATCGGCTACAAGACCAACACGATGATTTATTCGCCCGGGGGCTACCGCTTTACGGACTTCACCAAGGTAGGCGTGCCGCTCAACCTGATTTTCTGGGGCTTGAGCGTGCTGATAATACCGCTCATCTGGCCTCTTTAATCATTAAAAAGACTTTTAACAGGGGTATCAAATGGAATGCAATATCGAGACTAATAAAGCCAAATGCAACTGCACCTACGAGCCGTGCCCGCGCAAGGGCAAGTGCTGCGAGTGCATCGCCTACCACCTGGAAATGCACGAACTGCCGGCCTGCGTTTTCCCGCCGGAGATAGAGCGCACCTACGACCGCTCCTTCGGCGGACTGGGTAAAGGGGAGGGGGTAGCGGTAAATCCCGATTTAGGCTATATTATTACTGATGAACAAGACGAAGCGGAACGCCTGGCACAAGCACCTGAAAAGGGCAAAAAAACTTGCCGAAAAGAAAAAGGCGCAGGCGAAGGCGGCCAAATAGTCCGTCCTGCCGGTCTTTCCCCGTAATTCACGGCAGCATTAAGATATTTCCACACAACCAGGGAACAATATCTCCGTTATATAGTCGCAGGAGAGTGAAGCAGGAAAATGGCGAAATTGCCGGAATTGGTACAGGCACTCCTTGACCCGCAGGCTTACCCGGAGGCGACGCAACAGGTAGAGCTGGTACAGACGCAGATATCCTACGTCTTCCTGGCCGGGGAATACGTCTATAAAGTCAAGAAACCGGTGGACATGGGCTTCCTAGACTACACCACGCTGGAAAAGCGCCTTTATTTCTGTAAAAAAGAGGTGGAACTTAACCGCAGGCTCTGCGTCGACGCCTACCTCGGGGTGGTGCCGATAACCAAAGACAAAAAGGGGTATATTATCGGGGGGAGGGGAGAGGCTCAAGAGTACGCCGTCAGGATGCGGCGGCTGCCGCAGGACAAAATGATGGACGTCCTGCTCAAGCAAGATAAAGTGACGCCGTCAATGGTGGAGAGGGTGGCGGCAATACTCGTGGACTTTCACAGAAAAGCCGCCGCCAGCGAGGAAATTACCCGCCTGGGAGGCATCGAGGCCGTTATCAAGAACACGTCCGAGAACTTCGAGCAAACGGAGAAATACTTCGGTGTCATTATCGAGCCGGAGACCTTTAACAACATCAAGACCTACACCGAGGACTTTATAAAGGATAACAACGCCCTGCTCCGCAAGCGCATGGCGGAGGGGAGGGTGCGCGACTGCCACGGCGACCTGCACGCGGCTCACATCTGTTTCTGCAATGACATCTGCATCTACGACTGCATCGAGTTCATCGACCGGCTAAGGTACACCGACGTGGTGGCGGAAATCGCCTTCCTGGCAATGGACCTCGACCATTTCGGTCGTCAAGACCTTTCGGACATATTTGTGAAGTCGTACGTAAGCAAAAGCGGGGACAAAGAGATAATGGAACTGCTCAACTTCTACAAGTGCTACCGTGCCTACGTGCGGGGCAAGGTGGGGTGCTTCCAGTACGACGATAAATATATCTCCGCCGGGGAGAAAGAGAAAATCATCGCCAACGCGAGGGGCTATTTCAAGCTGGCGGAGGGCTACACGGGGGTGACGAGATGAAAAAGGCAATTTTAATTATAGTTTCAAGCATAGTGTTAATCCTAGCTGGTTGCGGCGGAGCCGGTGATAATGCCCAGGAAGAGGGCTTCAATTTCATCTTCAAGTACGGCGTTACCGGCAGAAATACCCTTGATACTTTCGAGGGCACGTTCACCAAGGACATGGTCACAGACCCGGCAATTACGATAAGCTTCAATTTAACCGCAGAGGAAATGGACAGTATTTACCAGAAGATGGTAGAGATAGACTTTTTCAATTACCCGGACAAATTTTCCATAACCGTTCCCGAGGGCGAGCTGAAAACGGAGGTGACCCCTTATGCCACCTACTATTTCAAGGTGGCGTACGACGGCAATATTAAGGAATTGCTCTGGGACGATAAATACACTAATTCCGATGCCCAGGCGGATAAACTAAAGGAATTAATTCACTTAATCAGGGATATAATAGAACTAAAGCCGGAATACCAGGTACTGCCGGAGCCGACATCGGGGTATTTATAAAAATCCACTGATTTCCGGAGGTTTATTTTGGACGAACTAATAAATAACAATGAAAAGTCGGTCAAACCCATCTATATCAGGCCGATAGACCACGGCGATAAAGCCTGGGTAGCCAGCCTGATAAACGAAATGTGGGGTTCGGTAAGGATGGTGGTGCGGGGCAGCATCTATCACGTGGATGAGCTGCCGGGGTTCATCGCGATACTGGAGGACGAACCCGTGGGGCTGGTGACCTATTTCCTGGAAGATGAGGACTGCGAGATAATCAGCCTCGACAGCACCATAGAAGGCATCGGCATGGGCTCCACGCTGATTGAAACGATAAAAAAATTCGCCAAGGAAGAAGGCTGCAAGCGACTGCGCCTGATAACCACCAACGATAATACGAAAGCCTTGAAATTCTACCAGAAACGCGGCTTCCGGCTGAAGACGGTCTATCCCAACGCGGTCGAAAAATCACGCGAACTCAAGCCGGAGATTCCGCTCCTGGGCAACGACGACATACCGATTCGGGACGAGATTGAACTGGAGATGATTTTATAGTCGGAAGGGGAAGTGAATCATGTTAACGGGACTGCATTTTTTACTGACCTATATGTGTAATTCCGAATGCGACCACTGCTTTTTATACAGCAGCCCGCGTGCTAAAGGCACCTTCACTACAAAGCAGATACGGCAGCTCCTTGATGAAGCCACAAAAATCGGCACGATAGATTGGATATACTATGAAGGAGGCGAACCTTTCCTTTACTATCCCATCATGCTTGAGGGAGTTAAAATGGCGAGGGACCGGGGATTCCGGGTGGGTATCGTGACCAATTCTTACTTCGCCACGTCAGTAGAGGATATTAAGCTCTGGCTGAAACCTCTCTCCGAACTGGGAATCGACGATTTCCGTACCAGTAACGACCCGTATCATTATGAGAATGAAGAGGATAATCCCGCGATTCGCGCTCAAAAGGCGGCGCTAGAGCTGAACCTCCCTGCCGCCGAAATCTCTATTGAAAAGCCCTCGGTCACCACCGCTACGGGCGAAGAGCAGCACAAGGGAGAACCGATTATCGGCGGCAACACCATGTTCAGAGGCAGAGCCGTGGAGAAATTAACCGCAGGCCTTCCGCGAAAATCGTGGCAAGAATTTACTACATGCCCCTATGAAGAACTTGAATCTCTATCCAGAGTCCATCTTGATAATTACGGGAATGTACACATATGTCAGGGGATAAGTATGGGCAACGCCTGGGAGACACCGCTGGCAGAGATGGTCAAAAATTATAGGGCTGACTCACATCCAATCTGCGGTCCCCTGGTCAAAGGAGGGCCGGCTCTTTTAGCTAAAGAATACAAGGTAAAGTGCAACGGCCGCTACGTCGATGCCTGTCATTTCTGCTATATGGTTCGCCTTGAGTTGCTGGACAGATTCCCCGAATACCTTACACCCAGGCAGGTCTACGGAATAGAAGAGGGACAATAACCAAGAGGGTAACACAATGAAAGAGCCGTTTACCAAATATATCAAGGATACCTTGAAACCGGGATTTCTGCTCATCGCCTGCGGCCTGCCGGGCACATGGAAAACGGAGACGACCGAGGAGGTGCATAAAATCAAGGGCGGCAAGCTCTTGAGGACGGACATCATCCGGTTGGAGGTGATGAAAAACCAGGACATCTTCGACTCCAAGGTGGCCGGGGACATGAAGAAGCGGACGCAGGTCTACGACGTGATGTTCGCGCAGGCGGACGAGGCTTTTAAGAGCAATAAAAACGTCATCCTCGACGCGACGTTCGTGACGCAGGCGTTAAGGCAGCAGGCGGCCGCCATCGCGGCGAAAAACAGGGCTACGTTTATAATCCTGCAGACGGAGTGCCCGCAGGAGGTAAGCATCCGGCGGATACTGGCGCGTGATAAAGATAATTACGTCTCCAATGCCCTCACCGAGGAGGCCTACCTGAACAATAAAAAGAAGTTCGAGGCGGTGGACCTGGAGGCCCTGAAGCAGCAAAATCCGGGACTCAACCTGGTGCACCTGGTCGTTGATACAACTGAAGACCCGCCGGAGAAGTGGTACATCACCAGGTACGAGAAAAAATGAAAATAGATTTACACATCCATACTAAAACGGGGTCGGACGGGGCTTTGCCCATTGAGGAAGTCTTTGTAGAGGCGAAAAGACGGAACATCGACTTTATTTCCATTACCGACCACGACGCCATCAGCCACCAGAGGCGTGCCGAAGAGCTGGCGGCCGCCAGTGAAATCCGCTATCTAAGCGGCGTGGAGCTGAACGTCACCTTCACCTATAATAAAAGGTCGGTCTCGCTGGACTTTCTGGGCTACGGCTTCGACTATCTCAATCCGGAGCTGAACGATAAATTAATGTTAATCAGGAACCACCGCGAGCATAGGGCGCGGCAGATAATCGACAACCTGAACCGGGAGTTCAGGAAGGAGAACCTGCCCCTTTTCACCGATGCCGACCTGCACAAAATGCAGGCAAGCGTGGACGGCGTGTTGAGTCGACCGCACATTGCTGACTACCTGATAAAAAAGGGGGTTGTCACCAGCCGGCAGGAAGCCTTCGACAAATACCTGATAAAGTGCGATGTGCCCAAATACCCGCTGACGCCGGAGGAAGCCGCGGCGCTGGTAAGGGGGGCGGGGGGCAAAGTGATTTTAGCCCATCCCAACGACCCCAACGGGACATCGCTGGTCAGCATTACCAGCTACCTTGGTGAACAGTCGAAAATCATCCTCGGGGAGATGATGGGATATATCGACGGAGTGGAATGCTGGCACTCGCGCAACGACAAGGAAACGACCGAGCATTATATAAATTTCTGCCGGGAGTACAACCTGATGATGACCGGCGGCAGCGACTGCCACCAGAAGCCGGTAATCATGGGCACGGTGGAAGTACCGGAGTGGGTGGCGGGGCAGTTTTAAAAACATCTTTAAATCCACCCTGAATTATGCTATTATTCCCCAATATGGAACGCTATACCGCTTACGATGATTTCGCCTGGCTTTATAATCTTGAGTGGAAGGCTTTCGGCGAGCGTATTTTCCCTGTACTAAAGGATATCGCCGGAGAAAAACTGCCGGATGGAGCCAAAGTGCTCGACCTGTGCTGCGGCAGCGGGCAGCTGGCGAAAGTCCTCACGGAAAAAGGCTATAAGGTCACGGGCATCGACGGCTCCGCCAACCAGATAAAGTTCGCCAGAAAAAACGCACCCGGAGCAAAGTTTATCATCGCGGATGCCCGTCATTTTAAGCTACCCCCAATATATAATGCGGTTTTTTCTACATTCGATAGTTTGAACCATATCATGACCTCCAAAGGGCTTATGGCGGCATTCAAAAACGTGTATAAATGCCTGGTCAGTGGCGGGATATTCATCTTCGACTTGAATACGGAAAAGACCTTTGAAAAAGGGTGGAAAGTCTCGAAAGAAATTAAAGAAACCCCGGAGTATTTTTTCGTCCACTACGGCGATTACAACAAGAAAAGCAGGACAGCCCAGTTTCACGCTACAATCTTCCAGCGTAAAGCTAAAAACTGGCAACGGACCGATATAAAAATTAAAGAGAGATATTATTCACCAGCAGAAGTTAAACCTTTGCTGAAAAGCGCCGGTTTCACCGGTATTAAAACATACGCCGCCAGCAGAGAGCGCGGTTTGCACAAACCCAACCGAGGCTCATACAAGATTTTTTACTACGCTCAAAAACCCTAATCAGATATTCTCGCCCTGGTACAAGCCGTTATAGCCTTCAGAGTCGCCGGTAAGCTCCATGAAAACAAGCTGCGTGATGCGGGCGTTTTGCTGCACGCGGAAGCCGCGCGGATTGTGCACCGTCAGCAACGACTGCGAGCGCCCCTCGTAGCCGGCGTCCCAGACCGCCGTGCCCACGTTTACCCCGCAGCGGCAGAGGGAGGAGCGGGGACGGCCCAGAGCCATGATGTTCTTCGGCAGGTGGACGACTTCATTATAGGTGACCATGTAAACGCCGGGGGCAAGGTCGATAAACCCATCAGCACCAAAAGCCAGCGGGGAGAGGTCGGCAAGCACCCTTTCATCATTCAACACAGCAATTGTTCCCCCCGACTTCATCAAGGCGATATCCCGCAGGGTGAGGTCGAAGCCGTTAGCCTGCACCTGCTCGTCCAGATTGAGCCACCCCTCGATAAGCGGGGGGTTATGCTTGAGCAGACGGCGGATATCACTGCCGGAAAGAACGGACATTAAAACACCTTTTCTAAAGACTCCTGATTATCTTAGCAGTTCCAGCGTTTTCCGACAACGCAAGACCGAAACGTCGTACTTTTTGACGCTGCCCTACTGAAACACTATAATATTTAACAAGATGAAAATTACACAAGCGATAGCGTTATTTATCTCCCTGCTGCTAATCCTCGGGGTTATTGCGGGTGGGTGCGGAGGCAACGAATACGCCAGGGCAGACGCGGTCAAGCTGGGCATCGGTTTTTCTTTCGAGTATCCCCCTTCATACACACCGTTGACCCCGGACGCATTCGAAGATAACGGACGCGAGCCATCGGTTAGCTTACTGTATTCGGACCCCGAAAGAACCCAGGAAAAAGCGGACATTCAGATTTACGTGATGCTTAGCCCTCCTATCGCGGGTCGCCAGGATGCCACCGCCTGGGCGGACGAGCATATTAGAGTCCTCGAAGAAAACGATGCGTATTTTCAACTTTACGAACGGACTAATGTAGAAGTCGCCGGTATCAGCGGGTACAAGTTGGTCTACTTCACGACAATTCTGGGGAATTATCTGAATTCCGAGAACCTGATAGTCCGCGATGTTTACTTCGATTACAAGGGGTACATCTGGAAAATATCGGTGCTGGCGGTCGAAGAATTCGGCGACCAGGCCGAATCCGTCTTCGAGCACCTGATAGAGAGCTTTCAGTTCACAGACTAAACCCGACTAGGGTTTGCCGTACTTTTCCCTGATTTCCCGCTTGACGAGCTTGCCCAAGGGATTGCGCGGGAGTTCATCCACGAAGACCACGGAGCGGGGTCGCTTGAAGCTGGCGAGCTTTTGACGGCAGTACTCCATGATTTCATCTTCCACGGCTTTGGACTTCTCCACGCCCTTCTTGAGAATGACCACGGCGCGGGGCTCCTCGCCCCAGGTCTCGTCCGGCACGCCGATGACCGCCACGTCCTCCACACTGGGAACTTCACGGATAACGTTTTCCAGCTCCTCGGGGGAGATGTTCTCGCCGGCGCGGATGATGATATCGCTGGAGCGGCCGGCCAGGAAATAATAGCCGTCATCGTCAACGTAGCCGATGTCGCCGGTATGCACCCAGCCGTCCTTATCGATGGTCTTTTTCGTCTTTTCCTCGTCCTTCCAGTAGCCGCTCATGACGCGGGGGCCCTTGGCGAGAATCTCGCCGACCTGATTGGGGCCGAGCGTCCCGCCGGTCTCCTGGTCGATGACCTTCATCTGGACGTCGGCCATGGGCTTGCCGATGGATGCCAGTCGTTTTAATTTCTTCTCTTTTTCTTCCGGCGTGCCGGTGATATGGTGGTCTTCCGGACCGAGGGCGGTGATGGTAGAGGCCGTTTCCGTCTGCCCGAAGGCATTGATAAAACTGACCTGTGGAAATTCCTCCAGCGCCTTGCGGATAACGGGGAGGGGCATGGGGGCGGCCCCGTAGGTGATTACCTTGAGACTGGATAAGTCATGCTTTTTGAAATCGGGGTGGTCGAGGAGCTGCTTGAGCATGGTGGGCACCATCATGGCGCGGTTGGCTTTTTCCTTTTCCACCAGCGTCATCCACTCCTCCGGCTCGAACTGGCGCTCCATGACCAGCGTCCGCGCGCCGTAGATGGCCGCCATCATCGCCTGGATGCCGGCGACGTGATACAGAGGCACGGTGAGGATATTGCGCTCGCTGGTTTCGGGGTCGGGCGGGGACACGTTCTCCAGGACATAGGTGCTGAAGCTGTTATGGGAGAGCATCACGCCCTTGGGGAAGCCGGTGGTGCCGGCGGTGTACATCAGAATCGTGGTTTCCTTCTCGTCGATGGGCGTTTCAACTTCATCCGCCGGCGAATTCGCGATTAAGTCCTCGTAATAATGCATGTCCGGGTGTTTTTTCTCAATAGAAACCAGGTGTACAAGGTTTTTAAGGTCCGGGTTGATGGACTGAATCATGGGAATATAGCGTTCGCCGACGACTAAAATAGACGCTTCAGCGGAGTTGAGCATATAGCTAAGCTCTTTCTCCTTGGCGCGGAAGTTGATGGGTAAATAAATAGCGCCCGTCTTGGCGACGGCGAAATAGGTCTCCACGCACTGGTTGCAGTTGACCTGAAGAAAGGCGACAACGGCGCCCTTTTTAGCGCCCAGCTTCATCAGGCCGTGTGCCAGGCGATTGACGCGCTCATTGAGCTGGGCGAAGGTGTACCTTTTATCCTCGAAAACGATAGCGGTCTGGTCGGGGCAGATGGCAGTAGCAATATTCAGGAAATCAGTAGTATTCACGCGGTACCTCCAAAGCTGTATTTGCGGACAGTTCGTGATATTTTAACGCATGAACAGCGGTAAAATCAAACTTTGGATATAGGACTAAGGGGAAGCAAGGTTATGGGGAGGTCTTGGCTTTTACCCGACCGACAATCGCCGACATGGTCTCGCCGGCTTTGGCGGAGATACGCACGACCGCCTCACGGTCCAGGGGGGTCTCGCCCTGATTGATGATTACCAGTCTGGCGCCGGACTGAACGGCGTACTGGGGCATATAGGCGGCGGGGTAAACCACCAGCGTGGAGCCGATAACGATGAAAAGGTCGGCGTTCCTGGCGCGGCGGCCGGCTTCTTCCAGAACATCGTAAGGCAGCTGCTCGCCGAACATGACGATAGCCGGCTTGAGCATCCCCCGACAGTCCGGGCAGTCGGGGATATCCTCGCCGGCGTCAAGTCGCGCCTTGATTTCGCTAAAGGAGTAGCGGCGACCGCACTCAAGGCAGACCGCCCACTGCATATTACCGTGAAGCTCAAAGACAACGTCGTCGGGTACGCCAGCTTTCTGGTGGAGGTTATCGATGTTCTGCGTGATGACGCAGTCGAGCCTGCCCATCTTGTGCAGTTCCGCGATGGCAACGTGAGCATCATTGGGACGTGCTTTATCCGTCATCAGTCCTTCTTTAAAGATATACCACTGCTTGCGGCGCGATTCCGGGTTGGAGAGGAATTTATCGATGGTGAAATCATCCGGGTCGAAGCGACTCCACAGTC
>DAOULS010000088.1:0-13029 GCA_034418415.1 Dehalococcoidales bacterium | reverse complement strand
TCTCTAAAGTATGCCTTACGTTCTGCTCGATTAGCAGTATCGTGATGCCCTGGTCGCGCAGCTCCTGAACGATTTTAAAGACTTCCATTACTACCATCGGTGCCAGGCCGTTTGATGGCTCATCGATGATGCACAGTTTGGGTATGGACATCAGCCCCCGCCCCATCGCCACCATCTGCTGCTCACCGCCGCTCAATGTACGCGCCAGCTGTTTCTCTCTCTCTTTCAACCGGGGGAATATTTTGTAAACACGCTCCAGTGTTTCCTGTTTTTTCTTCCAGGCGGGCTTGGAATACGCGCCCATCTCCAGGTTCTCACGGACACTCATTTCAGTAAAGAGCTTCCTGCCTTCCGGTATGTGAGAAATCCCCAGCTCGGTAATGATATGGGGCGGCAGCTTGTCTATTTGCTGATCGAGAAACTTGATATTGCCCGAGGCTATAGGTAGCAAACCGGTGATGGCATGGACCAGGGTTGATTTCCCCGCCCCGTTGCCGCCGATAAGGGCTACTATCTCCCCCTCGTTAACCTTCAGGCTGACATCCCAGAGTACCTGTATATTGCCGTAAAAAGCGTTTATGTTATTAACTTCCAGCATCTGATGTTTCTCCCAGATATACCTCGATTACCGTTTTACTGTTGGCTACTTCTTGAGGCGTTCCGTCAGCAATTTTCTTCCCGTGATGTAAAACTATAATTCTATCGCAGATACCCATAATAGCCTTCATCACATGCTCTATCATGATAATCGTGATACCTCTTTTTTGTATCTGCCTTATCAGCTCCATGGCCTCGAGAAGTTCTGTCTGGTTAAGACCGGCCATCAATTCGTCTAACAGGAGCAGTGTCGGTTTCGTGGCTAAGGCTCTGGCTACTTCGAGTCGCTTCTGGTGCGCCAGAGTCAGGTCTCTGGCCGGTGTGAAAGCAACGTCCGATAGTCCCACGAACTCCAGTAATTCCGTAGCTACCTTGGTTGCCTCTGCTGTTGAAAGCCCTTTGAAAGGCCCGAAAAGCGAGCCCACCCGTACATTCTCCATTACCGGCATATTGCCGAATACTTTAACCGTTTGAAAAGTCCTGGCTATACCCAGCCGGCATATCTGGTACGGCTTGAGTCCGTTTATTTTTTTATCCTTGAATTTTATTATTCCCGGCTTGGGCTCGAGCGCCGCCGATATCAAATTAAACAGGGTTGTTTTGCCGGCGCCGTTCGGGCCTATCAGGCCCAATATCTCTCCCTCGTCGATGTAAAAATCGACATCCGAGACCGCCGCCAGACCGCCGAAATATTTAGTTACCTTTTCACCCTCGAGTAGGTGCACTTCTTGCTCCCTTGATTCGTCTCCATAGATTCTGGATTAGTCCCATCAGACCATTAGGCAGGTACAGAATAGTAGCGATCAGAATAATGCCAAAGATTAGCATATAGTAATTCTTCAGGCTTCCCGTCTGTAATATCTCCTGGATTTCGGTAAATATCACCGCGCCCATTACCGGGCCATACAGATTCCCCATACCACCGAAAATAGCCATCAGTGCCGGACTGAAAGACATCATCGGGTTAAACGCCGTGCCTGGGTCGACATAGGTGGTTTTTGTCGCCATGATAACGCCGGCAGCGGCCATGAAAACTGCACTGATGGCAAAGGTGATTATTTTGGTCATGGTAACATTGACACCGATGTGTGCTGCCGCCTCTTCATTCTCACCGATGCTTTGCAATGCCAGCCCGTATTTTGACCGTCTTATAAAATAGGCGACAAGCAGGGTAACAACGCATATGCCCAGCAGGTAATAATATACGGTTTCGTTGCTTTCAAGAGCGACAATGCGACCACGTATTCCTTCTACAACAATTTCCCAATAATAGATGACCTCCTTCACCAACAGCACGAGACCGAAGGTAAACATGGCGAAGTAGATTCCCTTTAGTCTAAGTGTTATCGCGCCGACGATAAAGGCGATGACAAAGCTGGCTGCTCCCGCAATAAGAACAACCACAATTAAAGGTAGTGCGTTTCCGGTAGAAGGATAATATATAGCCGCAGCATATATACCAATCCCGTAAAATGCGGCCGTCGCCAGTGAGATATAGCCGGTAATGCCGGAGAATATCGTCCAGCTTATGGTAATAATAATATACAGTAGGAAGCTGGAGAACAACGTAACGCCATATTCCCAGCCGTATAGTGGCATTAAAGCCAGTATCACCAGGATTACCAGAGGTATCCCTGCATTTATGCCGAGTTGTCTCCAGTTTATATTGCTCAAGTCCATTTCTTTATCTTCCCATGATGCCTTTAGGTCGTACCAGCAATAAGATAATGAATATCACATAATAAGAAGCTACGGCTAAGCCCGGTTGCCAGAAAGCAACGCCGGTGCCAATAATACCCAGAATAAAACCCCCGATAAAACTGCCGGGTATGCTGCCCAGCCCGCCCAGCGTGATAACCACCGTGGCGATAACGGTATACCCCAAACCCATAACCGTATTTATGGGATAGCAGACGCTGATAAGCGCGCCGGCGACGCCTGCCATAGCAGCGCCGAAGCCGAAACACAGCGCCAGCACAAAATTAATGTTCACGCCCATCAGACCGGCGGTAGCGGGGTCCTGGGCAGCCGCCCTGATTGCCTTGCCGGTACGTGTGCTGGCCAGGAATAAATAAAACGCAATACCGATGACGACGGCAAATGCTGCCGCCACTATCCTGTTTGTATGGAAATCTGAACCGCCTATATTAATGCTGGTGTTCAAGTAGGAGTAGCTGTACGGCGTTGAGCCCCAGATGAGAACCGCAATGTTTTGAACGATGAAATAAAGCCCGAAAGCGGCTAGTAAGCCATTGCTCTCAAAAACCCCCGGGTTAGGTGCCTTTAACCTTATTCCTGTGAAAACAGTACGATAAAGGATAAAGCCAACAATAAACATTATCGGCGCAATTATTATGATGGTAAGTAAAGGGTCAACTCCATATCCCTGCAGCCAGTAGGTAATAAAAGCGCCGAACATCAAAAACTCGCCGTGAGCGATGTTAAATACTTTGGCGACGCCGTACTGCAGGCTAAGCCCCATGGAGGCCAGAGAATACACACCACCGATGAATAGGCCGCCAAGGAAAATATTTAAAAATTGTTCCATTATATTATCTCAAAAGCGTCCGCAATATTATACATTATTATAGGAAATTATACCAGCAGGCTACCTGAAGGTCATATTTAATGTCTATTATAAGAGGATACCATCGGGAGTTGCTCCCGGGTATGACCTCCAGATAGCCTGTCAATTGTAGTTATGTGCTTTTATTTAGTTTTCAGGATTAGGATGAAGGCCACGGCGCCTTGGGATAGATGAATGGCGCGGTGTTGTTTGCATCATTATCAATAACTTCGAAGATGCCGCTCTGCCATTGTCCTATCTGGCCTAGGTAGCATTCCTTCGGCAGGAGACCGCCGCCATTTTCACCCTGGATATCCCAATACATATCTCCTACTAATGTCTGGAAATGTGTGGTCCGGTAAACATCCAGGATTGCGTCGGTATCAAGCGTTCCAGCCTTCTCGATTGCCTGCTGTAAGTACTCGAGGGAAGCTTGATATACGTCAGCTCCCCACCAGTCCTCATTGCCTACGCCGACCAGAGCCGTCAATTTCTCTGCAAAAGCAGCTGCCGCGGGCGAGCTCTTCTTGTTCCATGCCCCTTCACCACAAACACCCTCTAGAGCTGCGCCAAACGTGAGGTTGAAGAACTCGAAGTTACAGCCTGGGCCAATGAGAATGCATTTCGGACTGAAATCAAGGGCTAAGGCTGTCTGCATGAAAAGAATGTTCTGGTTGGGGTAAGCGAACATGCAGAAGACATCAGGATTCAAATCCTTGGCTTCCTTGATTATCGGGTCCATGTCTGTGATGGAAATCGGGATACTCTTGGCCTGCAGGACTTGGATGCCCCTCAAACCGCACTCACTCTGCATGGTAAGGTTGTATTCAGCGCCATGCAGGTCGTTCATGAAGCAGATATAGACCGTCTGAGCGCCCTTTTCTTCAATCAGGTCCACAAACACGGGTATCTGGAAGTGGTTGGAATAGTTCAAAACAGAGAAGACGTAGGGCATTTCAGCCATCAGCGGCTCGAGGGTGGTAGCGCCGCCTTCGCCGCAGAGCATGATTGTCTTATATTTGTTGGCGATTGGTGCCGCAGCGAAAAGCATGGCGGTGCCGGTAGGCCCGAAGAGGAAATTAACGTTATCCTGCGTGCATAGCTTTTCAATGTTCTTGACGCAGACAGATGTGTCGCTGGCATCATCATACTCTATTATTCTGATTTGGAGTTTCTTCCCTCCGACATCGAGGCCGCCAGCAGCATTGATTTCGTCTGCCCATTGCTTATAAAGAGGAGCGAAACCAAATGCTTGGAAACCAGCTTGCGGGCCGGTAATGTCACGAGAAGCACCTATCACGATTTCGGTAGCTTCTGTGCCGCCCCCGCCGCACCCCGCGACTAGAACCGCGGAAAGAACAAGGATTAAACAAATGGTCAGTGGTATCGAATACTTAATAAATTTTTTCCACATAATTTGCCTCTCCTAAAAATACACAATTTACTCCGGGGTCTTTCCTTTTCGTGTCACATAAGTTCACCTCCCTCCGGGCTGTATTGTATCTTGAAATCTTGATATCTGCAATTTAACACGATAATTACAGGATTTCAATACAAAATTCCCTATATTATTATAGATATTCCTTTGTTGTGCCCGACTTCTGTTTTTAGTAAACAGTAGGGATATTTTATTACCTTCAGCAACTATTGTCAAATATTAAGTTTTTATACGTGGTTTTAGCTGTAAAAGACGTGCAATTTTTAAAAAATACCCCTCTTATTGAAACTTTATATTTATGGTATAATAAATATAAGTTCAGGTTTGGGTTATTACACGCTTCCCGGAAGCCCCTCAAACGGATTTCTTTCAAGAGCTGGATGACCAAAACGCTAACTAATATCTAGGAGAGGAGGTCATCCAGTGAGTTTTCAGGATAAGTCCCTTACGTGTGCGGATTGCGGCGCTACCTTTACACACAGCGCCGAAGACCAGGAATTCTTCCAGTCCAGAGGCTATACCAACGAGCCCAAGCGATGTCCGGAATGCCGTCAGGCAAGGAAATCCCAGCGTTTCGGCAACGGATACGGCGCCCAGCGCCAGATGTTCCCTGCCGTATGCGCCCAGTGTGGTAAAGAAACCGAAGTCCCCTTCCAGCCTCGCGGCGATAAACCCGTCTACTGCAGCGACTGTTTCCGCAAGGTAAGAGCGGAAAGTTAGTTTAGGTTAATCCTATGTCACTTCCGGATTGGTAATCCGGTCCGGAAGTGATACCTTTTTGCTTTACCTCTGTTATTGTGTTTTCAGATACTTCAACTTTATTTTCAGGAAGGGTAATCTATGAAAATCTATGTGGGTAATCTTTCTTATGAAGTCACCGAGGATGAACTGTCGGCGGAATTCGGCGTTTACGGTAAGGTAGATTCCGTAGCTATTCCCTCTGATAAAATCAGCGGACGTCCCAGGGGCTTCGCCTTCGTAGAAATGGGCTCGAAAACCGAGGCCGAGGCGGCTATCACAGGACTTAACGGCAAGTCATTGAAAGACCGCACCATCGTGGTAAATGAGTCCCGTCCCCGCCCCGATAATCGTGGCGGTGGCGGCAATTTCGGGAATAGAAAAAGCGGCGGTTATGGCAGCCGGGGTTATGGCAGCGGCCGGGGAGGCCGCCAGGGTGGCGGCAGAAGCCGAAGATATTAAGCGATTTGATACCGTTAGTTGTGCCGATTATTACTTGCCAAGCATCAATATTGATTAAACCTTAACTATTTGTTGAAAGGCGGCAGTATGAATATCTACATAGGCAACTTGTCTCTCGAAACTACTGAAGATGAACTTCGGGACACATTTACAGCCTTCGGCGAAGTAATCTCGGTGGTTGTCATGAACGATAAGTATATCGGGAGTGGTCAATCCAGCGGCTATGGATTCGTGGAAATGACATCAAAGTCCGACGCCAAAGCCGCCATCGCTGGTTTGCATGGGAAAAGAGTGAGAGACCGTCGTATTAGCCTTGTCGAAGCCCTGCCTCTTTCAGAAAAGAACGGAAAACGGTCGGTTTATATTAAATCAGGCTACCGGTCCAGTCGTCACCGTCAGAGAAACCAGGTTATTTAAAAATTCTTACTTGAGGTATTTCCCCTGTATTTTTTCCGGATGAACGTTAAGATAAATTCCCACTTCGTCTATCTCTGCCCCTCCCTATCCGCACCCATCGGCGCGGAGACCTCCAGCACCTGCCCGGAAAGCTTGGCAGATATATCCGATACCAGGAATGCCACCGCGTTGGCGATGTCCTCCGGCGTCGTCGTCTTGCCTGCCTTGGCTAGTATCTCCACGATACTAGACATGCGCGGGTCGTTCCCGCTTACTTTGTGAAAATTGGTCGCCCCCGGCCCCGGCGCGATGATATTGATATTTATTCCCGACGCGCCGACCTCGCCGGCCAGTGTCTTGCTGAACATCACCGTTCCCGCTTTGGCGGCGATGTAGCTCGCCGCCCCGGCCAGTCCGGTCGGCTGGTGCGCCGCGTGCGTGGAAAAATTAACGATTTTACCGTATTTCCGCTCCAGCATGTGCGGCAGCACCGCATGGGTAAAATTCATCGTGCCCCTTAAATTTATGTCGATGTCCATGTCCCACTGCTCCGTCTCGGACACCGCGAAAGGACGCAGTCCGCTGGAGCGCCCGGCACAGTTCACCAGTATGTCAATCCTCCCGAATTCCGCCAGCACTTTCTTCACCGCGGCGTCTATTTCCGACCTTTTGGTTATATCCACCTTGATGGCGAGGGCTTTACGGCCGAGCTTCTTTACCTCATCTGCGGTCTGCTCGGCTCCTTTTTCATCCACATCCACGCTGATAACATTACAGCCCTCTCTGGCCAGCATCAAAGCGATTCCCTTGCCGAAGCCTATCTGGCTGCCCGTGCCGGTAACAATCGCCACCTTATCTTTTAGTTTCAAGTCCATGAGAGTCTCCTTCCGCGTGTCACTAATATGGTAAAGCCGATTACATGTATTATATACTTTAGCCGAAGATGAAAAAAGGCGCCATGAAAATCGTCGCTGTCTGCGGCTCGCCGCGTAAGGGCAACTCCGAGTGGATGCTTACGAAACTGTGTGAAGAGTTGTCCCGACACGGCGCCCAGGTGGAAATGTTGCTCCTGCGCAGGATGAACGTACAAATGTGTCGCGGCTGCCTCACCTGTGAAAAAGGCGGCAAAAAACGTAAGGGCGACTGTGTCATAAAAGACGATATGCGGGATGTCTATCCGAAGCTGATAGCGGCGGACGCTATTGTCCTGGCAACGCCGGGCTACATGGAAATGCTTTCCGGCCTGCTCAAGAACTTCCTCGACCGCACCTGCGCTGTCTGGCCGCGACTGGAAGGCAAGCGTCTCGCCGGTCTTGCCGTCGCCGAGGAAGGCATCGGTCAGACCATCTTGAACCTGAAAGGTTACGCCAGACTCTGCAAGATGCGCTGGATGGGCAGCGTCGCCGTTCTGGCTAAAAATCCTAAAGACGCTGCCCGTATTCCCGGACTTGAAAATCGACTCAAGCGGTTGGCGCGTAAGATAATATCCGGTTAAGCCTGATTATCTTGAAGGCGGCGGCTCTTATCGTCGCTGCCCCATCTTTATGCGTTTACCGTCCGGCCCGAAGAAGCTGCCGTCCCAGCCTTCCGCCACGGTGCCCGCCCCCAGCATAATCGCCATTTCTATATGGGGCTTACGTACCTGATGCCAGATTAGTGGCCCGTGCAGCACACCCTTGGGAATCCACATGCCGAAGCTCTTGTTGAATATCATTTCATCGTTGCCCATGTCGAATTCCAGGTCTGCCCCCAGGTCCTCCGGGTCGTTCGGGTCGCCGCCGATGTGCAGCACTATCTCATCGAGATTATCGTGCACCATCTTCGGCAGCCCGCCTTCTACGACGCCCCATATCCATCCCCACTCGATATATGTGTTAGCTACGCCTATTTGTGTGCGGCTCATGTAGGTCATGGTCGGACTCTGCCGGTTTTTCTGGCCCGGCCCCGCCTCCCGCATGGGACTGCGGATAACGTACTGCTCGTAATCGAAGTCCTTGGTCTTTTTCGACGGCTTATTGCTGCCGCTCGTGATGTCTTTGCCCCAGGCTTTTTTGGGGTCTCCGGTGCCCAATATGAAAGACATCTGGACATGGGGGTAATCGAACCTCTTCCAGGTAACGGGACCGTGGGGTGTGCCTTTCGGTATGTACATGCTGGTGGTCGTGTTAAAGGTGATTGGCTGCCCGCCGATGTAACACTCTATTTCAGCACCGAGTACCTGCGGCTGTTTGTAATCGCCGCCGTAAAAGAGGAGGATTTCATCATAATCATGCACGTGTTCCATGACATGGGGGTTCGGCTCGGGGATACCGTAAATCCACCCTAGGTCGATGTAATAGGGTGCGCCCGTCTGCTTTTCGCTCATGAAGGTCATTGTTGGACTCTGTCGGTTCTTTATACCGGAACACACCTCGTAATTTGGCTTCCTTACGGCATTTTTTTCATAAACTGATTCCGCCATTTTTGCTTCCTTTCTTTATATCAATCTGTTATTTTTTCCGGACTTTTAATGACAGTATTCTATCATACATGATATAATTTCGCCAGCATCTTGCATTGAGAAAATCCAGCGGCGATATCCTATAATAGCAGGAAAGTGTGTCATTTATCATGAGCAGAGTGAAACCCGGCACCGATTTCTTCGTTGGGGACGATGATACCGACCTCGCATTGTGGCGGTTTCTCAATCATACTGCGTTCGTCATCAACCGCTCCCGCCGCAAGGAGCTGGCGCGGTACGGCCTTACCCTGGAACAGGCGTATGTGCTGGACATATTGCATCATAACCGTGGTTCGGCAACGATTCAGGATATCGTGAAAATTACCCTGCGCCGGCACCACTCCATTTCCACGCTGGTAAACCGCATGGCGGCGCAGGGTCTGGTGAAAAAGGTCAGGAGCGCCTCCGATGCCCGCAAGTATAACGTGACCATCACGGCCAAAGGTCGGACGCTTTTCCGCACCATGACCCGCGACTCCATAAAGGATATTTTTTCCTGCCTTTCCGCTGGTGAAAAGGAAGGACTGGATAAAGGACTGAAAAAATTGCTGTTCAAAGCCTTTCAGGCGCTTGATAAAAAATACTGATTCCGGAGGACTATTCAATGGCTCGTAATGAAGACGAAGGCAAGACCCCCAAACAGCAGCGTCAGGAACGTGAAAAAAGAATCATGGATGCCATCCAGCTTAAGCCGACGGATAGGGTGCCGGTCATGAGCTCCATGGGTTATTTCCCCGCCAAGTATGCCGGTATTCCCTGCTCCGCCGCCTATTATGATTTCGATGCCTGGTATGACGCTTACTATAAGGCGCTTCAGGACTTCCGGCCGGATATGACTTTTGTACAGCCGTTCATGCCCGGCAAAGCCATGGAAATCCTCAATCCGAGGACGATGCGCTGGCCCGGCCACGGCGTTGACCCATATCAGGGACACCAGGCTATCGAGGTCGATAACATGAAGGCTGATGAATACGACCTTTATATGGGCGATACTTCGGACTACATGTTCCGGACCTTTATGTCCCGCACCGCCGAAAACATGGAAGGCCTTGCCTTGCTGCCTAAACTGTCTGATTTGGGCGGAGGGCCCTTTGGCATACAGATGCTGGCCAGGGCTATGACCGAACCTAAGGTATCGAAGGCTTTCCGCATCCTCGAAAAGGCCGGCAAAGAAATGAAGAAATGGGACTCCAAGATAGCCAGGTTCGATAAGATGGTGCGTGATATGGGCTTCCCGACCTATTTTCAGGGCGCTGCCATGCCCCCCTTCGATGTCCTTTCTCACTCCATGCGCGGCATGACCGGCGTAATGATGGATATGTTCCGCCAGCCCGATAAGTTGATGGAAGCCTGCGAGTTTATCCTGCAGCAAACGCTGGAAAGGCCGCTGCCCCCGCCCGGCGAAAACGGCTATACCCGGATTTTCATGACCAATACCCGCGGCTCCGACGATTTCCTGTCGATGAAGCAGTTCCAGACCTTCTACTGGCCTACCTTTAAGAAGCTGGTCGCGGCGCTTATCGAGAGAGGTCATTACCCCTGCATCTTCTTCGAGGGCAAATTTACCTCCCGACTGGAGTATCTATTGGAGTTCCCCAAAGGCTCGTTCCTGGCGCGCTTCGATACGACAGATATTTTCAGGGCTAAAGACGTTCTTAAAGACCACATCTGCATCGAGGGTAATGTGCCGTCCTCGCTCTTGCAGGTGGGCACGGTTCAGGACGTTAAAGACCACTGCAAAAAGCTGATTGATTACTGCGGCAAGGGCGGCGGCTACATACTCTCCCCCCGCTCCTCCACCGACGAGGTCAATCCCGCCAACCTCAAAGCCATGATTGAATTCACCAAAGAGTATGGGAAGTATTAGTACGGATTTCAGGAGGTCTACATGACAGGTAAAAAATATGATAAGTACTTCTTGGCTGACGATGGTGCAGAACCCAAAGCCAATGATTACACTTCTCTAAACAGCCTGCCACCCTTCCCGGAAATTGCCAGCCCTCAAACCTATTTCCGGGGGGCGCCCGCCCTTCCAGGATCTACGGCTACTATAGGCTGGCAGGTGTTTACCGCGCCGGTTTGCTGGGAAACAATTCCCCATGCCCATAAATATGACGAATTCCTTATTTTCCTCGGAGCGCAACTGCCGGATCTCTGTATAAGCTTCGATGCGGAGATAGACTTATGGATGGGGAAGGAACTGGAGAAACATACCATCACCTCGACAACAGTCGTTTTCATTCCCAAAGGTCTACTGCATTGCCCATTGAACTTTAGAGTAATCAGAAAACCCGTTCTCTTCCATGCGCTTTACCTGGGGCCAACTCTCGATGCCAAACGCGTCAAGAACTTTGATGAAGTCGGTTTTGATTGGGAAGGACCCGTTAACTTACGAACCTTTGGTCCGCCCAGGAAACAGTAACTCCTTTTTATTTAACCTTCTGTTCTCCTGCCCGCTTCAGTACCCGTAGGGCTCTCAAGGTCACCCACCTGTTAGGCTTATTCAGTGAGCCGTATTTCACCCACATCTTGTGAGTATTATCAACAAACTCCAGCGGCCATCGGCCGTTTTCATCCTGTTTGCTCCATATCAGCTTAAACGTATTAGCCAGCCTGGGGTCGCTGCCGTATCCCAGCCCGGTTAAGGCCTCGGCAATCTGGAGGATATCCGCCCCCCAGAACGATGGGAAACGGAACTGCCACCACCTTTTATCCGGCACGCCTAGCCTGTGGCCGGGAAAACCGGCTTTCGAGGGGTCGCTGCTCAAGAAAAAATCGACGCCGGTCTCGATTGCCCTTTTAATCAGACCCGTCATGCGCTCGACCGGCAGACGTGAAAAAGCCATCATTACCTTTGCACCCGCCCAGCCGCAGGGCACACCCTTATTAGTGCGGCAGATAAATTGAGGGCCCATATATTTAAAGTAACGGAAAGGACCCGTCACGCCTTCCCCGGGGGCAAGACCGTCGGGATTTACCTTCCTGGACACACCCTCGCCGGTTACCATCCGCGCCGTCCACTCGTAGGCAGTATCGAGCCGACTGTCCCTGTATCCTAGGTCCGATAGCGATAACAGCATATTACCCTGCAGGCATAGTCCCATGTTCGTGGGTATTCTGCGGGGCGAAAACTGACCGCTTTTTAACAGGGCTTGGTCTATCAGGTAGGCACAGGCGGCACCGACGCGTTTATCTTCTTCAATCGAAGCGCCCAGTTCCGCCAGCGAGATAATCGACCATACCGTGCCCCGGCATTTATTGGCATAGACGTTGCCCGGTTTTATCCAGTATCCCTCCGGGTTCATGTTATCCAGTATGGTGGCAATCGGCCCCTCACGGTAGGCTTTACGTCGGGCAGCCTGGACTTCCTTTTCGTCGGCATCGACTATATCCCGTAAAGCCAGGTATCTTACCCCGGGGTCTTCCTCCTCCAGCAGCCAATCGGTTGGGTCTGCCTTAAGTAGCTTTTTCCAGTCCTGTTGCTTTGCCATCATGCTCCTCCCGCTTAATAGCCAATGCCGAAATTATATCATAATAGAGTAAAGGATATCCCTTGAACAGGGTGTTTAAGAGGGCTTGCCCCGAGCTCGTCGAGGGGTTTGTATATCTCCCGAAGCTAGAGTAATATATAATAAACATGAAAATATGCTATGTCGCCGATGGCTCCAGCATCCACACCCAGCGCTGGATTAACTACTTCGCCGCCAAAGACCATGAAGTCCACCTCATCTACTGGAAAACCAGACCCGGCTATCATCAAAACGTCCGCATTCACTACCTGAAGCGCTTTGCCCCCGCTATCTGGCCGGTGACCAGGTACTTCAGTTTCCTCCAGTGGATTTTCCGGGTTCGCCAGCTGCTCAAGGAAATCAAGCCTGACGTCCTCGATTCCCACTTCGTCATCGATAACGGCCTGCTGGCCGCCTGCAGCGGCTTTCATCCCTACGTCGTTACCGCCTGGGGCTCGGATGTGCTTATCTTCCCCCGCCGTAACTTCATCTGGAGAATCGTCGCCGGGTACGTCCTGAAACGGGCGGACAAGGTCATCTGCGACTCCGAGGTGGTCAAGGCAGGACTGCTTACGCTGGGCGCGCGACCTGAAAAAATCACCAAGGTCTATAACGGCATTAATACCAGCCAGTTCAGCCCGCAGAAGTCGGATGAAGCTCTGAAAAGCAAACTTGGTGTTCAAGGCTCTCCCGTCGTGATATCCATCCGGCACCTGCGGCCGCTCTATAATGTGGAGATGCTGGTCAGGGCGGTGCCGCTGGTACTTGAACGGGCACCTCAAGCGCGCTTCGTCATCGCCGGCGACGGCTACCAGCGGGGCTA